>JAUVWI010000127.1 GCA_030604195.1 Spirochaetales bacterium
CATGGAGCACCTGCTAATGTTAGAATAAAGTCGTCTTTAGCGGACGCAAGCGGCTGTTGGTTTCAAGTCAATGGCTTGCTTTATAGTTCGTGTAGTGTACACATTTTGCTTGGAATTAGGGTATAAAGGCGATTCAGGAAGGTTTTTCAAAGGGTATGGAAACTGTCGGCTGCAACTTTGAGAGCGGTAAAATATTCCTTCCGGAGATGATGGAGTCTGCGGAGGCCATGAACGCCGGTGTCGAGGTTTTTAAGACCTTTATTGCTGAAAAGGGTACTGGCGCCCTGCATAATATAGGGAAGATTCTTCTGGCTACAATTCAAGGTGATATGCATGATATCGGAAAGAATATTGTCAAACTCCTAATATCAGGCTCCGCTTTTGAGGTTATAGACCTCGGCAAAGATGTCAAAATATCAAAGATTATTGATGAGGCGGAAGAAAAGGAAGTAAACATTATAGGCCTCTCAGCACTTATGACAACGACCATGGGCTACATGCCGGAAATAATCGAAGAGCTATCGGAATTAGGCTTAAGAAAAGAGTTCAAGGTCATGGTAGGCGGGGCGCCGGTCACTGAAGAATGGGCTAAAGAGATTGGCGCCGACGGGTATGCAAAAGAGGCCGTTGGTGCTGTGCGGGTGGCAAAGGAGCTGCTGAGAAAATGATCTTTAAGAGTTGAGGGTATGAGTGATGATTAATTTTTGGGATGTTGTAAAAAGGTGCGATAGAGGGGAGCGCATGAAGGAATCTGATTTCGATGCCCTTCTATGGAAAAAAGTTTCAAAGATCACCGACAGATATGACATACATTTTGATAAGGATAATATTATTCCTTCAGATGACGGGCTGGCAGATAGGGTATATAAGGCCGCTTTTGAACTGTTTTTAGAGTGCGGATTTTACTGCCTGGACACAAAAAGGGTGGCCAGGTTTACCAAGGAAGAGATTGAAGAGCGTTTGAGCGCCGCTCCGCATAGATATATTTGGGGTGAAGGAAAAGATCAATCGATTACTGTAGCCAGAGAGGTGGAGGATCCCCGCGATCCTTCCTTTGTTGCTTCCGGTCTTGGTGTTCCGGTACCGGAGGATCAGTTTCTCAAAGTCTGCCAGGCTTTGGCCAGTGTGCCTTTAGCGGATGCATTCTGCGGGGTATCCCTGCTTTCAAACTTTAGAGGAATTCCCATAAGAGCGGGTCACCCAATTGAGGTAGCGGCTGCAATATGGGATGTATCCAAGAGACGCGAGGCGGCAAGGTTAGCCGGAAGGTCCGGTCTCGGCTTATACGCAATGATATCATGTGCGGAAGACACTTCTGCAATCATCGCTGCAGCAAACGGGAAATTCGGGGCATTGAAAAGGGATGTTACTCAGAATGGCGCCATAGCCGAATTAAAAGTAGATTTTGCCAGAATGAAAAAGGTGCCCTGGCAGATGGAGAGCGGTTTCGGCATTGCCGGGCTCTATGGACCGCTTATGGGAGGATATGCCGGAGGCCCGAAAGGCACATTGATAACCCTGATCGCCCATTTTTTTCTGGGGCTGCTTGCTTTTAATGCAGATTACCATATTCCCTTTCCCATAGATATCCATCAGGTGTGTAATACCAGCAGGCAAATGCTCTGGTTAGTCAGCGTGTATTGTCAGGCAATTGCCAGAAACACTCATCTTCTCAACCAATCGGTTGCCATGGCTTCAGCCGGCCCGGCAACGGATATGCTCTTTTATGAATTGGCTGCCCACGCAATCACGGCAACCGTTTCCGGCGGAAATCTTGTTTCAGCAGGAATTGCCAGGGATAGGCACCCGGAGAGGGTATCTACTCTTGAAATTCAAACTGCCTCGGAGGTTGGGCATATAGTGGCCCGGATGGGAATGACAAGGGCAGATGCCAATGAAATGGTTAAAAAGATTGTGTCCCGTTATGAAGAAGATATCCCGGAAGCACCTTTAGGCAAGAAGTTCAGTGAAATTTATGATCTGAAAAGCGTCAAACCTGGCGGGCAGTACCTGGAGCAGTATAAGAGGATAAGAGAAGAATTATCGGAGCTTGGACTTGACTATTCAAAGCTGTGAGTAGTTTTTCTGATCTGAAGTAGAAGATTAATATGAGGAAGGAGGTTATGAATCAGAAGACTGGAAGAAAAAAACGCAAGGAGGATCAAATGAAGAGGATTTTGTTTTTAGTGCTTGTAATAGCACTAACTATCGGACTGGCGGCTTTTGCAGGCGGTCAGGAAGAAGAGGAGCCTGTGGCTAAAGAGATAGTCCTTTCATCATGGGGAGGCAGCTATGAGGAGAACGTAATCAAGGCTATGGTTAAGCCCTTTGAGGCAGAGACAGGCATCAAGGTTATAGTAACCTCTTATCCCGATTTCGCCAAGGTAAAGGCCATGGTGGATACAGGTAATATTGAGTGGGACGTAGTGGATGTCGAAGATGCGATGTTCCGCCGGGGCTTGCAAGAGGGGTTGTTCGAGAAGCTGGATTATTCAGTTATTGACAAAAAAGATCTGCTTCCCGGAGCGGTTCATGATTATGCTGTGGGTATCGAGTTCTGGGCAGGCGGTTTATGCTACAGCACCGAAAAGTATCCCGGTGAAAATCATCCCAAAACCTGGGCCGATTTCTGGAATGTGGATAAATTTCCCGGTGACCGTGCTCTGTTTAACGGCCCATATGATATGCTTGAAATAGCTCTTCTTGCCGACGGAGTTTCCATGGACAAGCTATATCCCTTAGATGTGGACAGGGCTTTTAAAAGCCTGGACAAGATAAAGCCGCATGTCACAGTTTGGTGGGAAAAGGGAGCACAGCCGGCTCAGCTCATAACTGATGGTGAAGTGGATATGACCTATGCATACACAGGACGGATAGCAAATATTATAAATGAGGGAGTTCCTGCAGGAATCAGCTTTAATCAGGCAAGTGTGAATATAGAGTGGCTGGTAATAACAAAAGGAACCAAGAAGGTAAAAGAGGCAATGCAGTTCATCGCTTTCTGCACTAAAGCCAAACCGCAGGCCGAATTCTGTGCAGCCATGCAGTATGGGCCAATTAATAGAAAGGCTTTTGAACACATTGATCCGGACGTGGCCGCTATGCTGCCAACGGCCCCTGATTATGTAGATCATATATGGATACCCGATGCGGAATGGCGTGCCGACCATGATGATGAAATCAGAGAGAAGTGGAACGCCTGGATACTCAAATAGCAGTGTTAAGCTAAAGAGGTTTGTGTAAAAGCGCCGCGGGTCCACTTTATCGGATCCGCGGGCTTCTATAAATATGAAAACATACAAAGAGCCGACTAAATATGGATTTATATTCCTTCTCCCAAGCATAGTAATACTGATATTGATCTTTATTTTTCCGATAGCTTTTTTTCTCTCCAAGAGCTTCCTCGATCCTGAACCTACAGTTAAACATCTGCTCCATCTATTTAAAAACCCCGTATACTTCAAAGTAGTCTGGATAACTTTCAGGATCAGTTTTACAGTAACAGTCGCCTGTATCCTCCTGGGATACCCAATTGCCTACCTTCTATCCGAAGTCACTGACCGCACCCGGAATCTGTTAATGATCCTGGTACTCATCCCCTTCTGGACCAGCCTCCTGGTAAGGAGTTATGCGTGGATGGTTCTCTTGGGCAGGAAGGGTGTTATTAACAACCTTCTTACAGGTCTGGGAATTCTCACTTCACCGCTTAGGATGCTTCATACGGCTTTTGCTGTAAATGTCGGCATGGTGCAGATGATGATGCCGTTCATGATACTGGCCATGTTCAGTGTTATGAAGGGCATCGATCGAAGTCTGCTTCCTGCTGCTGAGAGTCTGGGGGCTAATAAATTCCAGGCTTTCATAAGAATTTTTTTACCTTTAAGCCTGCCGGGTGTAGGGGCCGGCTCGCTTTTGGTATTTATATACTCACTTGGTTTTTTCATAACCCCTGCGCTTTTAGGAGGGAGAAAAGATGTCATGATGTCTATGCTGATTGAAGAGCAGGTAAACACGCTGCTTAACTGGGGTTTCGCTTCGACCCTGGCGCTGCTGCTTTTAGTGTGCACATTTTTCTTCTTCTTAATATACAGCCGCTTCTTTAAGATTGAGCGGATTATCTGAAGATGGAGTAAAGCAGTGTATTTAAGAGTCAAATGGATTTATTATCTTATATGTGCCTTGATCTTTATCTTCTTGATTATGCCCATTTTCATAATAATTCCCATGTCTTTTTCTTCAAGCCGCTTCTTGCAGTTCCCTCCCCGGGGGTTTTCTCTCCAATGGTATGCTGAATACTTCGGCAGCCGCAACTGGATTTCAGCCACTCTTCGCAGTTTTCAGGTAGGCATATTGACAATGGTATTTGCCACTATTTTAGGGACTTTAGCTTCCCTTGCAATAGTACGCGGCGATTTTAAGGGAAAGAAACTGCTCTATGGGATGATTCTTTCCCCTATTATTATTCCTGTAATAATAACATCCGTTGCCGTTTATTACATTTTTGCCAACCTTCGTATGGTAGGAAGCATTTGGGGGCTGGTATTAGCGCATACTGTGTTAGCCCTGCCATTTGTAGTTGTAAATGTAACGGCAACTCTTCAGGGCTTTGACATTACCCTGGAGCGAGCCTCTTTAAGCCTTGGAGCAAACCGCCTGGTTACCTTTTTGAGGGTGACCTTTCCCATGATCTGGCCGGGAATAATCAGCGGCGCTCTGTTTGCATTTATTACTTCTTTTGATGAAGTAGTGGTGGCTATATTCTTATGCGGAAGCAAACCTACCCTGCCCAAGCAGATGTGGGACGGTATACGCGTCTCTATTAACCCGACAATCACCGCTGTAGCTTCCCTCTTGATTATTTTTTCAGTCTTACTTCTTTTATCGCTTCAAATACTAAAAAGGCATTCGGCAAGAATGAAGGGAGGGACTTGATCATTCAACAAATGTTGTCCGGATTGCATGATCCGACCATTATAATATATATCGAAAATCTAATTGGAGGAGTTTTATGAAAGGATTTACCGGAAAACTTGTAGGATCCCTTTACCCAATAACTGATACGGAATGTAAGAAGATACATAAATCCGCAGTCCGCGTGCTGGAAGAGGGAGGTATGCGGTGTGATGATCCCAGGGCCGCAAAGATGTTTGAAAAGGCCGGCTGTAAGTTGGAAAAGAACGGCAAGCTGGTAAAGATCCCTGAAAAAGTTATTATGGATGCCTTTAAAAAGTGCCCCGGGCAGTTCACCATCTACGGCCGGGATGAGGCTGGAGAAAACGACATTACTATCGGCAATGGTGAAGTACATTTCGCCACAGTCACCGGCCGCTATTTGCGGGATATCAGGACCGGGGAGCGCCGCCAGGCGACGAGAGCGGATGCGGTGGATGGAGCCGTTATGGCCGATGCCCTGGAAAATGTTCACGGTTTGTATAAATCCGTGATGTGGCTCTACGACGAGCCGAAAATCTGCAACTCCCAGATGCTGGTGGGAGAGATGATGAAGTACACCGAAAAGAGCATGACCTGGGTGTATAACACCGGTGCTGAGCATGAAATCCCGGATCTGATCAAGATATGGCAGATCGCCGCCGGGGGCGATGAAGCAATGAAAAAGAAACCCCATGTTCTGGGACATGTGATCGCCAATCCGCCGCGGGTCATCGATGTCAATTATACCAGCTGGATCATCGGGTTCTGCGACGCCGGTTTGCCGGTAACCGTGTACA
>JAUVWI010000123.1 GCA_030604195.1 Spirochaetales bacterium
ACCTTGCTGCTGTACTTGCTGCCCATGCTCAGAAAGGGCTTCCTGCCTTCAGTATATATGGAAAAGATGTTCAGGAAGCGGATGACACCTCTATCCCGGAAGATGTAAAAAAGAGGCTCCTGCAGTTTGCTAAAGCCGGTGTTGCTGTTTCAACCATGCGCGGAAAATCATACCTTGCAATGGGGGGTGTCTCCATGGGGATTGCAGGCTCTATTATAGACCCCTCATTTCTTGAAAATTATCTTGGAATGCGATATGAGATGGTTGATATGTCTGAATTTATAAGGAGAATGGATGAGGAAATATACGACAAAGAGGAGTTTAATGCAGCGCTTCATTGGGTGAAAGAGAATTGTATTGAAGGGCCAGACCTTAATAAACCTGCAAATAAATTTTTAAAAAGAAAGAAAGAACAGGACTGGCAGACTGTTGTAAAAATGACGTTGATTGCGCGCGATCTGATGATCGGCAATCCCCGGCTTGAAGAGCTTGGATATGATGAAGAGGCGCTCGGCCATAATGCCATCGCAAGTGGTTTTCAGGGGCAGAGACAGTGGACTGATCATTTCCCCAATGGTGATTTCCTGGAAACAATTTTGAACTCTTCTTTTGACTGGAACGGTATTCGAGAAGCGTTTGTGGTTGCAACAGAGAATGACTATCTGAACGGTATTTCCATGCTGTTCGGCCATCTTCTGACAGATACGGCACAGATTTTTTCCGATGTCAGAACCTACTGGAGCCCTGAGGCTATTAAACGGGTAACAGGGCATACACCAGAAGGATTGGTGGAAAATGGAGTAATACACCTCATTAATTCCGGTTCTACAACAATAGATGGAACAGGACAGCAATCGAGAGATGGTAGACCTGTCATGAAACCGTACTGGGAGGTTACCTCAGAGGAGGTGCTGGAATGTATAAAAGCAACAAGGTTCTGTCCTGCGGACCTTGAATATTTTCGTGGTGGAGGCTTTTCTACAAACTTCATTACCAGAGGCGGGATGCCTGTAACCATGACAAGGATAAATATTGTCGCAGGCCCTGGACCTGTCCTGCAGATTGCAGAAGGGTATACTGTGGATTTACCTGAAGAAGTTGGAACTGTATTAATGAACCGCACCAACCCGACATGGCCCACGACATGGTTTGTTCCCATTTTGACTCATGAGGGGCCTTTTAAAGATGTGTACTCTGTAATGGATAACTGGGGTGCAAACCACTGCGCAATCAGCCATGGTCATATAGGTGGAGATTTGATCACTCTTGCGTCCATGCTCAGGATTCCGGTATGCATGCATAATGTACCCTCAGAAAGAGTATTTCGGCCGAAGGTATGGAGTTGTTTTGGGGATTTTGATTCCCAGGGTGCTGATTACAGGGCCTGTAAAAACTTCGGGCCTCTTTATGGGAAATAAAGGCCGGGAGAAAATTCTGTAATCTGGTTGATACGGTTTTTTGTGATTTGGTATACTGAATTATTTCTTCATTACTATGTACATTTCCAGATTTTTAATATACCAAAATAAAGAAAAGAATCAAAAGCTTCAATTGAAATTATTTTGTACATGTAAATTTAGCTTGATTTAATAAATTAACCATAGTAATATGACTATAGTTGTAATATTGAGGAGGGTTATATGCAGATTGCTGCTGGAAAATTCAAAGCACAATGTTTGAAGTTGATGGACAGAGTGAAAGAACACCATGAAAAAATTGTTATTACAAAGTATGGAAAGCCTATTGCACAGCTTGTTCCGGTTGAAGAAGACAAGCCCAAACCATTGTTTGGGAGTATGAAAGGATGTATTGAAATCGAAAAAGATGTAATCAGTTCACTGGTTGAACAGTGGGAAGTAGATGAAAACTAAGCAAAAACCTCTCATTCTTTTAGATACTCATATATGGATCTGGCTTATGGAAGGTAGTCCGGAACTTATTGGTACCAGAGTGCTTACTCATATTGAAAAAGCTGTTGAATATTCCGGTATTTACGTTTCAGCGATTTCTATATGGGAGGTTGCTATGCTCGAATCAAAAGGAAGGATAAACTTTACTTTACCCTGTATAGAATGGGTTGAAAAAGCTTTGGATGCTCCCGGTATAAATCTTGCACCTCTACGACCGGATATCGCTGTTGAGAGCACAAGGCTTCCTGGCAATTTTCATGGTGACCCTGTAGACCGTATCATCACTGCAACAGCAAGAGTACTGGATGCCTTGCTTGCCACAAAAGATAGGAATATTTTGGATTATGGCGATATGGGGTACGTTAAAATTTTTAACGGTATAAAATAGTTAGAAATAGGAGTTAAACAAACCAGATAATTTAACACAACGAGGTTGTATCTTGAGGAATAACACTGTAAGAGTTGCAGTAGGACTTAGCGGTGGGGTTGATTCCTCGGTAGCTGCAGTCTTACTCAAAGAAAAAGGGTATGATATTATTGGTATTACCATGGAGATATTCGATGGGTCGATAAAGGTGAAAGAATCAGAAAAGCACGCCTGTTATGGGCCCGGCGAAAAAGAGGATGTCGAAAAAGCGGCATCTCTCTGCAAAAGATTTGATATCCCATTTCACATAATTGACCTGAAAAAAGAATACAGAAACCATGTCATCGCTTACTTCAGGAGTGAATATCTTTCGGGGAGAACACCGAATCCATGTGTAGTGTGCAACCAGAGGCTAAAATTTGGTTGTCTTCTGGAAAAAACAAAAGAGGCCGGAGTTGATTTTGAGTTTTTTGCAACTGGCCACTACGCACAAATAGAAAAATCAAGCGGGAGTTTTCTGCTGAAAAAGGCTGTAGATTGGTCAAAGGACCAGACTTATTTCCTCTATACACTCACGCATGATCAGCTTTCCCGTACACTATTTCCTCTTGGCACATACACAAAACAAAAAGTGCGAGAAATCGCCAGTAATCTTGGGCTTGAAACAAAAGATCGCCCTGATAGCCAGGATTTTATTGAAGGCCGCGACTATTCTATTCTTTTTGGAGAAGAAGAAGTAAGAGAAGGCGACATTGTGGATGAAGAAGGCAATATCCTTGGAAAGCATCGTGGCATTATCCACTATACTCTTGGTCAGCGCCGCGGCCTTGGCATTGCATCACACCGACCGCTTTATGTGGTGAAAATTGATGCCGAAAATAACAGGATAGTTGTAAGTGGCAGAAAGAAACTTTTTTCGGAAGGTCTTATTGCAACGGCTATTAACCTTATAGCCATCGAGAGGCTTGACCGGTCATACAAAATAAAAGCCAAAATTCGTTTGAGCCACATGGAGGCTGATGCAACAGTTTTTCCACATGAAAATGATAAGGCAAAAGTACTGTTCGACAAACCGCAGATGTCTATAACGCCAGGACAGTCTGTGGTTCTTTATTCAGAGGATATCGTGTTCGGAGGCGGCGTTATTGAACAGGTACTATAATTGCTTCGGATTCTGACCTGTATCTACGGATTCATAAATTATTTTAAACCGGAGGACTGGAAGTGACCTTATACTTGTTGTCTCCTGAATACTTGGCGCTTGAACATACAATCATATGGGGAGGGAATATATGATAAAAGACTTTTCAAAAAAACTGGAGAAAAAAAAACATAATGGTTATAAAAAAGCAACCATCATAGTTCACAGTGGCGGCTTCGATAAGATTATGAGTGCTTTCATCATTGGAAATGGATATCTTTCAATGGGTGTTTCTGTTACACTCTTTTTCACCTTCTGGGGTCTTAGTGCATTAAAAAAAAGCGGATTTAAGAAGGCTTTACTACCGCGAAAGAACTTTTTTGGATTAAGCAGGTATATGATAAAACAAAAGATGAAAAAGTATAATGTGGCTTCTTTGAATGATCTGGCTGAAAACTATAAAAAACTTGGTGGAACAATAATAGCATGTACGATGACAATGGAACTCATGGACGTTAAAGAAGAAGAGCTCAGAGAAGATCTTGTCGATGAGTACGGTACTGTAGGGAAATTCTGTTACGAATCAAAAGATTCAGATGTTACCCTTTTTATCTAAGGAAAAGGCAGATGGCAAAAAGGAATGTCTACCTTGATAACAATGCAACTACTAGAGTCGATGAGCGTGTTGTTGGGTGGCGGTTTTTATGAGACATAAATATCAAAAAGATAAAGGGCCCGGTTGGTTGTTTCATCCTTTCGAATTCGCTTTTTGCGGTTATTCCGGTTCCGGGAAAACGAGGGTTATAATAACACTTATCCGAAATCTCTCCCCTAAATATAAGATTGGTTTTGTTAAACACAATGTTCATGGATTTGAAATGGATCACAAAGGAAAAGACACCTACCTTGCAATGTCCAGCGGCGCTTCATCACTCCTGATTAGCGGCCAATTTCATTTTGCTGAAATTCATTCAAACCCTGTAAATATAATTCGGCAAAATATCTCTCTTCTGGATGCCGATCTTTTGCTTATTGAAGGCTATAAAAATTCTAATGTTCCTAAATTTATTTTAGTCGATCAGAAACGAAGAATTTTGGAGGAGTTTCACAAATACCAATGGAAGAATGTATTGGGGTTTGTCGGTTCCCAGAAAAACGCTACAAAGGATCTATCCGGTTATCCTTATTATTACAAAGAAGATATAACTGGTATTCAAAATAAAATTTTGGAAATCATATCGGAGCGGATTAGAAATATTCATATTTTCGGATTGGTTTTAACAGGGGGCAAAAGTGCACAAATGAAAAGGGAGAAAAGCACTTTGATTTATCATGAAGACAGCCAGATAAGATATTGTTATCAACTCCTGTCTAAATTATGCCAAAAAGTTTATATTTCAATTCGAGAAGAGCAGGCTTCAAACGATTATTGTCATGGCCTTCCTCAGATTCATGATCAGTTCCTGGGGATGGGACCTATTGGTGGGATCCTTACCGCCATGGTTCATCACCCCAATGCAGCCTGGCTCGTTCTAGGATGTGATTTACCTTTTGCAGATTTGGGAATATTAACCCGACTTGTTCAAGAAAGAAACCCTCTTAAAATGGCCACAGCTTATATCCAGTATCCTGATGGTTTTCCCGAACCTCTCTGTACGCTTTATGAACCTAAAATTCGACCCCGGTTTTTTAATTGTCTAGGCCTGGGATATACTACTCCCTTGAAGGCCTTGATGAATGCCGAAATACAAACAATTACCCTCCGGGATGGGGATGAACTAATCTAAGTTTTGTTTGGAAGGTAAGAATACAATGGTTAACATCTTAATATAGACTATTTTTTAAGATCGCGGACAGCATTTTCGATCATTTCAGTAAAAGATTTTGAATATTTTTCATCATAAGATAAAGGTTTTCCAAAATAGATGTCAACATGATTTCTCCTGGGCCAGTATCTGCCTGGCGGCAATACCTGGTTCATTCCTTTAATGGCAACCGGGAAAACAGGCGTATCTGTTTGCTCAGCCAGTACAGAAATACCGCCCCGGAATTGCTGCAACTCACCTGTACTGCTTACTTCTCCTTCCGGGAATATAAGAATCCAGTAGCCTGCATCGAGGAGTTCACCGATATATTCAAGACTTCCACGGTAAGCAGTGCCTTGCGGAAAGGGAAAGGCCTGAAAGAGGAAAGTAATAAGAAAGTAGAAAAAACCATAAAGCATGTGAAGGAGGCGGGTTTTAAGCCGTTGCGGCTTTTTTCCTTTTTCACTCGCAGCAGGTTTACTGCTTACACGACTGAAGTTTTCAAAGTAGGCATAAAACCTGTTTAATCCCAATGCAGGGGCTATTAATGAGCGTAAGCGGATCGGGAGGGCACTAAGGACAGCGAGGGGGTCAAGATCAGATGCATGATTTGCGGCAAGAATTCCCGAACCCTCTGCATATTTCAAATTTTCCAATCCGTGAACTTTCATTCTGCAATAAATTCGGAAAATGGACAGAATAATACCGTCCATAATTATCCTTCGCAGTAATTTTACCGGTTTCCGTCGCGCCCAGCGGGGCATTGAAAGTGTTTTGGCTGCCGATGGATGCGCAGCGAGTGCTTCGAGATCTCTTACCGTTGTTTCCGGACCGATAAGCGACTCATCAATACTTATATTGTATTTTTTCTCAATTGTGCTTACTGCTTCTACAACATCAAGGGAATTCATACCGAGATCGGCTACCAGCTTTGAATCCGGACCTGCAGTACCGGATAAAAGACGTTCAACAAAGTCACCACTTTTAGATATGCTTTTTTCCGGG
>JAUVWI010000003.1 GCA_030604195.1 Spirochaetales bacterium
CTAATTTTGTCACCATGGCAGATTTAAATTCTTCAGAATAATTTCTCAAAATAAAAACTCCTTATTCCGCCCCGATTTTTTCCCTGGGGGGTACCCCCCAGGGAAAGACTAAACACGACAACTACGTTGACATATAGGGTCCCTGTAAGTGTCCCTGTAAATAATCGGCAAAGATGGTTCCTGGAACAACTCGTAGCAGGCAAGCAGATCAGAGCATCCGAGCTGGCTGTCTATTGGAGCATTTCCGAGAAGACAGCAAAACGGGATATTGCAGATTTAAAAAGGAATGGCCTGGTCGAGTTTGTCGGCGCAGCGAAGAATGGTTTTTACCGTACCGTATAAGGTCAACATAAGGGCCGAGTTCCGGAAGGAGCCAGTCAATAGAAGGATTTGAAAAAGAGGACCGCCTGTTGGATGCAGCTGACTTTGAAGTAACAATATATGAAGAAACCAAAGAGATTACAGTAGAGGAATGCCCTGGACATTAATAGGGTATAGCCGCTATTTATCGCTGGTATTGCCTGGCTTGATATCTTGTTTGCTGATCTTCTCTTTAAATACTATATTCTGGTAACCAAAGAAATTAATAATTACGGCAATTATAATACCGATCAAAGTATTTGCTCGGTAATTGACCCCCCACTCAAGTAAGATGTAAAACAAAATTTGCCTGGTTAAAAAAGATACAGCTGTAACTAGGTGAAAAAGAAGCATTTTATTGATGAAGTTGATAGCAGATCTAAATTTGTAGCGCCAGGTAATAAAGGCATGCAGTAAGAATCCTATGATTATAGAAACCTCTATGCTTATTGCGTAAGCAATATTCTGCTGTAACTTTGAAGAGAAATGCAAGTACTCTACCAAAAAAATAATGGTAGCAAATTGTGCTGCAGCAACGATAAGCCCGTTGAAACCATATTTTACAAAATTGGCTAATTTTGAAGTGTTATATTTAAATATGCACCAAAGGGCTCTAAAGGCATCTTTAAAGCCAATTTTTTTACCCTCATTATATGTCCTGCCATAATAAGATATTCCAACTTCATAAATTGAAATATCTTCCTCCCTTGCCATTTTAGAAACTTTGGCGGTAATTTCCGGTTCTATGCCAAAGCGCTTTTCTTCAATGTCAATCCTTTCAATTACCTGCTTTGTAAAAACCTTGTAACAGGTTTCCATATCTGTCAGATTTAAATCCGAGAAAATGTTTGAAAGCCAGGTCAGCAAACGATTTGCTAATGAATGCCAGTAATATAATACCCTGTGGGTTTCCCCACCGGCAAAACGGGAACCGTAAACCACGTTTGCTTTACCGCTCAATATAGGCTGAATCAACTTAGTGTATTCACCAGGATCATACTCTAAATCTGCATCCTGGATAATCACAATATCGCCACTGCAGTGGGCGAAGCCGGTTTTTAAGGCTGCGCCTTTTCCCATGTTTTTATGGTGAAGAATAATCTTATAGTTATCCTTTGTGATTTTATCCAGAAGATTACGGGTACCGTCTGTTGAATAATCATCTACAATAATTATTTCTCTTTCCATATTATCAGGAAGAGGAGCTTGCTGTACTTTATCTAGAATATTCTGTAGAGTATTGACTTCATTATAGACAGGTATTACGATCGATAATTTCATTTTCTTCTCATATAATATGTTGAATTTATTGTTTAACCTACGGTAGTATATATTCAACATCCGGTCAATGGCGCTGAAGAAAATGGCTAGAGGGACAATTCTGAATGATAGATTTTACAAATATAAAAAAAGATTCCGGTAGAATTATTACTGTTTTATTAATCGCTCTTTTGCTTAGATTATTGCTCTTTTCTGCAATTCTTATGTTTAACACCGGGGGTTTTATTCAGGCTGACTCACACGAATACTTAAATATTGCTGAAAACCTGGTAACAAAGGCTGCTTTCAGCCAGAGTGTTGATGAGCCGTTAATTCCTGATGGCAGGCGAACTCCGGTTTATCCGCTCTTTATTGCCCTGTTTAGATTAGCGGGTTTTAATCTTGCAGCAATTATATTTATTAAATTGATATTATCTGTCTTCAACTGCTTTCTGGCTTTTAGGATTACCCATTGGCTTACTGAGAGCTATAAATCATCCATTTTTGCATGTTTAATAGTTGCAATTGATATTCCCACAATCGTATATGCGAATATCATTTTAACAGAGACCCTTTTTACATCATTATTTTTACTTTCTATTTTCTTTTTAATAAGGTATTTGAAGGATGATGGAGAAAAAGTTCTAATTCTTATTCTATCAGGAATATTTCTCGGCCTTTCAATACTATGCAGGCCTATTTCACTATTCTTTCCTGTTGTTATGGTTGCTTTGCTTCTGCTTTTCCAAAGCAGGAATTTCAAGTTGTTTCTTATAAAAATACCGCTTTTCTTACTGGCCATTATTATACCGTTATCTCCGTGGCTGCTCCGAAACCAGGTTGTATTCGGATCACCAATGTTAAGTACAATTTCCAGTACCAATATGCTGCATTATCGGGCTGCGGGAGTGTATGCAGCTAAAGAAAAGGTTTCTTTCACCGAAGCTCAAAGAGAATTGAAAGAGCTGGCAGAAAGCACATTCACCGGTAATAGAGATGAGCAACCCCTGGATTATAAAAATCATGAAGCAAAACTCGGAGCAAGCATAATACTGGCTAATCCCCTTTACTATAATAAAGAACAATATAAGTTCGGCGATTAATCTATTCTTAAGCCCCTTAAGAAGCACAATAGATCTACAACTTGGCCTTGCCAGCAACGCTACTACTATGGCGAATTGGGCAAAAAGTAAAAAGGATACAATTTTTAGCAGGCTTATTTCAACAACCAGCAGCTTTACCCTGGTTATGGTTCTCCTGCAAATGATAACACTGGCAATTGTATGGCTTTTAGCAGTTGCCGGTATGGTTGCCGCCTTCAGGCATAAAAACTATATGAGTTTTGCATTATTGCTTTTGACGATATTATATTTCGGTGTTATTACGGGAGGCCCGGAAGCATACGCCCGTTTTCGAGTCCCGATAATGCCTTTCTTAGCTTTGATTTTCGGCATTGGCTTTACTTCTATATCTGAAGCCTTTAAGAAAAAACAATCGCAGCAGCAGTGATATTTGCAGACTAAATGTTTTATCGGTAATTAATTGCTGCCGTTCAGCAACTTATCAAAGTAAGAGATTGTTTTTACCAGGCCCTCTTCCAACTTGATCCCTGGTTCCCAGCCTAATTCTCTTTTAGCCAGATCTATTACAGGCTGTCTTTGCCTGGGATCATCCTCGGGAAGTGAGTTATATATGATCTTGCTCTTTGAATTGGTCATGTTAATAACCTTTTCCGCCAGTTTTAAAATAGAGAACTCGTCAGGATTACCGATATTTACCGGTCCGGTAAAATCAATTCTGGAGTTCATCATCTTCACCATTCCATCTATAAGATCATCCACATAGCAGAAACTCCTGGTCTGGCTGCCATCACCGTAAATAGTTATATCTTCATTCTTTAAGGCCTGTACAATGAAGTTAGATACAACCCTGCCGTCATTGGGGTGCATCCTGGGGCCGTAGGTGTTGAATATTCTTATAACCTTAATTTTTACCTGGTTCTGCCGGTAGTAATCAAAAAAGAGGGTTTCAGCGCATCTTTTTCCCTCATCGTAGCAGGCACGCGGTCCCAATGTGTTTACATTGCCTCTATAATTTTCAGGTTGTGGATGGACATCAGGGTCGCCATATATCTCTGAAGTTGAGGCCTGCAATATCCTTATTTTAAGACGTTTAGCCAGGCCCAGCATATTGATTGCCCCCATTACCGAGGTCTTTGTGGTCTGCACCGGATCAAACTGGTAATGCACCGGGCTTGCCGGGCAGGCCAGGTTATAGATCTCATCAACCTCTACAAATAGAGAAAAAGTTATATCATGCCGGAGAATCTCGAAATATGGGTTATCCATTAGATGAGCAATATTTGATTTCCTTCCGGTAAAGAAGTTGTCCACACAAAGAATATCATTTCCCTCCTTTAACAGCCTTTCACACAGATGACTGCCTAAAAAGCCCGCCCCGCCTGTTACCAGAATCCTTTTGCCCATAAAATCTCCTATTTTATTCCAACATCTATTTAATTTACCAGGTGGTAGGCTTTGCAATACATCAGGAGCGCCTGCAATCTGCCATGCTCCATATTATGCTCTAAATATTTATCTCAATCAACCGTTTTCCGAAAACCTTTTCCGGACACCAGCACGCCGGTAAGAGCATTGCCGGCCATTCCCTTAGCCTTTTCTAATGTTTCACCGTAGATTATATATCAGGGTAAACACTTATGAATTTGCACTGTAGAAGATGAGTTTGTCTTATATATTTTATGTTTATTATTTTGGAATATGAGCTCAAAACTTTCTTTATTATCCTCTATGATAGTAATTAGTAATGGGTTGGAAAGGTGTTCCGTGTACACCAAATAATTTGCTTTTGAGTTTATTATCTGATCATATTTATCAAACTTATTAGACCATAAAGACGTTCTATTTGTATACAAGGTCATAACACGTGGTTTTCTAAATATAATTATATCCTTCGCTGAGGTATTTGTAGAAATGTAATTAAACATCTCAATACTCTCAGGAGTATAAGGACCTTCAATTACATTGGAGTGATGTCGATAATAGATAGCACCAGTATATAGGCCTGAATATAAGATTAGCATGACACCGGCAACATTAACCAGGTTCCAGTTTAGTGGATTGAATTTATCGGGGATAAAAAGAGAGGTAGGAGTTTTAGATAGCCCTACAAAGAAGAAATACATATAAAATGGTAATATGGAAAATACAAAACGTAATCCTTGATGATATGGCCAAAAAATGATTAATAGTAGTGTAAAAAATACATATATTAAATACAAATAGTCTTTTTTGGCATTTTTAATTATTCCCAGTGCTACAAATGGGATAGTAATACCAAAAAGCACCTTTGCAATAGACCTATTGCCGAAAAAATCAGATATGAGAACTATATAGTAATAAATATTTCGTATAACCCATGTGCTTGTCAAATTCTGCGATAAATTTTCGTAGTAGCCACTGCCACCTTTTGGAAATGTA
Source organism: Spirochaetales bacterium (assembly GCA_030604195.1). Lineage (GTDB taxonomy): Bacteria > Spirochaetota > Spirochaetia > SZUA-6 > DRHE01 > DRHE01. The sequence continues at coordinate 5,121 of JAUVWI010000003.1, forward strand.
TTGTTAATAACTACTACAAGGATAATAAACACTATATATGGAATAAATTCTGATTTATTTGATCGTATATAGGGTATAATATTTTGTTTTAAAAAACTTCTGTTACTAATATATTGGCAAACCAACAATGTTGGAATTAGTAAAATACCTTGTGATCTAATGAGATATGAATAGAATATAAAAAACCCAATAAGCGAGTAACTAATGCTTTTATTTGCCCATATTTTTTTATTTATAACTATCTCTTGGATTAAATATACCGAAAGAAGAGAAAAGAAAAAGAAGGGAATATCGGACAGCACATTATCTTTAAAAGAAAAAAAATAAGGATTTAACGTAAAAATAGTAACTAATAATAATGACTGGATAGAAGTTAGATTTTTTTTAAAGAGCAAAAAAATTAGTGGTAATGAGAGAAGATAAAATAAACTGACATAAACTTTCATCGCAAATATGTTTATTCCAAAAAAAGAGTAAATCGGAAATAATAAAAGTGGAAAACCCCACGGGTATATAAAAGAACCATATGTGCCCACATATTTACCAGGAAAGTCATACCCTTCAGATATACTTTTCGCCTGTGCTATATATTGAGAAAAATCTCCACCCCATTTATGGCCAGGTCTGAATGAGATAAGATAAATTGTTGCTGTTAGTGCGATAATAATAAAAAGAATAATGTATATTTTTCTTTCACTTAATACTTTCATGCATTATTCCTTTTTGGTTTATATTTTATTGAGAGTAATATCAATATCACAAAAAGGATGAAAAATCAAGTAATTACTCAAAATAACGAATTGCGGGGTTGCAGATTACACACACAACCAACCTGTAATCGGCTTGGGCGATTATAGCCGTTGGTAAAAACAACTGGTTGTTATTATCCTTTAGTAACATCTGTCGGTTATTCTACTTCTTTTACGAAAATAGAATCTATGTAATTACATCCGGGTATGTAAAAAAGGTCCAAAGCTGAATTGAAAAGAAGAAAAAAAAGTATATGAACTAATGAATCCGGTTTCATTTGCATAATATTTTGAATCTATAGCTATAAAATCATGAATTTGCTTAAGAGATTTTATCGCGGGATCAGTCCATATTACCAATTAGCAGCTTCCCGTTTTAGTTCATCAAGTGTTTTTATATTTCCGTTTAAAATAGCTGTTTGCCCATTATGTACTTTTTCAAGAACATAAAGGCGATACATAATTTCTTCAAAATTAGCAGCATCGGGTAGACTTTCTATTGCATGGATCGATTCTTGTTTAATATTCATTACAAACCTCTTCTTAAAGTTTACAAAATATATGTGAAAATGTAAAGAAATAGGCTATGGAACTGGATATTCTTTTTTTAGAGCATCATTACATGATCAAACATATATTTGTCAACAGATACCCGGTAGCGCATTATATTGAGCACTGCAATGGTAGAATCTGTAATTATGGTTGCAAAGGTATGTTTTTTTAACTATAAAAGAACAATACAATAGCTAAAATGAAATAAGGCAAACAGGAATGATAAAATCACCAATTATCGGAAAACAGAAGAAATTTACCTTTCCTTTATCTTTTGCTTTCACATTTGAGAAAGGCGAGCATAAAGGAGAAAGCTATCAAGGGCATTTAGATATCTGCAGTAATCCAATATGTACCTGCAAAGGTGTAAGATTTGCAATTACGGATATCGATAAAGACAGAATAGGTAATCCTGAAAGCGAAATTAAATACAAGTTTAGTATAGATATCCTGGAGAAGAAAATCGAGGAAGGCAAAGAATACAAGCTTTCGGCTGTTAACAAGAACTTTGCCAAATCGTTTATCAATGAATTGAGCAAGGAAAACTGGCAGGATTTTCAAACGGTATACTATTCCTATAAAGCTCACATAACTGAAAATTGTGATCTTCAGGAATTGGACCCGGTTTTTCCTGAATATGAGATCGAACAGAAAGAATTAATGGTATTTTACGATGAAATATTCCCGTATACAGCTGATATTGCTTTTCAAAACGGCAATATCGAGTTTATTGTAGAAGATCAATACTGTTTGAATCCTGACTGCTCCTGTAAAAATACGGTGCTGACAATAGTGCCGATAATAGATGGTAAGAGCCTTGCAGGCCCTCAAGCGGCGGCAGTGAGATATGATTACATAACTAAAAAATGGGAATTAGAAAAAGATTTCACTGGTAGATTCAGTAGATCTCTTGATCTAAACGAAATAATGGCGGAATTACACAAATCTATACCCGATATTGCCGCCACAGTAAAAAAACGGCATAGAAATCTCAGGTTGTTATATCAGAATTATAAAAAGAAGAAGAACATCGATACTGATGATGTTTCAAAGCGCAAAATTGGTCGGAACGAGCCCTGTCCCTGTGGAAGTGGAAAGAAATATAAGATATGTTGTGGCAGATAGATAACTTTTGACCACAGGTTTGCCCGTAATGAATGAGCTTTTACATGTTGTTATCATGCCCACAGGGTCGCTCCAGCTTGAATGGGCAGGCGCTGAACAAGCAGCGGCAAAGAGCGCTGCTATTCTGCAAAAAGAGATCTACAATCGCTTTGTTGCAGAGCCGGAGTCATGGCTTTTATTCCTTGGTTTTTGCAATAAGGATGTTGATCTTTCGCCTTCACTCTCTTATTGGCGCAGTTTTTCCGGCCTGTTCACCCGGAAACTGAGCAGGACACCTGACTTAGAGTTTCTTCGCCACCGGGCTGAGATTACCATTACCGGTAATGAGCTTGCCCAACAATTAGAAAGCGCGCCAATGATGACCGGCTCTGAGTATTTGAGTGAAGAGCTGATTACCGGCAAATGGCTGATATTAAACCAGGCATTCTCCAGAGCCATCAAGGCCTATTCCGGAACCGTAGAGGAGTTTATCAACAGCTACAGCCCTGATGTGCACCTGGTCGGCCGTGTGTTTTTTCACTTGGTGGAAAATAAAAAGGGAGATGACCCCTTTGCTTTCCTGGCAACCTATTCAACCCGGTTGAATAAACAGGGAAAGTCGAAACATCTTCCCTTAAAACATGCGCTGCAGCAGTATGACAGTAACGAGCTGCTGGAACTTCTTGCCACTGTTCAGAGTGCTGCAGAAAAGAGTGAGCTTCTTCATAATCTCCTTGAAAACGGGGAGCTCTTTCATCCCCTTGCCTGGTCTTCAAGGGAAGCCTTTTCATTTCTAAAAGAGATTCCCATATATGAAGAATCCGGGGTGCTGTGCCGCATACCGAACTGGTGGAAAGGAAACACCTCAAGTATAGGCGTTAATATCAGTGTCGGAGACTCACAAGCCTCATTTGTGGGCATGGATGCAATCTTGAGCTTTAATGCCCGGCTTTTTCTTGGTGACCAGGAGATCACTGAAGCTGAAGCAAGGCGGCTCCTGGAAGAATCAGAAGGTCTTGCCTTTATCAAAAACAAATGGGTGGCCGTGGACCCTGAAAAGCTCAGGCAAACACTTGATGCGTATGAAAGAATAAAGAACAGGATCGGTGAAGAGAATTTCAGTATAAGGGATGCTCTCCGTATGGAGCTTGACCTTCAAAAGATACTGGGTGATAAAAATGGAAATGTAGTCACAAAAGTATCAAATGGCAGGTGGCTTGAATCCGTTATTGAAAAACTGAATAATGCCGAACTGACACCGGAGGTTAAATCCGGCCCCGGCTTCAAGGGCGAGCTTAGAAAATATCAGCAAAAGGGATTAAACTGGCTCCATTTTCTCCATTCCCTCCGTTTTGGCGCCTGCCTGGCTGACGATATGGGTCTTGGTAAAACCATTCAGTTGCTGGCTTTCCTCAGTGTTGTCAAAGCGGGTAAGCCCGAGAATGCCAGCCTCCTGGTAATACCGGCCTCCCTTATTGCCAACTGGGTTAATGAAATCAAGCGATTCTGCCCTGATCTTGATTATTATATTGCACATCCTGATATGCAGCCCAAAAAAGTGGTTAAGGAGCTTGAAAAAAAAGATCTGGATAGCCTGGATCTGGTTATTACCACCTATTCACTATCTCAAAAGTATGAATGGCTCCAATCTTACTCATGGCTCTATATAATCCTGGATGAGGCCCAGGCAATAAAGAATCCTGGAACAAAGCAAACTATGGCTATAAAGAAGCTGCAGGCACAAAACAGGATTATTTTAACCGGAACTCCAATAGAGAACAGGCTTTCCGATCTGTGGTCTCTATTCGATTTTTTGAATCCGGGGCTGCTGGGAAATAAAAGCGAGTTTGGCAGATTCGCAAAAAAGCTTAAAGAGAATCCGGAAGGGTACTCACGGCTGCGCAAAATTGTCATGCCCTACCTGTTAAGGCGTCTTAAGAGTGATAAATCGGTAATTTCAGACCTGCCGGAAAAAGTTGAAATGATGGTCTATGCTTCATTAAGCAAAAAGCAGGTTGTTTTATACGAAAACCTGATCCACGAAATACAAAAAACCCTTGTTCAATCGGAAGGTATTCAGAGGAAGGGGTTGATCCTGGCTTCATTGACAAAATTCAAGCAACTGTGCAATCATGCGGATCAATACCTTGGAACCGGGGAATATGAAGAAAAAGACAGCGGCAAGTTTTTAAGGCTCCGCGAAATATGTCAGACAATATATGAAAAACGGGAAAGGGCGCTGGTCTTTAGCCAATTCAGAGAAATCACAGGAGCGCTTGCCTCTTACCTGGAGACCATATTCGGCCGGCCAGGCCTGATACTGCACGGCGGCGTGCCGGTTGCAAAGAGAAAGCAGATTATTGATCAATTCCAGGGTGAAAAGTATGTCCCCTTTATGGTCCTCTCTCTTAAGGCGGGCGGTGTCGGTTTGAATTTAACCCGGGCAAACCACGTAATCCATTTTGACAGGTGGTGGAATCCTGCTGTTGAAAATCAGGCAACAGACCGGGCATTCAGGATTGGACAGAAGAAGAATGTAATTGTGCATAAGTTTATAACAAAAGGCACTATTGAAGAAAGAATAGATGAAATGCTTAAAGAGAAGTCTGCATTAGTGGAGCAGGTTGTAGCGGGCACGGGTGAGGGCTGGATTACGCAAATGAATAATGACCAGTTAATGGAGCTTTTCAAGCTAACAATCTAACAAACTAACAATCCAGGGATTTTAGCAGGGTTTCACGGGCTTGTTAATAAAGCCCTGCCATTCTGCAGGAGGTCGATGTGAGTTATTGGAGATATCCGCGCTATGTGACTGTAGCAGAAAAAAAAGAGAGCGCGGCAAGAAAACTGAAACAGCTAAAGAAAAAAAATTCAGGGGTAGAACCTGTTATTATAGAGGGGCGTACAATAGCCAGGAGCTGGTGGGGTAAATCCTGGAACAGAAATCTTGAAGGCTACGCAGACTATGAAAACAGGATTGGCCGTGGTCGAAGTTATGTTCGCAACGGATTTGTACTGGACATGAAGGTAGATTCCGGTTCGGTGAAAGCACTGGTAGCGGGAACAGCGCGAACCCCCTATTCGGTATGCATAAAGATAAAGAGCATTCCCCAAAAACGCTGGCAGGAAATTACAAAAGAATGTGAGGGCAGGCTTGGATCCTTGCAGGAGTTGCTAAATGGGAAATTCCCCAGGGCTTTGAGTGAAGTGTTTATGGCCAGGGGAAAGGGGTTGTTTCCATGTCCTGACGAGATTGAATTTTCCTGCAGTTGCCCTGATTGGGCATACATGTGCAAGCATGTGGCCGCTTCCCTTTACGCCATTGGCGCCAGACTGGATGAAAATCCAGGCCTGTTTTTCAAGCTTAGAAATGTTGAAATAACCGATCTGGTTTCCCGGGCGGTGGCAGAAAGAACAGAGGAATTGCTCAAAAAAGCGGTCAAGAAAAGCTCAAAAATAATGGACAGTTCCAACCTTTCGGAGGTATTCGGCATTGACCTGGACGAGAATGCAGCTGCTGAAACTAAAAAAACAAAGCCATCGAAAAAGTCAAAGCTGCCTGAAAAGAAAAAAAATAAAAAGAGCGCAAAAGTAAAGGAAAAAAGCAAAAGCCGGGAAGGAACCACTCTTGATATTGTGGCCGGGGCCATTGGAAAAAACAGGAAAGGCGTAACTGTCGCTGTATTGAAAAAAAGAACAGGTTTGACTGAAAGAAAGATCTATGGCGCAGTACAGAGTCTCAAGAAGAAAGGCAGGATAAAATCTGTATCAAGGGGTCTCTATTCAGGAGTATGAGCGGTTTATAAAAAAGAATGGGATTATTTTAGAAGCGCAACAGCAAAATATCTGGTAATACATTGTAGATTTCCGAAAATTATTCTAAAATAAAAATCATGAGGAGCAGGATGGAAGCAATCGTAGAGGTTCTCGAACAGGAACTGGAAGAGGCTTTTGAGGTAAAGAATAAAAAATCTCTTCACCGTTATGTTTTACTTTTATCAGAAAATATTGTTCGCAAAGAAAGCTACGAAAAAGAACAGCTTGAGATAAAGAGTGATATTAGAATCATGGCGGAAATTGTAAAGCAGGGATTTGAACGCATGGATAAACGGTTTGAGCAGGTTGACAAGCGGTTTGAGCAGGTTGACAAGCGGTTCGAACAGGTGGATAAGCGGTTCGAGCAGATAGAAAGTCGCCTTACAGAACTTTCACGCCGAATGTTTCAGTTTATGATATGGTCTTTTGGATTTACCGTAACAGCTGCCGGAGTTATTATAGCTGTATTAAAGTTTTAGAAATAAAATGTTGTACTCAATTTGAACTCGTGGTGAAGAGGTATTTCTCACACAAACCCGATGATGCCAGGATTCAACAATGGATAAAAGAGTATAGGCCGTGAATCATAAATTCTGCTTCCAGTGACGGTCATTACGTACTGCTTCTTCCTGTGCGACTCGTAATTTTATTGTAAATGCGGGTTCGCAGATTATATCCACAACCTGTAATAGCAGGGCAGGGTGATTCTGCAAAAACAACAGGTTGTTAATTCATTATCATTGACAAAACAACAGGTAGTTATTATCCTTTCTGAGAGGTGAAATAATATGTTTAGAAAGGCTTCCAAATATCTGGATGAATGGCTGAAATCAAAAAAACGAAAACCCTTGATTCTCCGTGGAGCACGGCAAGTTGGAAAAACCTGGCTTCCGGGAATAGAAGTCTCTATAGGCAGTTGACTGATGTGCAAATCAATGAGCCGGTAAATAATGCATTGCATAAGAAATGTCTTGATTTGTATTCTAATTATTGTCTTATTGGCGGAATGCCTGAGGTTGTTGCTGAATGGTATGAAACAAATGATTTAGAAAGATGCACAAAAGTTCAGCAGGATCTAATTGCGACATTCAGGGATGATTTCAATAAATACAGTAAACGCATAAAAACCGAAAATTTACATAAAGTATTAAGGTCTGTTCCAGATCAGCTGGGAAACAAGTTTGTTACAAGCCGTGTGGATGGGGCGTTACGATCAGGTGAGGTCAAAAATGCACTTGCGCTTCTGACACAAGCGCGAATATGTCACAAAATATTTCATACTTCCGGAAATGGCCTGCCCTTAGGGGCAGAAGCGAATGAAAAATTCTTTAAAGTTTTAATGGTAGATATCGGCCTTGTTTCAAATCAGCTGGGTCTTTCCAGGTTGAAGCTTACCGATGCCAGGGATTTTATTTTTAAGAACAAGGGTTCATTAGCAGAGCAGTTTGTAGGTCAGCAGATTCGCGTAATTCAATCTACACTGGAAGATCCCACTCTCTACTACTGGCAACGAACCAGCGGCAGACAGGGGGAAATAGATTATATTATTCAGTATGGTGCAACTATTATACCGGTTGAAGTTAAAGCCGGGGCAAAGGGGGCAATGAAATCTCTTCATCAGTTTATGTTTGATAAAAAACTGGAGCTTGCGGTACGCTGTGATCAGAATCCCCAAACTATTCATAGAATGGACGTAAAAACAACTACCGGCGAGCGAGTATATTATAAACTGCTTTCGATCCCCTTTTATCTGGTGGAAGTACTTCCATCTTTACTCGAACAGGTATAATCTTACAACACATATGAATAAAAGCGATAAAATATATGTAGCCGGTCACAGGGGGCTGGTTGGCTCTGCCATTGTGCGGCTCTTGGAACAAAAGGGTTTTCATAATATTGTTACCCGTTCTCATGGAGAGCTTGATCTTAACCGGCAGGAACAGGTGGAGGCCTTTTTTAAAAGTGAGCGGCCCGGCTATGTCTTTCTTGCTGCTGCAAGGGTAGGGGGTATAGGGGCGAACTCCGAGTTCCCGGCCCGGTTTATCTACGATAACCTTGCTATTGCTCTGAATATTATCCATTCCGCTAAGATATTCGGCACAGCCAAATTAATAAACCTGGGCTCTTCCTGTGTTTATCCCAAACTTGCCCCCCAGCCACTCAAAGAGGAATACCTGCTGTCAGGGCCGTTAGAGCCTACAAATGAGGCCTATGCGGTTGCCAAAATAGCGGCAATTAAAATGTGCCGTCATTACAATTCCGAGTATGGAACCAACTTTATTTCTCTTATGCCCACCAATCTATATGGGCCTGGAGATAACTTCGATCTTGCCGGCTCCCATGTCCTGGCAGCCTTAATTCGCAAGTTTCACCTGGCCAGGCTTTTGAGTCTCAATGATTTGAAGGGTATTCACCGGGATCTATGCCACCGGTCAAAGGATTCAGCGTACCATTCTATGACTGATCGGAAGCTGGTTTCAGAGCTTGGCAACCAGGGAATATTTTCGGATAGAGTAGTGCTCTGGGGAACGGGCGCTCCTTTTCGTGAATTCCTTCATGTGGACGACCTGGCCGCAGCCTGCCTTTTCCTTATGCAGGCCCCGGACAGCTTAAGTATTGGCGAAATAATTAATGTGGGAGTGGGCAAGGACATTGCTATTGATGAGCTGGCAGAATTAATTCGCAGTATTGTCAGTTTTGAAGGGAAGATCAGTTTTGATAATTCCAGGCCCGATGGAACTCCGAGAAAATTGCTGGATATATCCCGGATACTTAAGCTTGGCTGGAAGCCGGGAATTGCTCTAAAAGAGGGTTTAGCCGCTACTTATAGCTGGTATTGCCGGTACTGCTGAAAGTTTTTAGCGAATATGGGGTGTATTTTCATTGTGGCTATGCGCCAAATAATCCATTAATATTGAGATATAAATGCAAATATAGTACACTGCCAGTGAAGTATTATGCATTGCAGGGATTTTCTCATAGCGGAAAAAAGGGCCTGTATTGCAAGGTTATACAATGATTACCTTGTCTCCGGTGGGTTCCCCGAAGTTGTAAAAAGCAGAGATACCTCCCTGCTTCAGGAATATTTCCGGGATATTATATTCAGAGATGTTGTCACGCGCTATTCCATCAGAAATGTCCGTGAGATTAGAGAACTCGCCCTCTTTTTGGCATCCAATCTGTCATGCATGTCGAGCTACAAGAAACTAAAGGATGTGATATCGGTAAACAGCCTGACCACAGTAAAGAATTACATCGGTTATTTTGAAGACGTATATCTTTTCTTTGCTGCAGGTCTCTTTGATTATTCGCTGAAGAGGCAGATGTACAATCCATCAAAGATATACTGCATTGATCATGGGCTCTCATCGTCCATCGCGTTTAGATTCTCAAGGGATCTCGGAAGGATCATGGAGAATATTGTTTTTATCGAACTCAAAAGAAGGGGGCTTGAGGTCTACTACTGGAAGGACAAAAAAGGCAGAGAATGCGATTTCCTGATAAAAAAGGGGAGGACCCTCATAGAGGCGGTGCAGGTCTCCAGCAATATAAGCGCAAGGGATACCTGGGATAGAGAAATAACAGGCGCTATCGTAACTGCGGAGGAATTCGGACTAAAAGAAGTAAAAATATTAACCACAGAAGACCCCGGCAACGAGACAGTAAGAGGGATAAAGATACACTATATCCCAATCTGGCAATGGCTAAGCACTTCTATCAAAGAAAACGGGATATTTCAAGAAAATTCAAGTCCCACCTGATCTTGTTTTGTCATTATATATTTTATTCACCCGGTTGTAACCATCAGGGTTACCTATATCGTAGCATTCCTCCGTAAATAGAAAAGCATACATGGATTTCTTTTCAGCCAGCCACTGCGCCAGGAAACCGGGGGCATCCTTATTGTTATCCTGGCTTAAATATTGCTTAATTAAGGGTATTGTGCTTCCGGGAAGAATATAGAAGGCTATACTTTCAATAGTAGATTTTGGATGAGCCGGTTTTTCCTGAAACTCAACTATCATTGCTTGCTCATCAACTACAACACAGCCATGTTTGTTTCTTAATAATTCAATATCCCCAACATCACAGCAGGTATTAACTGCTGCCCGCCTATCTTCAAAAAAATCCACAAAATCAGCCAAACTGAACTCAAACATCTTATCGGAGCAGATAACCATAAGATCATCATCGAGTTCTTTAGACTCAATTGCCAGCCAGAGATCGCCTATACTTCCCAGGCGCTCCCGGTTGGAGTTGGTACGGTCGTTGATAATCTCAATTTCAGGAATAGTTGTGGCTTGCAGTTGCTCCTGATATTCAGCAAGCCAGCGTGTAAATTGTTCAAAGAATCTATTATTGGTGACAATATATATTTTATCAATATTCCTGCACACGGCAATTTTTTGAATTGAATATTCAATAATGGGCTTGCCCGCTATGGGAAGCAGGGCTTTGGGTAAGTTTTCAGTATAGGGATAGAGGCGTGTTGCATATCCGGCTGCAAGAATTATTGCCTTCACTCCGGATAATCCACAACATTAACCATGAATATGGTAAAGCCGTTTTTGATGTAAGCCTTTTTTAGCCGGCTGTAGTGCTCTTCATTTTCATAGGTGCCTATTGCGGCTCCTCCTGAGCCGGTCTGTTTGGCATGAGCTCCTTCGGCCTCTGCTATTTCAATTATTTTCAGATTAGCAGGGACTATATTGTAAACCGATTTTCTAAGGTCAAAATCCCTGGAAAGAATAGGTCCTAAAGCATCTTTATTGCCTTTTGCAAGTTCGTACAGGGCTTCATCTACCAGCTCCGCTTTACGGCTCATTACCGCCAATACCTTCTGATCGTGTTCAACAGATACCCGGTAGCGCATTATATTATGCACTGCGCCGGAAGATTGTGACAGGTCTTCATTATAGGCTATAAACAGTGGGGGCAGCAGTTTGGGGTTGCGCTTTTCATAATTTCCATGAAGGCCGTCATTCTGTTTGTAGGCTTCTTTGGTGAAGTCCATCGATACCAGGCCGCCATAGACCACAATAACCCGGTCCTGCGGGCCGGCATTTATGCCAAGCTCTCTGGTTTCCGCTTCAAGAATAATATTAGGCTGGATAGGTTTAGGTATTTCATTTTCTGTTAATCCGTAAAAGCGCATCATGGCGGAAAAGACCGCTTTTATAATGGCGCTTGAGCCTCCCAGCCCCACGCCAAAGGGAATGTCTGAGGTATACTCAACAGTGAAGTTCTTCTGCTCGATCTTGATTCCCCTCTGGTCACAGTACTCTTTGAAGCGTACAATTATTGCCTCAATAAGCCTGATGCCTCCGTAATAGCCGAATGTTTTTCTGTAACGCACCAGGTTATCGATACTGTCAAAGCGGGTAAGATCCCGGTTATTTGGAACAATAGTCAGCTCGGGTGTTTCATAAAGCTTAACCCGGGCTTTGAACCTGTCAAAGAGCAGGGAAATGGTTTTGCCGTTAAAGATGTCCGAGGGATTCCCCACCAATCCCGCCCTGGCGTAGGCCGTTTCTTGAATGATCATAATGGCTCTTAAGTTATTACAGGGTCGGTAAAAAATCAAGCGCTATGGCAAGTGCTATAGATAGAAGTAACCTGCAGGTCTATATATTAATCAGCGCTATAGATCAGGGGGAGCGCTTAAGGTCTGCCGCCAGCAAAAGCAGGATTTCGGTATGGGTAAAGGGTTCCGATCTTTTCCAGCCGTTAAACTCTTCAGCAGTAATAGTAAATCGATTTTTAGCAGCATTTATAAGGTAATTGTCCAGCAGGGGCAGGGTATGGGCCATGTTGGTGTTAACCAATCGCCAATCAAATCCAACCAAATTTTTCATGGCTTCCAGCCGTTTGGTATCAAAGCCGCTTCTCTTATAGTCATTGTAAAGATATAGATGGTGCAGATAGAGAGCATATTGGCCAATTCTATTACGCAGCTCTTCTGTTTGTGCCTTATCCAGGGCTTTTGCTATATCACGGGTTGCAGATGCCAGTTTGCGCTGTGAGTAGCACCCTTTCCAGCGGCTGAAGTAGTTGCGCATATCGCCGGCTGAATTGCCGAAGCCCTTCTGCAGGTAATCATCGACTATTGAGTCAACATGCTCATCAGGATTCCACAGTAACCTGGCGAGCACATAGTGGTAGAGCCCCCAGCCGCCCCAGTCATTGCCGGACTCAATGTTAATTGCGATTATATTGCTCTCATTCCAGAACTCTACCTTCTTGCTAAGGCTTTCAAGTCTCCAGACAGGTTTGGTCCAGTGCCAGGGAAGAATGCTGGCGTAACCGCGAATTCCCATAATATCCGTCTTTTTTTCCCATTGATTTACCAGAAAACGCCAGGGAAGGAAATTGAATTTAGTAGCCACAAAAGCCATCACGTTATCCTCTGCCGCTATTGAAGGGGGCAGGGAAGTAATGAAATAGGCATACATGCCCACCATTTTATCACGGGTCTGCGGGTTCTTTTTTAAAGCAACCGCTACGTGGTTGGCCAGTGCCAGGGCCTGTGTTGAAAAATTGCCGATTGCTCTGCACTCAGAGCACTGGCAGGTGCCGCCGCCGTCATTCGGGGAAAATGAAACCAGGGTGGCAGCAGGATTTTTATCAAAAAAGCGAAAAGCATAGGCAACAGCGCGCTCACGTACCTCGGGGTTGCTGGTGCATATCTGTCCACCGCGGACGCGCTTTCCATTCTTCAGGCGATAATATTCAGGATGCTCCTCGAACAGTTCCTCGTCCCGTTTTGATACAATACTGTTGTAAGCATGGCCTATATAGCCTGTAAGCGAATATTCCATGCGGTTGTGCCTGTTCCATAGACGGAAATCTTCCTGAACCTTTTCAGGCATCCAGCCGCCATAGTTGTACCAGAGATTGCGCATTAAAAACCTGGGCTGCTGGTCTGTTTCCATGGCTTTAGTTACTGTCAATGTTGGCTTTTTGGGTATCACCTCTCCCGCCTCTCCGGGAAAAAGCCAGCGGCAGCCCCATTTTTCTAAGAGCCAGTATATGGAGTGTTGCAGGGCCAGTTCACTGCGCCCGGCCAGCCAGGTTTGTCCCTCTCTTACCCGAATAACAAAGCCTTCGATATTAAGTTCTCTAAGCTTCTGAGTATGCGGAATATCGCCGGGTTCGGATTCGGATTCGGGTTCCAGGGACAGGATCAGGGAATTAAGCTCTGAATCCGCTTCCTGTTTTATCTCTATTTCCGCACCGCTTATCTGAAAAATGTAGTTTTTTAGCTCTGAAATTGCTTCGGCCAGCCCGGCTTGAGCCTTGCCTTTGAATACAATAACCGCCCGGGGCTCTCCATTGACTGCTACAGGGCATTCCTGCGCTGAAAGGGGAAAGCCGGATATAAGAATGAACAGGAAGATGGCTGATATGGTAACATGCCTTATGGTGCGGCTCATTGTTTATCCTGTGTCAACCGACTTTGAAGAATTGTCCAACTGGTTCATATTCCTCCGTTTCCAGTCAATCCAAAGGATAGGATCAGGTTTATATACTGTCACCAACACAGCCCAATCATTCTCAATATTGTAAGCCCATTTACTTTAATGAAGATATCATAGTCCGTGCGAATAAAGCAATCGCATTGTTATGTTACAGAGCCGGAGATTTGTTTTTGGGCTATGGCACAGCATATATTCTAAATTTAATGAAAATTAGACGAAACATGTCTAATTTTCCACTTTTCTACAGTGTTTTCACCTATTCTTTTGTCAATCAGCCCACTTTTCATGCCAGGGCTTCATGGATTTCCCTGATTATCAACTGCTGATCTGAGCTTTTCAGATAGGGGTGCATGGGCAGGCTGAAAATATTATCCGAAACCTGCTCACTTACCGGGAAATCTCCCCTGCTGTAACCCAGGTGAGCAAATGCCCCCTGTAAGTGCAGGGGTTTGGGATAGTAGATAGCGGTGGGGATATCTTTGCTTTTAAGATGATTGATAATCCTATCGCGCTCCCGGTGCATACTCGAATACTGCGCCCAGGCGGAAAGATTGAAGTCTTTTACCAGGGGCGTCTGACAGAGATCACTCAATCCCTGGTTATACCTTTGGGCCGCTTCCTGGCGCAATGCGATTTCATTGTCGAATATTTCAAACTTGGCTAAAAGAATTGCCGCCTGTATAGTATCAAGCCTGCCGTTCAATCCCACACGCACATTGTCATATTTATCCTTTCCCTTGCCGTGCACACGTATGGATGTTAATTTATCATGTAGTTCCCGGTTATCGGTAAAGATCATGCCGCCGTCTCCGTAGCAGCCAAGGGGTTTGGCGGGGAAAAAGCTGGTGGCCGCAACATCGGCTAAAGAACAGGCTTTCCTGCCCTTATACAGGCCGCCGAAACTCTGGGCGCCATCTTCAAGCACGAAAAGGTTATATTCTTTAGCCAGGCTGTTGATCTGGTCATAATCCGCGGGCTGGCCGAAAATATCAACCGGTATAATACCCCTGGGCGTTAGCTTTCCCTGATCTACTATGTTTTCAATTGAGCTTCTCAGTTTCCCGGCATCAATGTTGAAAGTAGCGGGATCGATATCAACAAATACGGGGGTGGCTTTTAACAATTTGATGACTTCCGCTGTGGCAATGAAAGTGAAGGGGGAAGTAAATATGGCATCTCCCCGGTTAATGCCATAGGCCATAAGGGACATTAGAAGCGCATCCGTACCGCTGGCACATCCCACAGAGAAGGATACCCCTGCATATTCGGCCAGCTTCTTTTCCAGGGCCTGCACTTCGGGACCGTTAATATAGTTGCCGTGGTCAAGAACCCCGGAAATATTCCGCTCCAGTTGTTTCCTTATATGGCGCTGCTGCGCTGCCAAATCTATAAAGTTCATTATTTACTCCAGGAGGTTAATAAGGCCAAAGATTATAATTTTTAGAGTAAATTATCAATCCTGAAAGTGCAGCTGCTGAGAAACTGCTAAAAAAGGTTGCCCTGTTTGTCAAATTCAAGGGGGCGGGGGTCGCTCAAGATGCGCTGTTTTTCATGGTTCCTGACCTCTGCCAACAGGTTCCCGGAAACCTCAATTTGATCCACTTTAATAGTGTTTTTTATCCGCACCAGCCTGACCTCTTCTTTATTGACTATGTTGCAGCTTTTAATGGCAGCCTGGATTGCCAGCCGGTCATTCTTCAGGACCATGGGAATTTTAACGCTCAAAGGCACCGTAGAAGTCAGGGCGTTGGGGTAGGTTTGGTCAAATCTCAACTTATTGAAGAGCCGCCGGGTAGTGAAATCCAGAATTCCCAGTCCATTAGCATTGCCGTGGGAGGCTTTTGTAAGGTCAAGTACGGCTATCCTGGCAATATCCGGACTGCCGATTGCATGGGCATAGGGTGTATGAAAGCGTCCCACCACATTGGTATCAAAACCGGTGCCGCTGATATCTTTGCCTATCTCATCTATAATCAGAACATCCAGCTCTTTGAAGAATATTCTGGGAAGCAGCTCCTTGGCGCGCTGCTGGAGCAGCGGTTCCTTCTGTTCAATCTCCTCTTTAGCCAGTATCTCTATTGAGCAGGTTTCATGATAGCCATTTTCAATAAGGCCCACTGCAAAGGATATCCTGCTCTTGTCCAGGGATATCCGGGCAATATCTATGATGTTTTGCTCCATCGGCTCGAAACCCAATTCATGGCAGGCCTCAGCTCCCTTCTGCTTGCCTAAACCTATAGCGATCATTTTAAACAGGCCGCTTTCAAAGTTCCCGCGGAAAGAGACATGGGGTTTGATACGGTTAAAGATAATTATGGCGTCCGCTTCATGGGCATAGCGGTCAATATAAACGGGCAAGCCATTGTGCGTAGTTCCCAGCTGCACAACCTGCATGGAGGAGAAAATAGGCGCCTCTACATAGCTTTCAGCATAGCCCATACTCTCAAGCATTTTTCGCTGTCCCATAGCGGAGGCGCCGCCGTGGCTGCCCATAGCCGGAATAATAAAGGGCTTTGCACCCCATTTTTTAAGTTTTTTTACGAGCAGTTTAACGATTAACGGCCCATTAGAGATGCCTCGGCTGCCCACGGTAATTGCCACATTCCAGCCCCTGCCTATCTTTTTAAGCACTCCCCGTTCATGCAAGTTTGAGGAAAACTCTTTATCTATATCCGTTATAACCGGTCTGTCGAACCTCTGTTCAACCCCGGCTAACTCGGGGATCGGGATGGTGTGAAGAAGCTTTTCAACTATATCCATGGAAACCTTTCTTTATAATTATATAACAAAACATGAGTCTGTGAAACTCTCTATTAAAAAATTGTATAAATAAATCACAAATAACTATTGACAAATGTATAATCTAGTATAGAATAAATTAATTAATTGTATACGAGAAGATGATAAATGTCAAAGATAAATGTATACCAAAAAATAAAAGAGCAGATAATTAAAGAAGAAATCAAACCCGGAGGGCCGATCACGGAAAGAGAGATCAGTGAGCTCTATGGGATCTCCAGAACTCCGGCCCGGGAATTGCTCTGGAGGCTGGCCGGTGATGGTTTTGTGCAGCCTCGACCCACGGGGGGATATTATGTTACCAGGCTCACCCTGGAGCAGATCATAGAAATTTTCCAGACCCGCGAGGGGGTGGAGGGCATGGCCGCCCGTTTAGCCTGCCAGAAGGGCAGCGAGGATTTTTTTGCCCAAATAAGCGAACTGCGAAAACAGAATGAGTTAATAGATGTTCGGAAAGATGCCTACCAGGGGGTCCTGATAGGCAGGAAGATGCACAATGCTATTTTAAAAGCGGCACATAACTCGCTTTTGCTGGAGTTCTATGAAAAGCTGCAGAACCTGGCCCTGCTTACCAGCAATATTACCAAAAAATCCCCTTTAATCGAGGAAAAATCAAAAGAATATCATATTGCAATTATGCAGGCTATTGAAGCAAGAGACCAGGATAAAAGCGAGCAGCTTATGCGCGAACATCTGCGCATTACCTGCCGCCTGCTAATTGATACTTTTTACCCTGATATCGGTTAAAAAAAGGCCTGGGAACAGGCTTTAAAAAAATACAAGGAGAAGGAAAATTACAAAAAAAATCGTACTTTGTATGATGGCTTTTTTTCTGGTCTTCGGAACCGTTATGGTCCTGGCCGAAGGGACTGCCGAAGGGGATACTTATCCCTCCAGGCCGATCAAGGTTTATGTGCCCTATTCAGCCGGCGGCTCCTCTGACCTGCTGGCTCGCTCCCTGAACAGTGTGGCCAGCAATTACTTTGATGTGCCCCTGCTGCTGTACTTTGCCTTTACCCGTATTATGTATGTGGTTTTGCCGGTGGGTTATCTTATTGAATTGATTATCTACTAAGGAGGCTATTACTGTGCTTGAAAATATCTGGCTTGGTTTTTTAACTTTTATGCATCTACAGAACCTGATAGGTGTTTTTGTTGGTGTGACTATCGGAATTCTGGTTGGAGCTATACCAGGTCTTACTGCGACCATGGCCATCTCTGTTGCCGTACCCCTGACCTTTGCCGTTGACCCGGTATTAGGGATTTCATTTCTCGTCGGAGTCTATAAAGGAGCTATCTACGGCGGCTCCATACCGGCTATCCTGATTAATATAGCCGGCACACCCGCTGCCGCGGCCACTACCATGGATGGCTATGCGCTGGCTAAAAAAGGAGAGGCGGGCAAGGGTTTGAAGATGGCTTTATATGCATCGGTAATCGGCGATACTTTCAGCGACCTGGTGTTAATATTTGTGGCAGCGCCTATTGCAACCATCGCCCTGCTTTTCGGGCCGGCGGATTACTTCTCCCTGATGCTCTTTGCCCTGACTATTATCGGTATGGTTTCCGGAAAGAATATGGTTAAGGGGCTGATTGCCGGCCTTCTGGGTCTACTGCTGGCTACCATCGGTATTGATCCTATAGCTTCCACACCGCGCTTCAGTTTTGACATACTCCAGCTCCAGCGCGGCATATCATTCATTCCCATGATGATCGGTGTTTTCGGTTTCTCAGAGGTACTGGTGCAGACTGAGAAAAAGTCCAAACGAATATCATCTGTGGATCTTGGTGACAGTAAGGATCCGAAAAACCGTGTATCGGCTGCGGAAATGAAAAGGTGCATGCCCACCATTCTCCGCGGCGGCGTTATAGGCACTATAATCGGCTGTATACCTGGCATTGGACAATCTATTGCCGCTTATCTAAACTACTCTGAGGCAAAAAGGCACTCCAAGCATCCGGAGACCTTTGGCCACGGAGAGCTGGAAGGGATTGCCGCAGCAGAATCAGGGAACAACGCGGTTGACGGCGCCACCCTGATACCCCTGTTGACTTTAGGTATACCTGGAGATGTGGTTACCGGTGTTCTGCTTGGCGCTTTTATGCTCCAGGGGTTGGTTCCCGGACCCATGCTTTTCGAGAATCATGCACCAACGGTTTACGGCATATTCATCGGCCTGCTGGTGGCCAATGTGGCTCTCCTGCTTATTGCCGGTTTCGGGATCCGCTTCTTTGCCAGGGTAACCACCATGCCGGTTCCAGTGCTGCTTCCCGCTATCGTGGCCCTGTGCGTAACGGTTCATACGCCATTGACAATTCCATGGTTGATATTGGCATTATGCTGATTTTCGGGGTAATCGGCTACTTCATGCGCAAATTCCATTTTCCCGTTCCGCCGCTGGCAATTGCATTCCTGCTCTCAGAGCTGGTGGAATCAAATTTCCGGCGTTCCCTGCTGCTCTCCCAGGGAAGTCCGTGGATATTTTTCACCCGTCCCATTTCAGTGGGCTTCTTATTATTGACCGTTTTTGTGGTGGTGGGTATGATCCTGCGCAGCCGCAAGGATAGAAAAGTGCAGGTGCTTGGAGAAGATATCTGATCCATTAACAGAATAGAGGAGTCGAAATATGAATAAATTTGATATTGCGCGGGAATTATTAACCGAGTTTAAGGGTGATTCCTATAGTTACGGCGCCGGGTTGGTAACCAGAGCCCTGGAGCAGAGCGGCAAAAAACTGAGCCCGCACATTGCCATACAGACTGCAGCCAGCTCGGCTGCTCACCTGACCAAGTACTCAAACATTACCGATACGGCCACCGGCCAGAAAAAGCTTATTGTGGACGAAGCGGTTGTTCCTTCTCATCCTGTTTTTGATTATGAAATAACCTGTACAGCTCCTCAGGACCTTACAGCGGACGGGGCCCTGGACGGTATTGCCCATTCCTTAGAGGTGCTTTATGGGGCCGTTGGTAAACCTTTCTATGAAAAGATGCTAAAAATAGCCGGGGTTTCAATAAGCCTGGTGGTTAAATACCTGCCGGCAGTCATAAAAAACCCTGGAAACAGGGAGGCCAGGGAGGCTCTTTGCCTGGCCACCGATCTGGGCGGTTATTCAATAATGGTCGGGGGTACCAATGGGGGCCATCTGACCAGTTTTTCACTTGTTGATATACTCAGCCATGGGCGGGCATGTGCCATGATGAATCCCTACTACACGGTTTTCTTTGCTCCGGCCATAGAAGGGCCGCTCCGCCTGGTTGGCGAGATCTACCGGGAAGCCGGTTTTATCAAAGAGGACATTTCCATTTTATCCGGCAGGGAGCTGGGTGTTGCAGTTGCTGAGGCCATGTTCGATCTGGCGCGCAGCATAGGTTTTCCGACTATGCTCAGTGAGGTAGAGGGCTTCAGCCGGGAGCACATTGAACGCGCATTGAAAGCGGCTAAGAACCCGCAGCTGGAGATGAAGCTAAAGAATATGCCCATTCCCCTGACAACGGCTATGATTGACGAGTACATGGGGCCGATTTTAGAGGCCGCCGTGGATGGGAACTTGAGCCGGATCAAGAATGTATAGCGAGACTCTGAAAGATATGGAATAGGAAGGGCTGGTGAAAAAGATCAGACTGGCTTACGGCAGAAGCAACCTGGATATCAGCCTTCCCGATGCGCTTAAGATTGAAGTGGTTGAACCCCAATACCGGGCCGGGCTGAAAGATCAAAAAGGCGCCATAGCTGCGGCCCTGCAAAAGCCGATTGCTTCGCCGCCCATTGCCGCTCTGGTTAAACCCGGCCACAGGGTTGGTATTGTATTCAGTGATATAACCCGGGCAACTCCCTATAACCTGATCCTGCCCGCTATTCTGGACCAGCTTAAGGCAGTGGCTGATAAGCAGATAATACTCTTCAATGCCACGGGAACTCACCGCTCCAATACCAGGGAAGAACTCTGTCAAATACTCGGCCAGGACGTGGTAAAGCGTTTTAAAATAATCCAGAATGATGCTGCCGATGCAGATTCTCATACGCTGCTGGGAGTTACAGCCAGGGGAAACCGGGTCTCGATTTTAAAGAGTTTCATGGAGTGCGATATCCGTATTCTTACCGGTTTTATCGAGCCCCATTTCTTTGCCGGTTTTTCAGGCGGCGGTAAAGCTGTTATGCCGGGCCTGGCCCTGCTGGAAACGGTAATGAGCAATCACAATGCTCAAAATATCGATCATTGCCAGGCCAGGTGGGGTGTCACCAATGGAAATCCTATCTGGGAAGATGTTATGGATGCGGCAAAATTGTGCTTGCCCCTCTTCCTGCTAAATGTCGCTCTTAACCGGGATAAAGAGATCACTGGTGTATTTGCCGGAGACCTGGAGAAAGCCCATGAGCAGGGGTGCGCCTTTGTGAAAGATCTCTCAATGTGCCCGGTGCCGGAGCTTTTCGATATAGTTATAACCAGTAATTCAGGATATCCACTGGACCTGAACCTCTACCAGGCTGTCAAAGGAATGAGCGCTGCGGCACAGGTTGTCAGGCAGGGAGGCAGTATTATTATTGCTTCAGAGTGCTGGGACGGCATTCCGGAACACGGCGAGTACGGTCGCTTGCTCTTAGAGGCTGACAATCCGGATGGACTATTGGAAAAAATCAGGCAGCCCGGTTTCACCATTCAGGATTCCTGGCAGGCCCAGATCCATGCCTTAATCTGCAAGAAAGCGGATGTATTTTTGTACAGCCATAACTTGACTGATGAACAGATCTGTAACGCTTTCCTCAAGGTCTGCCGCAGTGTCGAAGATACATTGGCAGAGCTGCTCAAGCGCTACGGACCGGAGGCGTCAATCTGTATTTTGCCGGAAGGTCCCTTAACCATACCCTATGTACATGAAAACTTAAAAGAAAACTTATAAAACCAACTATAAAGGAGAATATTTATGCCGGTAAAAAGAGTAAAAGAAGGAAAAAAAATTGTTGGGACCATGCTGAGATTTGTGCGTAATCCAGGGATAGCCTATATTGCCAAACATGCAGGCCTTGATTTTATTATGCTAGATATGGAGCATGGCTCCTACGCACTGGAAACATTGGCGGATGTCTGCAAAGTAGCCCGCGCAGTTAACCTTGGCTGTTTTGTGCGGGTGCCTGAATTGGCTAAGGGGTACGTGTCCAGGGCCCTGGACTGCGGAGCCACCGGGGTCATGGTGCCCATGGTGGAGAGTGTTGAGCAGGCGAAAAGCCTGGCCGGCTGGATGAAATTTGCCCCTGTGGGCATAAGAGGGCTGGGAGGCTCGGGTGGCCATACCAGTTTTGACGGTCTGGGCTGCCCGGCGCCGGATTTCATGGCCCAGGCCAATAAGGATACTCTGGCAATTGCCCAGATAGAGAGCAGGGCGGCCGTCGAAGCAATAGATCAGATTGCCGCGGTTGAGGGTATTGATGCGCTCCTTATAGGTCCCAATGATCTTTCTATATCTCTTGATCATCCGGGTGAGCTTACCCACCCGGAAGTGAGCGAAGCAATTGAGAAGGTAGCCAAAGCTGCAGCCGCTAATAACAAGATATTCGGCATGCATGCCGGAGATGCTGTGCTGGAAAAATGGCTGCCCAGCGGTATGACCCTGATAATGAACCTGCTGGATATTAATATCCTCACTGCCGGCATGGCCGCTATAAGTAAGAAATACAAAGCATCCTTATAGATGTTTAAGGCTGTTATTTACTATGGATAAAATTATTCTAACCAGGAGGAGACTTGTATGAGCTATAAAGTGTTGATTCCCCAGGATGTCGCGGAAGTGGGTAAAAAATATCTCACGGATCGCGGCTGCGAGATCAAAATGGGAAGCGGTATTTCAGTGGCGATTATCAAAGAGGAAGTAAAGGACTGCGACGCAATATTAGTAAGAACCGCACAACTTCCGGCAGAGGTTATCGAGGCAGGTCCAAAGCTGAAAGTCATCGGGCGTCATGGTGTGGGTGTGGATAACATCGATTTTAAAAGGGCCGAAGAACTGGGAATATGGGTAACCAATGCCCCGGAATCCAATGCAGGGTCCGTAGCTGAGTACACTATAGGTATGATTATCTCCCTGGCAAGGAATTTTCTTACCTGTGACCGGGAGCTTCGCGCCGGAAATTTTGGAATTCGCAACCAGCTAAAGGGCGCGGATCTGGATGGAAAAACCCTGGGTATAATCGGCCTGGGCAGAGTGGGGACCCAGGTGGCAAAGAAGGCAGCGGCCGGATTGAATATGAGGATCATTGGTTTTGATCCCTATATGAGTCAGGACAGGGTTGCAGGTGAAATAGAGCTGGTAGATAACTGGGATTATCTATTTAAAGAAGCGGATTTTGTCTCTCTGCATCTGCCTGCTACCCCTGAGACCAGGAATATTGTAGGTAAGAAAGAATTTGAGCTGATGAAACCTACCGCATACCTTATAAATGCGGCCAGGGGAGAGACCGTGGATGAGGGCGAGCTTGTCAGGGCATTGCAGGAAAAAAAGATTGCCGGCGCCGGCCTGGATGTGTACGCACAGGAGCCTCCTGCAAAGGACAACCCGCTTTTCGCCCTGGATAATGTAATCCTGTCGCCCCATAATGCGGCTTTGACCAGGGAATGTATGGACAGAATGGCTCTGCATGCGGCAATGGGAATCGATGAAGTGCTTTCCGGCAAGAATCCGACCTGGCCGGTGAACAAGCCTGAATAATTTCAAGGAGGAGATATATATGGGATTTGTACCAAAAGGAATAATACCGGCAATGATCACGCCGCTGACTAAGAAAGGCGAGGTGAATGAAAAAGTCTTACGCAAGCTAATTGACTTTCTTATTGATGGCGGCAGCCATGGAATATTTGTAATCGGAACCACGGGAGAATTCTACGGCTTGAGGCCGGAAGAGAAGCGTGATTTAATGCTGATCACGGTTGACCAGGTCAAGGGGAGGGTGCCGGTCTATGCCGGTACAGGTGCGATTACCACCAGGGAATGTATTATGCTCAACCGTATTGCCGAGGAGTGCCGGGTGGACGCTGTTTCGGTGCTCACTCCAATGTTTATTAAACCCGATCAGGAGGAGCTTTACCGGCATTATAAAGAGATTGCCGAGGCCACCAGCCTGCCCATTGTTCTCTACAACAACCTGCCCAAAACCGGGGTAACAATTACCCCGGCAACAGTGGAAAGGCTGGCAGAAATTGATAATATCGTTGGGGTCAAGGATTCAACCGGGGACATGACCAATGCGGCGGAGTATATCCGCAGAACCAGTGGTAAGGATTTTTATGTATTGATGGGCAGGGATACCCTGATCCATGCCTGCCTCTGTTACGGCGGCAATGGCTCTATAGCGGCCTGTGCCAATGTGGCGCCCCGCCTGGTTGCCGATATCTATGACAGGTACGTGGCTGGTGATATTAAGGGTTCTCTTGAAGCCCAGCTTACCCTGGCCCCTTTACGATTGGCCTTTACCCTGGGATCTTTTCCCACTGTAATTAAAGAATCATTGGAGCTGATAGGGATCGAAGCGGGACCCTGTATGGCGCCTGTGGGTCCTATGTCAGCTGAGGAAAAGAAGGAACTGAAAAAAACACTCGAGCAGATGGGAATATTGAAATGAAGCTGCGCAGTTCGGATAAAGAAAAGATAACCAGGGAGGTATTATGGAAAAAATAGGATTTATCGGTTTGGGAATTATGGGGAAGCCAATGGCTAAAAACCTGTTAAAGGCAGGCTATGAGCTGGTGGTTCACGATATCAATAGAGCTGCAGTCAAGGAGCTGGTAGAGCAGGGAGCCGCAGAGGAATATTCTTCAAAGGGTGTCGCAGAGAAGAGTGAAATCATAATAACCATGCTTCCCAACTCTCCCGATGTTAAAGAGGTTATACTGGGAAGCAATGGTGTTCTGGAAGGCGCTAAAAAGGGAACAATAATTATTGATATGAGCTCTATCGCGCCCCTGGTTTCTAAGGAAGTGGCGGCGGCAGCCAGGAAAAAGGGCGTGGAAATGCTCGATGCCCCGGTGAGCGGCGGCGAGCCCAAGGCTGTTGAGGGCACCATAGCCATAATGGTGGGAGGTCCGGAAGAGGTATTCAATAAGGTTAAGGATATCCTCCTGGTAATGGGATCTTCAGCCGTTTTGGTGGGGGAGATAGGCAGCGGCAATGTGGCCAAATTGGCCAACCAGGTAATCGTGGCTTTAAATATTGCGGCTATGTCCGAGGCCATGGTCCTGGCAACCAGGGCGGGAGTTGATCCGGAAAGGGTTTACCAGGCAATCCGCGGGGGTTTGGCTGGCAGCACGGTGCTTGATGCCAAGGTTCCCCTGGCCCTGGAGGGCAATTTCAAGCCCGGCTTTCGCATTGAGCTGCATATAAAAGACCTGATGAATGCATTGGATACTGCTCACGCCGTGGGCGTGCCCCTGCCTTTAAGCAGCCAGGTCATGGAGATTATGCAGGCTCTCAAAGTAGACGGCAAAGCCGGGGATGATCATGGCGGCATAATTCAGTTCTATGAAAAGCTCTCCAGGACCAAGGTGCGCAGGAAGTAGTAAGAATTTTTAAGGGTTCTATCGATACTATTAATATGACCACTCTCTGCCTGTTGTGCGCTTTGCTGTTGGCAAACCAGGCTCTGCACGGGGAGAGCTTTGGCGTGAGTTACCTGCCGGGTGATAAGTTCCGTATAACTGAAAAAGCAGATCTGAGGCGTTATGAGGATGGCCGTTTCATCGGTCTTGCCTACCGTGAGGTCAGAGGTGTGCTCGACGTGCTGGACACCAATGAAGAGGGCGGAGCAAGAAAAGTTTCGGGTGATTTTTATGTTTTCGAAGAGACAAAACATAAAAGTATAAATGTAGCCAAGCGAATAGACCAGGTGGTTCCGGTTAACTTCCTGATCAAGGGAAATGGTCAATACGTGACGGCTGAAAACCGGGGCTATCCCTCATTACGGAGCTTTCCGGTATTCCCTGCCGGAGCAGTCGAGCAGGGGGAAAAGTGGCAGGATTTCGGCGAGCGGGTGGTTGAGCCCTTTCGTGACGGGCGTTTCACCAGGGTGCGCTTTTACTGTGATTATCAATATTCCGGCACCGAGATTATAGAGGGAAGAGAATATATAGTGCTGAAAGCCCAGTATGCCATGCGCTATAAACCGGGACAGGATCCTTACGGGGATGAGCGAATAAGGGGGATCAGCGGAAAGCACCTGGTTACTATATATTTTGACCCCTACCTACAGCGCCCGCACTTTATGCGGGACCGGATGGATGAGATTTATCAACTTGCCGGCGGCAGCACTATTGCATACAAGGGCTTTATCCTTACCTGGTTCGATAATATTGTAACCATGGACCGCTCCCACCTGGTCAGGGATGTTAAAGAGCAGTTGAAAGAATCCGGGGTGGAGGATATAGCGGTTGAAGAGAAAAAAGAGGGTGTGGCCTTAACCCTTAACCGGATCCACTTTGTGGCGGATCAGGCAATAGTTCTGCCCCAGGAGAAGGAGCGCTTAAAGATGGTTGCCCGGGCCCTGGAAAAGATCGAATCAAGGAGTTTCCTGGTGGTGGGCCACACAGCGCGCGCCGGTTCTATTGAAAGCCAGTTGACCCTGTCAGTGGAGCGGGCAAAGGCCATAGTGGATTACCTGGTTTCTCAAGGGTTAGAGGCTGGACGTTTTCTCTACGAGGGCAGGGGAGGCAGCGAGCCGGTGGCTGAAAATGACAGTGAAGAGAATATGGCCAGGAACCGCCGGGTGGAAATTATTATTCTCGAGGACTAAACCGCAGGGAGCGGCGTAAAAGCCGCCCCCTGACGGAAGCTATTCAATAAAATTATTCAATAAAATCGGGGTTGATTATCATCAGTTCGCCGCTATCGGTTCCCACAATTAAAATGCCGTTATCCCAGTAGGGGCGGGTGGTAATATTTCCCTTCACCGCAAGGCGTTTCCTGATCCTACCGCTGGTATCTGCGGCTATCAGTTCACCGCTGGTTGAACCGTAATATAGCAGGGAGGGCAGCGCATAATAGAGGGGCGGCGATGAAGCGCCCCTGATGGGTGCAAAGAGCGGGCTGCCGTCGGCCGGCGAGAAGCCGTAGATCGATCTATCGGCAAAGGCAAATACCCCGCCCGGCGCTGCTTCCAGATCATGGTGTACAACGATGTCTTTTCCCGCCTCCAGCTTCCTTTCCCAGAGAACCTGGCCTGCCTCTATATCCATACAAACCACCTGACCCTTTCTGCCGGCAAAATAGGCCAGGTTATCAATGGTTTCAATTTTCAGGGCCACGGGCTGCACTGCTTTAGTGGAGATTCTCTGCACCACTTTTTCTGTTGCCGGGTCGATGACCATAAAGAGACCATCCTGGTTGACTATCAGGAGTTTGCCGTTATATACCGCCGGGGTCATGCGGGTGCCGCCTGGAACGGCTATCTCTCTCATGGTTTCACCTGAATAGAGATTGATTAAGCGGATTGAATTATTGGTGGGAAAGAGGGCGAATTGTCCGAAATGCACCACTCGTCTGCCAAAGAGATGGCTGTAATCCTTATCCAGGTTCATGCGGGTAAGGATCTTACCCGAAGCACCATTAATAATAAGGAACTCATCAGATCCGGAGAAGTAAACATTATTGCCGATAACCACCGGAAAAGAGTTCTCATTTGGATTGTTGGCCGTACTTACCTGCCAGACTATTTCACCCACACGGTTGGCGGCATGGAGGTTTCCCTTTTCATCGGCGCTGATCACTCTATCCGGGGTTACCGCTATGCGGCTGGTAAAGGCTGAATCAAAAATGGATTTACTGCTGACAATCGGTTTGCTTGCCGCATCTTCCGGATTGGTGCGAATAGTTATTTCCCTGTTATCTTCCGTCAGGTTGCCGGGAAGAACCTCGATTACAATATGCCTCTGTTCCCTTTCCAGGGCTACGGTATAAGCACGAGCCGGATCATTGGTAATTTCAATTTCAAGAGTCTGTGGCACATGGTTCTCTTTGACAATCTGGAATGATAGTTTATCGCCAATCGGATATTCTCCGGTAAAGCTACCCACACCAATAGATTTGCCGCTTAAAATTATTTCCGCATCTTCGGGTGCAGCGGTAATGGAGATCTCTCTTTTTTCCCGCTCAAGATTGATTTCATAAAGCTTTCCTGAGTCTGCGGTTACCTGGATATCCAGGGTCCGGGGCTCATAGGTATCCCGTTCTACGCGAAAAGAAATCGAGCTGCCTGCTTCAAAGGTACCCTTGTAGCTTCCCTGGCCCACTCTTCGATCAGCCAGATAAATACGGGCATCGTCAGGATTGGTTTTTATTGAAATATCAACCTCGATAATCTCTGCCTGCAGAGTAACCTTATAGAGGCGGCCGCTATCTTTTTCCACGTTGATAGTCATGGACTTTTCCACATAACTCTCCCGGCGTATAACCACATTGAGGGTATCTCCATGGGCATATAGTCCGGAAAATTTGCCCTTTCCTATTACATCACCATTTATTAAGATCTCAGCGTCAGCGGGTTCAACGGCAATGGCAATCTTTTCCAGTTTAATCTCGGGTTTTACCGCCTCGGCGGTTATCTCTTTACCGGCTGCCGGCTCTACCGGTATCTCAACTAGCTTTATCTTTTCTATAGTCTTTAGCTCTTCAGCGCTTTCCCGGCTGATCTCCTGCGCCGGTTCCATAACCTCGGCAACCTTTTTAGTTGTCTGTTCTACTTTATCGGTGAGGTCCTGGATCAGTTTTGCAGTTTGCTCAGGGCTCACCTCTTCACCACTTTCGCTTTTCTGCACAATCTTCTCTACAACCTCTGCTAATTCCTGAAAAACCTCTTCTGCTTCTTTGAGGGTTTCCTTGCCTATGATGAGTTCCTGGTCAGCGGTCACCAGAGGTGCTGCCTCTTCGATTTTTTCAACCACTGCAATCAGGGCTTCATCCTGATCTTTCAGTTTCTCTTTTATTTCATCCACATCCACAGTGATGGGAAGTATGGCTACTTTTCCTTCTTTTACGGCCAGCTTGGTGGAGCCGTCCTCAGTAATTTTAACGCCGAATTCGGTGCCCCTGACCCCGCACACGGCTGACTCTGTTTGCACAGCAAATTTGTCATTTCCGGTGAGCTTGCTGACCTTGGCCAGCACTGAGCCGGCAGCCAGCTTTATTCCCACATTGGACTCGTCCGGATTTAAAAGCACATCCTGCAGCAACACCTCGGTATTATCCTGAATACGCAGTGCGCCTACTTCACCAAATTGGAGCTCACAGTATGATTCTTCTCCTACCCTTAAAATATCATCCTGTTCTAAGAAATCACCGATCTGTGCCTCCTGCCAGTCATCGCTAAGAGCAATCAGGACTTCACCGGAAATAAAGGTAATCATAGCCTGGGTATATTGCGGCGCCTTCACTGGAGGCAATTCGCTTTCTACAACTACTGCTTCAGTGGAGCGGGTGGGAGAAACCGATCCCTTCTGCTTTTGGCAGCCCCAGCTTGAAAGCAGCAGCAAAATTATTATTACGCTGAAAAAAGCGGATTTCCAACCTGATCTCATTATTACCCCCGGTTTATTTTACAGTTACAGATAATCTGCAAGTAAACATCCAATTATAAGGTGACTATTCACTACTATAGTGCAATATTGACAGAATATCTACTATAGGTGGTATAAAACAATAAGTTGAAATTTTGTTTTAAATAATGCATACTAATTTCACGTAAAATATTAAGAAGGAGCAACTAATGATTATCGATGAGATGGAAAAGAAACTGCGACCGCCTGAGATTGCTCTCAAACCCTACCCTCCTAAAATGATCACCCTGGCTAATGGAGAGGTTATGGTAGTCAGAGAGGTGCATAGAAATGAAGCAGCGGTACTACTTGAAACAATATCTCCACTTATTGGTGTGAAAAAGGATTTTTACGATATTGTGGCAGCCCGCATGTACTCGGAAGTGCTGGGGTGGCATCTCTATAGAGTAGCCAATGAATTTGTTCTGGTAGGCGCTATTAACGGTGAGATCGCCGGTCTGGTTACCAGCCGCTGTGTGGATGAGAATATCGGCATGAGCCTCCACACGCTAACGGTTAAACGTGGCCTGCGAATAGGCGCTCAGCTGTTCGCCGCCAAAATGGAGCACCATCTGGAGTTGCTTGAACAGAAGGAAGTCTGGATTGTTGCGGAGAGCCCCAATGGTTTCAAGCGTTGGATGATAGAATATGAACTGGATAGTGCGGAAGATCGATATCCCGGTGTTCATCATGAATTGGGCGGTGTGCCCACCTATATTCTGACACGCAAGCTCTACGATGCAGTCCGGGATCAGAAAGTCACCGGCACCCGACCCGTGCCTGCGGAAATTCTGGCTACGGCTGACATTCTTAAAGCACCTGAGGAATACCCCCAGATACCGGGTTATAAAAGGAGCAGGAAATGAGAAAAGTAGCAATTGTCGGAATAGGGCATACGGTATTCGGGAATCTGAGTGATTACGATCTGGTAGACGTTATGAGCTTTGCCTCTACGAATGCCCTGGATGATGCCGGAATTCGTGAGAACCGCAAAATTATCGACCAGGTGCTGGTAGCTAATATGGGCGGCGGCATAATCAATCACCAGACGGGTATTGCCTCCTCCCTGGTAAGCCGGATTAACCTGGAGCCCGCTATGGCGGAACTGGTGGAGAATGGACCTGCCAGCGGCGCCAGTGCTGTTAAGCTTGGCTATAGTCTCATTGCCGCCGGTATGGCTGATGTTGTAATGGTGACAGGCGGGGAGCTTATGCGCGCTGTTACCGGCTGGGTGGCCACGGATTTTGTAGCTACCCTTCTCCATCACGAGGCGGAGTATAACTATGGTATGACCCTGCCGGGTTTCGGCGGCATTTTTACCCGCATGTATATGGAGCGTTATGGTCTGACTGAGGAAGAGCTTTCTCTGGTAGCGGTGAAAGATCATGAGAACGGCAGTAAGAATCCCTGGGCTCATGTGGAAACAACCTGTACTATCGAGGGTATATGCAATAGTCCGGATGCCAAAGTTGTGAACAATATGGTGGCTGATCCTTTGCGCATGTACCACATGTGTCCTGTTTCGGACGGGGCGGCTACGGTAATCCTCTGCGCCATGGATTCTACAAAAATGAAGCATTTTAAGGAAAAAGAACCCATATTGCTGAGCGGCATCGGCTCTGCTACGGATACCCATTGCGTGCATCACCGCAAGGATCCGTTGGAACTGACAGCAGTTCGGCTGAGCGCGGAACGGGCCTATAAAATGGCCGGCCTTAAACCTGAGGATATATCCTTCGCCGAGCTCCACGACGCTTTCATCATTCTGGAGCTGGCCATCAGTGAAGAGGTGGGTTTCTTCAAGAGGGGTAAGGCAAGGGAGGCAATCGTTAAAGGAATAACCCGTATTGACGGCAGCCTGCCTATTAATACCTCCGGCGGGCTCAAGGCCAAGGGACACCCTCTGGGTGCAACAGGCGTATCCCAGATATATGAGCTGGTTAAGCAGCTCCGGGGAGAAGCGGAGAAGGGAAGACAGGTAAAAAACCCAAAGCATGGATTGTCTGTCAACTTCGGCGGTTTCGGCAATAATGTAGTCACCACGATCTGTTCAAAGGAGTAAGCCATGGATATAGATTTCAGTCAGTATGAACCTTTCAAACCCGTAGTCTATGCGGTCAAATGTCCAAAATGCGGCACCCTCGATTATCCGGCGCCCATGATCTGCAAGAATTGCAGTGAACGCCGCGACCCTTCGGGTGCGATCTTTTCCGCCTGGGAGAAGGTTGCCCTGGAGGGGAAATGCAAGCTCCTGGGTTGGACCAAACTCTACGCTCTGCCCGAGGGAATCGAAAAAAAGTACCTTCTGTTCGGGGTAGTGGAATTTGAGAATGGCCTGAGGGCCATCGGCCGTCTTCTGGTGGAAAAGCCAAAAACGGGCATGGAGCTGGTCTCTACGGCAGGATTTGTGCGGGAAATTCCCGGAGAGGATGTTGCGGGCTTCATCTTTGATATACCCGGTTAACACTTTAATGTGAATACATTTGGAAAATATTATCGCATAACCACCTGGGGCGAATCCCATGGCTCCTCGATCGGGGTTGTTATCGACG
Organism: Spirochaetales bacterium; assembly: GCA_030604195.1. GTDB lineage: Bacteria > Spirochaetota > Spirochaetia > SZUA-6 > DRHE01 > DRHE01. Next base: position 36,746 of record JAUVWI010000003.1, read on the forward strand.
GCTGCCCTGCGGGTTTCCTCTTATCAATTGAAGATATCCAGGGGGAACTTGACCTTCGCCGTCCCGGGCAGAATAAGCTTACCTCGCCGCGCCAGGAGCTTGACAGGGTGGAAATACTCTCCGGGGTTTTCCGGGGAATTACCACCGGAACACCCATCTCGCTGCTGATTGCCAATAAGGAGTTTCGCTCAGGGGATTATGAGCAGTTGAAGGATATTTACCGTCCCGGTCATGCCGACTTTACCTACCATGCCAGGTACGGGGTGCGTGATTACCGGGGAGGGGGCAGGGCATCGGGAAGAGAAACCGCGGCCAGGGTAGCGGCCGGCGCAGTGGCCATGAAGCTGCTGGAGCAGGCCGGGATTGGTGTAATAGGTTTTGCCAGCTCTATCGGCGGTCAGCCCTCTGTCCCGGGCAATCCTTTTGCGAAAGGTTTCAAGGATCTTATTGCCCTGAAGAATGCGCGTAAAAGAATCTACAGCTCTAAAGTACGGACTACCGATCCTGCTCTTGCGGAGAAAATGGCGGCAGTTATCAATAAGGCTGCAGCAGCGGGCGATTCAGTGGGCGGCATCGTTGAGCTGCAGGCACATGGCCTGCCTGCCGGTCTGGGAGATCCCGTTTTCGGTAAGCTCGATGGACTGACCGCCCTGGCCCTGATGTCAGTAGGCGCAGTAAAGGGTGTGGAGTTCGGTGATGGTTTTCACCTGGCTCAATTGAAGGGGAGTGAAGCGAATGACCCTTTTATGGTTACTAAGGCGGGAGAGATCCAGCCGGCAGCAAACCGTGCCGGGGGAGTTCTCGGCGGCATCAGCACCGGACTGCCGCTGGTGGTGCGGGCTGCAGTTAAGCCGACACCCTCAATATCCCTGGAACAGCAGAGCGTAGACATTAAAGGAAAGCCGGTGTCTTTGACCATTGACGGTAGACATGATCCCTGCATTGTAGTACGAATAATTCCGGTGCTGGAGCATATGCTGAATCTTGTATTAGCCGATCTTCTGCTTTCCAGGAGAGCAGGACAAGGAGAATTACCATGAATGATATTGTTCCCAGAAAGGAAATGGTCAAATTAGGATTGAAGGGAATCGGCGGTGTGGCCGGTGGTCTGGGACTCTTTCTGCTTAAAGGTATCGCTTCTATCGGCGGTGCCCTGTCCATTCCCGGATTGATTGTCGGAGTTCTGGTAACAACTGCCGGTATGGTAATAGGCTCATCAAAGGAAGACCGCCAGGCGGGTATATTGACTGCCGGGGCCGGAGTTATAACCGTGGTTGCCTCGCTTCCCTTAATCGGCGGTCTGGCCGGCTGGCTGATGTCACTGGCCGGAATCGGTCTGATAGCCGGCGGCGCTTATTCCCTCTACAAGTTCTGGAAAGGCTTGAAGAGCAGAGGCTAGTTTAATTCTCTTGAAACAATATTGGATCGAAACCTACGGCTGCCAGATGAATAAGGCGGAGTCCGAATGGCTGGAAAACGAGCTCAGGCAGGTGGGCTGGAGCCGGGCTCCTGGTGCAGACGGGGCGGATATGGTAATTCTCAACACCTGCTCGGTGCGTCAAACTGCGGAAAACCGCATATGGGGACGCCTTGGTTTTTACAAACGGGAAAAAATTAAGCGGCCTTTTAAGCTGGTTGTCATGGGCTGTATGGGGGAAAGGCTTAAAGAGGAGCTGCTCAACAAGGCCCCGCATGTTGATATCCTGGTGGGCAACTTCCGGAAAAAGGATTTTATCGCCGCAGTGTGCTCCGATGTAAGAGGCGGGCTGGATCCGGATAAACCTTTGATGTTGACCGAACGCGGGGAATATGTCTTTGGTGAACTCCATTCGGTCAGTGGTTTCAAAGCCTATGTGCCCATTATGCATGGCTGCAATAATTTCTGTTCCTACTGTATAGTTCCCTATGTACGGGGAAGAGAGGTTTCGCGTAACCCGGATAGTATCATGGAAGAGATATTCAGCCTGGAAGAGAAGGGTATCCGTGAAATAACCCTGCTGGGGCAGAATGTTAATTCATATTGTTATAATGGTGGCAGTAGGGAGCAGGGGCTCCCTCTAAACTTCAGCGGACTGCTGGAGCGTATAAACAATAATCTGAAGGAGCGCAACTCAACTGTTGAATGGCTCCGTTTTTTGACCTCTCATCCAAAGGATCTGTCAGATGAATTGATTGAACTTTTGTCCGGCAATACGCTGTTGTGCCGTCATATTCATTTGCCTGTTCAACATGGTGCCAATAAAATTCTCAAATCTATGGAAAGGGGCTATACGCGTGAGGAATATCTATCCCTGGTGCAGCGCATTAAAAACTCGATTACTAATGTATCGCTGACCACCGATATATTAATAGGCTTTCCGGGAGAGGAAGAAGATGATTTTAAAGCTACCCTGAATTTGATGGAGGCGGTAGGTTTTGATAATGCTTTCACCTATCGTTACAATCCAAGGGAGGGAACTAAGGCCTTTTCAATGGGAGATACAGTGCCATCCGAGGTAAAACAGGAACGGCTCTCTTCGGTTATTGAGTTTCAAAGCAGGATCAAGAAAGGCCTGCAAAGAGCCAAAACAGGCAGAGTTGTAAAAGTGCTGGTTGAAGGAATTTCAAAGAAAAATAAGCGGGAGCTGTTAGCCCGCATGGAGAGCGATGAAATGGTAGTATTCCCCGGAAGCGAAAAACAAATTGGCAGTTTTACCCGTGTAAAACTGCTCTCCCTCAAGGGAAGCACTTTTACCGGAAAGGAGATTTAAATGCCCTGGAAAATGATCGGTTTTTTAGTAGTGCTGGTGCTGGTGGCTTTTTTCGCCAGCCTCAATATGAACCACCGCGCTGATATTTCTTTAGGTTTCTATATTTTTAAGGATGTTCCCATATTCCTGAGCCTGCTGGTTGCCTTCCTGGCCGGCGCCGTGCTTATAATTCCCTTTACCATTGGCGCCTCTATGCGCAAGAAGAACAAGTTGAAGGAAAAAGCGCAGAAAAAGGAAAAGAAATCCAATCAGCAGATCGCAGAACCGGGTTTGGAAAATGATGAAGAGTTCCCGCCCACCGTGGGGTGAAATAAAGCGCCTCTTTCTATTCTGGCTTATTCTCTTTTTATCACCGCTGGCACTTCAGGGTAAGCCCTCCCTTGAAGACGCAAAGAGCCTGGAAGAACAGGGACAAACAGCTGCGGCCTTAGCTGTTTACAGCCAATGGCTGAATGCCAATCCCTTTTCACCTCAATATGGTGAGGTTGTTCTACACGCCTCAGTTCTTGAGACGGATCCCAACAGACTGCTTGAGTTCCTTATAAGCTCTCTGGATCAGATTAAAAAACAGGGAGAGAATTCCGGTTCCCCTGCCGCGGAAACTGAAAAGATTGCGCTCAATATTTACCTGCTGCAGGAGTTGGTGGGAAAGATCGAAGAGGCGTGGAGGGGTTATGAGTCATCTGAAGTTATTTCGCCGCAGTTTAAGTTGAACCAGGCGGCTTTGCTGGTGGAGCAGGGCAGCCTGGAGAGAGCCCTGGAAGTACTGGATGGAATTGCCGCAGTTGTTGCCCTATCAGGCGGTAAAGAGGGGATGAGCGCCAATAAGGATATCATTATCCGTTCCAGAATACTGAAGGCGCGTATTCTTGTCTTGCAGAATAAAATTGACCCTGCGGAGAGGACCTTTCGGGAACTGCTCGCTTTAAAAATTAAAAGTGATTATCTGGCTGAAGCGCTGCTGGCTCTCTTTGAGCTGCTGATACATGAGAAGAGAAGAGGCGAGGCCGCCGAGGTGCTGGAGGAGCTAAAGGTCAAATATCCGAGATCGCCGGAGTATATACTGGCGCAGGCTATGTGGGAAAACCGCATGGATGCGGCAGTGATTTTTGCTTTTTCGCCGCTGCGGCTTTTTCACACCTCCCCGGGAAAAGCCATCCTGCCCGATACTGCTGAACCGCAGGCGGCTGAGGTAATTGAAGATGCAGTAGTTGAAGAAAAGAAAGCGTATTTACCCGCTTTGCCCGGCCGGGTCTCCTCTGAAGAGCCGCTGGTTTTAGTGCAGGCGGGTTCTTTTAAAATGAAGGAAAATGCCGAGTACCTGGTTAGTGATTTACAGGGTCTCGGATTTGCGGCGCGCATTGTCAATTTTAAGCTGGATAATAAACTCTATTTCCGCGTTGTTATTGATCCGCCCATGGCGGTGGAAGAGGCTCAGAAAGAACTTATGCGCCTGAAAAATGGTGGTTTTGAAGGCTATTTACTTTTTCCGAACTGACAATTTGCTAATTCTCATCCTCCAGAAATACTATCTGTTCAAAGAGGGTATGTAAATCGGAGATCTTCTCCGCCCCATGCACCGTGAGTACAGCAGGAAAAAGGAGCAGGGTTTTTATCAGCCTGTTATCCTCTCTTTTTTCCGAGTAATCAAAGACAAATGTTTTATCCCCGGTGGTCAGACCGTTGGGGTTAAGACCTTTCAGGTAGAGAATATTCTCCCCGATATTGAAGACACTGAATCCTCCGGAGTATTCGCTTCCCTTCTCCAGCCAGGTAAAACGGGGAGGAGCAAAGATCAGTTCAACACCTGCCGGTGAACGGTATAGTCCGGAAAGCCGGATATCACCTTTGACCGCTGCTGATAACCGTTTATCAAGAAGGCTCTGCTGCAGCTCTTCACTGAGCTTAACGTAACTGCCCTTGAAGTTATCCCAGAGCTCACTGCCGCGAATAATGACTTCAATGTTGTTAATGGTTTTAGCCTCAACATCTATTCTTTTTTTCAGAGTATTGATGCTTTCATTTTCGGTATAAATCAGCAGGCGGTTGGTGAGATAGCGCAATGAATCTTTCCAGATATATATTTCCTGAACATCTCCTGAGAAAATGCTTATGCTCCTTTCGGCGGGATTGAAGAGAATCAGCTCTTCATTTTGACCATTCTCTGTTCCGGAAAGATACCAGGGGCCGGCCAGATACTCTTCAAAGCTCTCCACCGATTTACTATCAAAGAGTTCGGCGAGCTGTTTCTCCTCAACCGCTTCACCCGGAATATTCTCTTTTGAAGTAAGGATATATTTATTCTTTTTATACTGCCAGTAGTAGGAGTGCTTCACCAGGTCAAGAATATTTTCCGATTCGATGTCCTTCACATAGGCGAATATGGGAAAACTCGGTCCATTTTTCTGGCCTAACTGATAGCCTTCCGAACGCTCTATTTCTTCTATCTCAATTGAACCGTCAGCTACGATCTGGCAGATAGGCGCAAAGTAAAGCCCCATTCCCGAAGGCGAGGGGGTCTTTCTGAATATATCAAGACTCAACCGGCCGATGTTGTTGATGCCCCGGCAGATAATTTCCAGGTTATGATCGCCCACTACATCCTTGAGGGTAATATTAAAGGTGCGGATATTGGTGGCATTGGTAAGGCTTTCCCAGCTTCGGAGGTAACGTGAGCGTATTGTATCGAAATCTACAACGGCAATCTTGATGAGGGCAGTGGCTTCCCCTTTCTTTTTTAGAATGAGAATCTGTTCATCATGACTGTCAAGATCTAAATTAATGTTTACCACCTCAATGAGTTGTTCATCAGGGTCAAGAGGAATATTAGCCTGTATGGCAGTGGTTGAGCCGTTTTCAGTCATGTAGACCCCTCGCTCCTGTGAAGGGTCCTGTTTAATGTCAGGGATCACTTTTTTGGGATCATCGTTTATCCTGCTCTCCTGCTCAGGCGGCCGGCAGCCGCCGGCTGTAATTAAAATGGTTATGATGATTAATAATGCTTTTTTCATAGTTGCGCCTTGGGAAAGTGGATTTTCAGCTTCTCCAGTATTTCGATTTTCGTTTGCTCGAATGAATTCCTGCATTTGAACCCGGCAGCGGTTTTATGGCCGCCGCCGCCGTAACTCTGGGCAATCTCAGCTACATTGATATTCCCCTTGGAGCGCATGGAACAGCGCTTTATTCCCGCAGAATTTTCTTTAAGAAAAATAGAAACCTTGATCTCTCCACTCTTCAAGGGTGTGTTAATGATCTGATCGGCCTCTTCATATTTACCATTGGCGGCGATTATCATTTCCCTGGTCATGGTCTGAATGGCAACATGATTATCCAGCTTTAATTCCAGTGTGGCCAGGACATTGGATAAGAGCAGCAGAGAAGAAATCGAGTTGCTTTCATAAATATTGGCGTATATGAAATTAGGGTTAACTCCTTTGGCAACCAGGTCCCTGGCAATTTCAAAGGTAATGGCCGTAGTCTTGGGGTATATAAAGGAGCCGGTGTCAAATACAATAGCCGTATAGAGTGACTGGGCCATTTCCAGATCAACCTCGATTTCCATTTCCCGGAAAAGTAGATAGAGGATCTCGGCGGTTGAGGAGGCGCTCTTCTGAATAAGGTTGCCGGCCAGGATATCGCTGTCACTCTCATGATGATCAATAATAAAGTGGGTTTTAACACGGGGAAGTATGAGCTTCGCAATCTGGCCGATATTATTCAAATCGCTTACATCCAGAACTATCAGGACATATTCATCTATATCTTCCGGCACTTGTTCAGGATTCTCTAAGACCACTGCCTCTGCAGCGGTTTTGATGAATGAGAACTTTTCCGGAGCCGGGTCTGCATTGAATATTTTTACTGTTTTACCTAATTTTCTTAAGGCAAGGAAGAGAGCGTATTCGCTTCCCAGTGCATCGCCGTCAGGTGTTTCATGGGCGGTTAAAATGAAACGGTCATGTTCATTTATAAAATCAATAACCGGGCTTAGCTCCATTGACTTATCTTTTCTTGTCATTAAAGATACTGTAACCCCTTTTAAGCCTTGGCTTATCCCTCAATTTATGATAAGGCAGGTCTGCTGCCACAAAGCATCCGGCTTCAATTACACAGTTATTAGGTATCTCGGCGTCCATGCCTACAACCGTTATACCGCCTTTTATTTGATCAGGGAAGTCTTGATTACAGACGTTAGAGTTTTTCAAGCCAATATAAACCTGCTTGCCGATATTCTGGCTGCTTTTTGCTCTTTCGCTGACACAGGGAAGGATAAGGGAATTATATATCACTGAATCAGCGCCTATCCGGTTGTGATTCATTACTATTGAATTTATCACCCTGGCGCCTCTCCTGATATTTACATCCTTGAAGATCAGAGAATTTTCCACATAGCCGTCAATCTGGCTGCCGCCGGATATAATGGAGTTTTTAATTACTCCCTCATTCCGGATAACCGCAGGTTTATCCGAAAATCTGATCTTTTGGAAGCGCTTAATAATCGAATTATATTCGCTGCTGTCAATATTGGAAACCAACCAGAGGTTTTTTTTATAGAGTTGTGTTAAATTATTCTGAAAAAAGGTTCTGCCCGGGATGTCTTCAATAACATCAAATGAGGTGTGAAGAATGTGGTCAAAAAGCAGGGCGGCAATACTACGGTTGTCAGCAGAGAGGTTGGGAAAGGAGCGAAGCACCTTCAGCAGCACTTTACGGCTGGCGCCGTAAATATCCACGGGAATGGTGTCAATGGAGAATTTGAGTAATTCATGCGGCGAGGCAGTCATGACACTGGTAAGAATATCAGGATCGAGTTGGTTGATAGCAGATAATGTAGAGAGAAATATGAAATCCGCATTTTCGCTTTCAATCCGGTTAATAAACTTTTGTATACCCTTCTCCAGTAAAATCACCGGAGTGTTGTTCTCCGGCCAGCGGTTTAATGCTGAAGAGATAATACTGCCTGAGCGATTATCAGTTACAAGTAAATAGACGCATTGCGGGCAATCCTGGAAATTGGCCAGCAAGAAATCGATAAAAAGATACTCGCCCCAAAAAGGAAATGCAGCAGCGGGAAAATGTTTTTTAAAACCGGGAATATCCCCGGAGAAACCTTTTTCGAAAAGGTAAATTGAAAAATTCTTCAACTCTTCTCCGCGGCGACTAATTTAGCAGTAAGATAACTGCCGTTTTTCAATCTCACCTGAAAAGTAAAACCGCGTACATCGGCGGGCACATCGCGCAGCCTGGGAAAGCATTCTCTTTTAAGTATACTCATTCTTAAAAGATTTTTAAAGACTGAAAGTTTTGCCAGGCTATGAATAGTTCTTTTAGCCGAGATGGTAATTGTCTGCTCTGCCTGATCTATAAACAGAAGCTTGCCCTCCCTGGCCATAAAGATCTCTTCCTTCTTGATAATGTTTTCACCCTCGATTTCCAGCCGGAAGCGGATCTTTGTTTTTTTTCCGGCACGCACAGCCCATATAATTGCCGCTGTCAATAGGATAAGTAGAATCAGTCCGCCGGCCAGGATGAGCCAAATCCTGCAACCGGCTCTTACTTCGAAGCTGACCGGCATGACTGCCGGCAAAAAACCTTCTTCACTGGCAAAGAGAAATTCCAGGGTTCCCTGGTATTCTCCTTTGCCCGGCGGGTCAGGAACCTGTATCGGAATCTTGATTTCCTTTGCTTCTTCCGGTTCAAGGTCGACTTGATACTCACCTGTAAGTATATTCTTCTCTTCTTTTGAAGAGATTGATAATAAAATACTGCTGATTATCAGCTGAATAGACTCCCGTTTTTCATAACCCTGACTGGCAAGTGTTAGACTTATCTTCCCTTTTCCCTGTGCAGTCAACCTTGAAATTAGCGGTGGTTCCACCAGATCAACTCTACCAAGGAAGTCTTCAGTTTTAGCGGCCAATTCTTCACTGGTGGGTTCGCTTGATACTTCGCTGTATTTACCGGAGAGCTCCTCAGCTAATTCCCGGGCTGCCTGTTCGGTGCCGATTCCCAATACATGGATTTTCCAGCCTTTCATTTGAATTATCCTGGTATTTGCCAGGAATTCATGGTTGAAGGAACCATCCGGTGAGTAGTATTTGCTTTCCGGGGGCGCTTCCTGTTTGCCGTCGGTTATTAGAAGCAGATATTTTTTGCGGCCGGAATCTGACTGTTTTTCCAATTCCGCGGCTAAAACATCCAGGGCATTGCCGATATCCGTATAGAGGCCGTCAGCGTCGATCCGGGAGATAGCTGCTGACAGGTTATCCTTTTCTTCATTGGTTTTCAGAAAAGCTGATATGGGAATTTGAGTTTTACCATAAAAGGTTACTACGGTTATAAAGTCACCGGGAATGAGCAGTTGATCGATAATTGCAGTACGGACATACTCTTTAACCGCGTCTATTTCCTCTATCATGGAAGAAGACTTATCCAATGCTATAATAACATCTACCGGTTCCTCTCGTTTATCGGCGTGGACAAATGTACCTGCCAAAATGAAAAAAACTGCTAAAAAAAGGCTGAAATATTTGGGGGCTTCCATATTCTTCTCCTTTATTATAGCATGCACCAAATAGAGGTAAAATGAAAGAGAAAAAAATAAAAATAAAATAGGCTTTACATTTTATCCCTGGTGTGGATAATTGTAGTTAGAATAAAATAGGTAAGGAGTGTGAATTATGGGAAGCATTGAACTGCCGAAGAGTCCTAATATTTTTCATCCTGAAAAACCGAGCGCTGTGGGTTCACGCAACTCCCTGGCTCAGGAGTTTCGTGATCAACAGGCTGAGGTCGATCTGCTTTTGGGTGAAGAGGTAGATAAAGTACTAAATCATGTAGGCTCAAAACTACCTAAGGAAGTATTGAGCAACCTGGATGTCATGGGGGGGTTAAAGGAAAAGGTCTATAACTACTTCAACCAGAATTACCAGAACATGTTTAACCGCTACACTGTTACTACAGAAGATGAGATGGTAAAAAAAGTCAGGGGCTTCATCGATAAAGAGGAAATGAAGAGCCTGGCCAAGTATACCCCAAGGGAGATAGCTGCACTGCTGGATGCCATCGGGGGTGTGGATAAGTTTAATACCGGTGAGATCGAGAAGTCTATTGTAAACATGTACGGCCATCTGCAGGGTCATGTGCAGAGGGGGGTAAATGATCTTGAAAACCTGACCAACTCCCTTTTACGCCAGAAAACCGATGTCGGAGCCTTTATCCGCGGCGAGAATGCCTACTCAATTGTGAAGTGTTCTTTCAAGGATAATATCTACAGGCCCAGGACGGTAACTGATGTGAAACTTTCAGTTAATATTCTTGACTCAGAGTTGATCAGCCCGATTTTTCAGTATCAGGCAACTGTGGAATATCTGGTCAAGGACCTTATCTCCAAACAAATAATGGATCTTCTGGACAGGGAAGTTGACAAGCTGAAAGACCAGATTATCGATGAAGGCAGAGAAGAGCTGAACGATACGGAAGTGATCTTTGAAAAGATGGGGCGCGTGGAAAATTATACCTCGGATGATAAAGAGAATGAAAAATCCAAACGTTATAGCTTCTTCGCCAAGTCCCTGATGGATAGAGTAGAGGGTTTAAGAGCGGAAATTGATCCTGAGGAGTTCGATCCTATCAATATACGTGAAAACATCAAAAAGATCATGGATATTGAAAACATCCGTAACCGCGGTTTTAATACGGCTATTAACTCCATCACCTCTATTCTGGATACCTCCAAGATGGGTTATCAGTATGTGGAAAACCTGAAAAATGCCAGGGAGCTTATTGTCAGGGAATATGAAGAGACTGACCCGACCAAGCTTCCCGACGAGCGCTATGCTATTCGCATGAAGTACTATGATAATGGCCAGATAATCGAGGAACAGAAAGCTTTTGATGTAATGATCAAATCTCTGGAAGTGGAAGTGCAGCACCTGAGGGATATTCTGGAGGTCGTTTATGAAGATACCAAGTTTATGCGCGGTATCAAGGATTTTAATGACCTGGCCAAACGGGTAAAGAACAAGATCAGGCGAAAGATCAAAGCGGTAACCGGTGATCCCGTATACGAAGACATTGAGAAGAGTTGGGACGAGATTTCCTTTGTGCGCGCTGCCGATACCGAGGTTGAAAGGCATAACCGTACCTACCTGCCTGAAAAGGATAAGATCAAACGCAACTTGATTCTTGTTAAGGATAAACTACAGACTGTATACGGCTATCGTTATCCGATCCAGAGACGGGTCATGGAAGACAGGCTGACTTTCCTGCAGAAGGAATTTGACGGGTTTGATTATATAATCAATCCTTATCACCTGCAGGGCGGGGTGCTCATGGATGTAGATATCACCTCAATTAAGAGGAAAAAGGCTACTCTGGACGGCATGGCCAATGTGCTGAATGAGTTCCTCCACGGTATTTCCAAGGGTTTCCAGGATGCAGCCTTTGCCGCTTTTTCCAGAAGGAGATCAACGGTACGCGAGGATATTGCCCAGTCTTTTAGCGTAGAAGCTGAAGAGTCAGGCAGGAAGGCCGCCGGCAGTGATTATCTCGACCTTCTGAATGAACCTGAAGCAACTCCGGCAGCAAAAGCTCCCCGGGCTCCAAGAGCAAAGCAGGGTGTTGTGGATGCTCCCAAAAAAGGAAGAGGCAAAAGGGGAAGACCCCGCAGATCATCCGGCTTGAAAGAAATATAATTTATTCAATTTTTATGGTGGCCTCTTTACCGGGGGTCACCATTTTATTTTACTAAAGGGAGGGAATAATGCTCGCCACAGCACAATATGAATTCCAGGTACTAAGCACGCGCTCAGGTTTTAACCGCTCTCTGCGTCATTTTAAAAGCGTTGGTGAAATTGTTGAAGATTTTGAGGGCTATCGCAATCTTGCTGATATTCTGAATGAAATGGTGGAAGAAAAAGAGCTTGAGCTTACCCAGTTGAGTCCCATAGTGCATGCTCTCCTGGTGGGACATCCAAAGTATAATTACCGCTGCAGTTCCTATACCCTGAAGTTTAATCTTGAGGAGTTTGCTCCTCTTTGTGATGAAGTAAAAAAGTGGAATTCAGTTGATCTGCTGCTGGCCTATTTTCATCCCGATATCGGGTTAACACTGATCAATCCTAAGAATCAAGTTCATTGGGACCTGGTGCAGGGCCTTAAGAAAAATGAATTGATTACTATTTATTGCGGCGCATTCGCCGATAAGGGCGATGATAAGCTGATGGTTGAGGCTATAAATAAAATAATTCAGCTTCTGGATAGCAAAAAAATCTCCACTCCCGCTGCCTTTACCAAAGGAAAGTTCAAACCGCCGCGCCTGTTAAAGGAAAAAAAAGAAACACAGCCAAAAGTAAAAAGACAAAAAGCAACAGAAAAGAAAAAACCGGTAAAAGAGTTCAGAAAACCTGCTGTCCAGCAGCCGGCTCCGGCGGTTGCATCTCCACCGCCAGGCGCTGCGGTGCGCATGACTCCCAAATACTCTATACCCGTGACCAATGAACTTTTTCACAACGGCAACGTGGAGGCCTGGAAAAAGATAATTCAGAGCTACAATGCTAAATATTCAAAGCTTGAGGTTTTTATCTTTTATGATGGCGAAAGAATACTTGATATAAATACCTTATTCAAATGGGGAAAGGTGAAGCACGGCAGTGCAATCCTTGTGGCGGTTGCCGGTGAGGATATTAAGGATGTAGCCAAGCTGCAGCGTTATCTAAGACAGGGGGCAAGCCACCTGTTTGAAGCCTTTTTGAAATTTCCGGTAAATACGGTTTTGAATCTCTTCTAACAGGAAAAAGAGGGTATATAATGGCTAAAAATGTTCATTTTTTCAGCTCTAATGAGAGCACCACTAAAGATGTAATTCTAGAGAAAATCGGTATTCGCGGCAGAAGGGCAATGGAGCTTGCCGCTCTTGATCTTCCTATTCTTCCAGGATTTATTTTCGACTCCGAGATCACCTCCCAGATGGATACCCTGCCTCTAAAAAGTAAGCTAAAGAATTATATTAAAAAACTGGAAACGGGCACCGGAAAAGAGTTCGGTAACCCGGACAACCCCATGCTGCTGAAAATTGTAATCAGTCCCAATTTGGTTATTGCCACTTACCCGACCCTGCATAACTATGGATTAACCTCGGAAACCTTGAATGGCTTTATGAATTTCGTAGGAAAGAATTTCAGCCAGCACGAGGTACAATTCCTCTTAAAGGGTAATCTGGAAATAGAGCGGCGCATTGCTGAACTGGAAGAGCGCGGTAAGGATGTTGAGGCAATTGAGAAGGCTGTTAAAGAGCTTGAACTGGACCTTTGTGAAGAGAGAACAACAGCAGAGCGAAAAGAAAGTGTGGAAAAATATCTGAAACTGCTGCCTGAAGGATTTTTCACCGATGCCTACGCTCAACTGGAAATATCCCTGAAACGCATCAGTAAGATGCTGAAACTTGATGAGCTGAACCAAAATGATACCGCCCTGTTAATACAGCCCATGGTTTATGGCAACTACGGCAAGGATTCATCCAGCGGTTACTTCTTTACCCGTAATATCGTAACCGGCCAGAAGGAACTGCAAGGGGAATTCTACCAGAGCGCTTTTGATTCAATTGGGGCAAAGGGCAAGGATATAAACACTATTAACAAACAGTATCTCAAACAATTTGAGAATATTGCCAGGGAGGTTGAGGACCATTTTAAAGAGATCCGCGCAATCCGTTTTACAATTGAGAATAAAAAACTCTGGCTTATTGAACAGCGTCATGTAATGACCAAATCAACCCGCTCGGAAATGAGAACTCTACTGGATCTGTACAACAGGAAGAAGGTTGCTGCCGAATTTGTGGTTAAAAGCGTTAAACCCAATCAGTTAAATGAAATACTGCACCCGGTACTTAACCTTAGTTCCATTAAACAAATGAAGACTCTGACCGGAGGTATAACCGGTGCCCCGGGCGCTGCTATCGGCCGGGTGTTTTTTACCACCGACGGTCTTTTAGAGGCCTTCAAGGAAGCCCAACATAAGGGGCAGGATACCAATTTAATCCTATGCATGGCGGCAACCTTTGCCGAGGATGTGAAGGCAATCGAGGTGGCCAGGGGTGTGCTCTCCAGTGAAGGCGGATATGCCGCCCACGCCTCTGTTGTGGCGCGGCAATATGGCAAGGTCTCCCTGGTTAAAACGGAAATGAAAATTGAGGGCAGGAAGATGGTAATAGATGGTGTCACTATTAATGAAGGTGATTACCTGACCCTGAATGTGCCCCATTACGGAGAACCGGCTATCTATATGGGCAAGGGTGAATTAATCGAACCTGACCCTGAAGAATCGGGTATGCTGGATTTTATTAAACTGGTGCGCGGTTTTGTTAAGGATTTTCATGTACGGGCAAATGCGGATAACGCCAGGGACGCCAGTCTGGCCAGGAGCTTCGGTGCAGAGGGTATAGGTTTGTGCCGCACAGAGCATATGTTTTTTAATGAGAAGAGAATCAATGATTTCCGGGCAATGATACTTGCGGAAAATCTTGAGGAACGGCAGAAAGCTCTAAACAAACTCCTGCCCATCCAGAAGAGCGATTTCTATAAGCTCTTTAAGACCATGGCCGGTTATGAAGTAACCATCCGCCTGCTGGATGCTCCTTTGCATGAGTTCCTGCCCCACAACCCGGCAGAGATGAAGAGATTTATTGATTATCTTAATGAGCGTAAGAAGGGTGCCAGAATTTCTGAAAAGGAAGTAAAGAACCGCTGTGATGCATTGAGTGAATTTAACCCGATGCTCGGTCACCGCGGCTGCCGTATTGCCGTGTCTTACCCTGAAATATATGAAATGCAGATCAAGGCGATTTTTGAAGCGGTATATACTCTGCAGAAAGAGGGGGTCAAAGTAAAACCGGAGATCATGATACCCTTGATTATGAATGAGAATGAGCTGAAGCTGATTATTTACGGCAAGAAGATCGAGGGTAAAACATTTCGTGGGTTGGTGGATATCGAAGCTGAGATCAGGGAAAAGATGCAGGTCAAGAAGGCCGTAGATTTCCGTATAGGAACCATGATCGAGCTGCCCGGCGCTGCTCTAAGCGCGGGTGATATTGCCCGTTATGCCCAGTTTTTCTCATTCGGGACCAATGATCTTACCCAGACCACAATCGGACTTTCCCGGGATGATTTTAATTCATTTATGCCTGATTATACTATGTACGATCTGCTTGAGGGTAACCCCTTTCAGATACTCAATAACAATGTAAAAGAATTGGTAAGCACTGCGGTGAAACGCGGTAAAATGACCAGGCCCGATCTTTCCACGGGGTTATGCGGCGAGCATGGCGCCATACCGGATAATATACGCTTCTGCATGGACGCGGGACTTGATTATGTATCCTGTTCATCCTATTCGGTGCCGATTGCCAATCTGGCCATAGCGCAGATTAACCTGGAAAAGGGGAGTGATTAGTTTCAGTTCAGGGAGCATCAGGGAGCACTATTTCCAGATATCAAACTTCTTCAGACCCTTAATGATTAGTTGAGTAGCTTTAGCCGCATCTACTTGAGGTACATTGGCTTCTTTGTTCAAGGTTTTTTCAAAGAAAGTTGAGATAGAGTCAAGTACATCATCAAGATTATAAAATATAAAGGCAAAATTAATTCCTTGAGGCTTGAGTACTGTAAAAGCGGAATAGGTAATAATAGGTTCTTTGCTCACCATTATCTTAATCTGGTTTTTGGCGGTAACAATTTCCAATTCTGAAAAGCGGTGAGGGATCTGATATTTCGAGGTGCGGCGAAAGGGCTCGAGATGTTTTTCAGCATAGGAAGGCGGTTCAGCAAGAATGAATAATTTATTACCGTCTGTTTGAAAGGTCAGGCCATCTTCCGAAAGGTAGAGGGACTTTACCCCGCTGTAGGCTATTACCTCGTATCGTGAGTAAGATGAATTGTTCTGCAGAAAAGATGAGATAATATATCCCCCTTCTCTGGGGAGTTTATCCTGAGTATAAGCTTGAAACAGATCTAAGGCTTTCATTGCCATAACTACTCCTCCTTAATATATGCATTATAAAGAAATAGAGACAAATTTCAAGGGAAAAAAGACTGGAATCTGGTTTTTATACAATACCACTAGTTTTTTGCGCTTTTAGCTGTGCTGAGCGCAGTTCTTCCGATTTTATCAGATATTTTTCACTGAAATTGCTCTCGCCACTTTTTTTAAAGACAACGGCCAGGTTGCGGTAGCCCTTCCATTCATGAGGTGCAAGGGCAATTACCCGGCGGAATATCTCCGCAGCTTTTTCCAGCTTATTTTGCTTAAAATACATTACTCCCAGGGGCAATAACAGGGAGACATGATTTTGCTCTCTCTTAACCGCTTCTTCTAAGAAAAGCAGGGCAGTTTCCTGCTGTCCGGAATGCTGCATGCAGTAAATCAAGGCTCTTATGAAATACAAAGAACCAGGTTCATCTGCCAGAAGGGAGCGGTAGAGAACAACTGCTTCGGAGTATCTGGCGGTTTTGCTGTAACTTAAGGCCAGCATCCTTTTCAGGTTCCTGTCCCGGGGTTTCAGGGGCAGCAGGATTAGTATTTCTTCAGCCAGGGTTTTATAATCCTGATCATGGTAAAGCAGCTTGATAAACTGATTTCTAACCTCTTGATCAGCGGAATAATAGTTCAGGTAACGGGAAAATGTATTTTTAGCCTCTTCTGTTTTATTCAGCAGTGTATAAACGGTTATCAGGTTTTTAAGAGCCTGGCCATGATTTTCCACGACTTTCAGGGTGCGGGTAAACCATTTTTCCGCCAGATCGGGAAGTTCCGCCTGTAAATACTCCTGGCCCAGGGCATTCATCAGCAAAGGGTCCGGACCGAAATTCTTGATACTTTCCTGCAGCAGGGTAATGGTTCTATCTTTTGATTCACTCAGGTGCGGTAAGGTCAGAGCGAGGTAATATCTGGCAACCCGGTCATTTTCATTTAATCTGAAAATGCGCTTCAAGAGTTTTGCCATTTCCTGAAAATCATTTTCTTCCCATAGCAGAGCGGCGAATCCATAATAATAATCAAGGTGACCGGTTTTGGCGGCTAGCGCCCTCTCATAGTGATTACGCGCCTTCAGCGGTTCACCGATATTACGGAAGGATTCCGCGATCATTACATGCATATCCGCGTCCTGATAATTATTCTTTAATACTTTGCTGCCGTAATAAACAGCTTTGCGGTATTTACCGTTGCGGAAAAGGATCAGGGTGATAATCCTGAGCAATTGTTCCGGATCGGTAATTTCTGAACTGTCAGTGCCTAACAGGGAGGTAGCCTCTTTAAGCTCAGCAAAGGCTTGCTCATTCTTTCCGGTTTTAAGCAGGAGAAAGGCCCTCTGCAGGAAGAGGATCGGATCGCCCGGGGAAAGATTTGATGCATGCTGGTAATGCAGCAGGGAAAGATCGGTTTTACCGAGTTCCCTGTATATACTGGCTAAATAGAGATGGGTGGTAAGATTCTCGGGCCGCTTTTTTATGATGTATTGAAATATCTCTTCTGCTTCCTCCATACGCTCATGGTAAAAGAGGTTGATTGCGTGAGTTAAGAGGGAGTTGAGATAGCCGGTAAAAATGTGCGGTTGCTCGGGTTTTATTTCCAGAGCTTTTATGAAATACTCAATAGCGCTACTGGGCCGTCCTGCTTTGAGCAGGGCAAGTCCGAGTAAGCTGAGAGTATTTGCCGATCCGGGATTCAGCTTGACCGCTTTTTTCAAGTAAGGTATAGCCTGTCCTGGTAAACCTGAACTGAGATAGGTCCTGCCAAGAAAGAAATAGCCCGGTGCGGATTCAGGCTGCAGGTGAAGGTAATAACGAAAGTACTGGATAGCCCGGCCATATTCTTTCAGGCTGTGATAGCTCCGGGCAAGGTACAGAATGGCCAGGGGATACTTATCAGTGCTGCAGAGGATCTCTTGAAGCAGGGCGATGGCTCGTACATAATCCCGTTTTTTACCCGCTTCGAGAGCTGCGTTAAAGAGCTGGTCAAACTTCTCTCTATGCATTGATCTATTCCCTTTACAAAACTCAAGAATTTAGATAAAGAATAAAGGATGTCCGGAGTTTTTACCAGTATATTACAGACCCAATTTAATAAAGGTGAAAAAGCTGCCGCCTTATTCAGGCTTTTTTACTTCTGCATACTCCTTTTGGGCTATCTATTCCTGCAAGAAAAGGAGAGTGGTGTTTCTATTGAGTCCTTTATAGTAGGCGCTGCCTTTCTTTTAATATTTATTTATTCGTTATTTACTCTGCGCCTGCTGCAGAAAAATCAGTTTCCGGAGCAGTTTGCTCATATATCGGTAATACTGGAGGCGCTCACTGCGGGTGTATTTTTGAGTGTATTCTTAAGCAAAACCTACAGGCCGGCAGAAGTATTCCTTACAGTGCTCAGCGGTTTTTTCTATTTTTTTTCCATTCTATTTTCCATTCTCAGGATGAAACCATCGACCTCGGTCACGGCTACGGCAGCAGCAATATTCAGTTGTTCCGCGGTTGCCGCCGGCAGTTACTTTTTTTCTCATGGTGCGGTCAGGCTGGGACCGGTAAGTTATCTACCGGCGCTCTTCCTGTTCACCGGTGGAGTCTCGTGGTCTATATCAAGAACTTTTAAAGTAATCCTGGAAAATAACATTGTTTCCGAGGAAGCGCTGCGCGCCGGCCGCAGGTTGCGCATGACCATGGAGATCGTACAGGCTTCAATTTTCAACTTAAGCCAATTTGTTGATAATCTGGAAAAGATATCCACCAGTCTCTCCGGAGGAGCGGGAGATCAGGCTGAGAGCAGCCTCTACATATCAAGTGCAGCAGAAAAACTGCAGAGCTCTATGGCTAAAATATCTGAATCCACTGAAAAATCAGCAACTACGGTCAAGCGGACCGTTGATTTTTCTGACAGCGGTAATCTGATTGTCCACCGCGTAATAAATGAGATTCTTAATATACATGAAGTTGTTGAACGAATGGTAAAGTCTTTAGAGCATATTAATGATATCTCTGACCAGACTAATCTGCTGGCTCTGAATGCCACTATTGAAGCCTCGCAGGCAGGGGAAGAGGGCAGCGGCTTTTCGGTTATAGCTGAGGAAATCCGCAAACTGGCGGAACAGGCTGCCGGAACAAGCGGCGAAGTGGGAAAAATGGTCAAACAGGTGCAGCAAGTTATATTCAGCGGTGGTGAATCTTCCAAGGAAGCCGGAAAAATATTTGACAGGATCAATAAAGATCTCGCCGGATATTCAGATGTAATAAATGAGCTGCACCAGGCGGTGCAGGAACAGCTCAACGGCAATAGAGAGGTAACTTTATCTATTGAGAGTATTAACGAGATAATCCTTACCAATAATACGAATGCGGATTTAGTAAAGAAGATTGTCGGAGAACTGAAAAAGGAAGTGGTCAAACTAAAGGCGTTGGTAGATGGCAAAATTATCGAGACCGGAGAACTTTCCGGCAGGGAAAGGCATGCACTTCCATAAATAAATAATTTAAAAAGGCATACCTATGAACTTAGTTGTAATGGGCGCTCAATGGGGTGATGAGGGCAAGGGGAAAATTGTTGATTTCTTAGCGGCAGGGTCAGATATTGTGCTGCGTTATTCCGGCGGCGCCAATGCCGGTCACACCGTGGTAATTGGCGAGGAAACCTATAAGCTGCATCTTATTCCGTCAGGCATAACCCATGCGAATAAAAGAGTGGTTTTAGGAAGCGGCATGGTTATTGACCTGGAGTCCTTATTTTCGGAACTGGATGGCCTTACCGGCCAGGGTATCAACTGGCAGGGACGGGTTCTGATTTCCGGTCGCGCCCATCTGGTGCTTCCCCGGTACCGTGATCTGGACCGGGAAATGGACAGCAAACGCAAGCTGCCTATCGGCACCACTGGCCGTGGTATTGGCGTGGCCTATGGACTGAAGGCAAACCGGGACGGGATCAGGGTGGTTGATATCTTTGACAGCTCTATCTGGGAAAAATTATCTGCAGAGGACAGAGCGGCGCTCGAACCATTTCGTGAAAGGGTCAGAGAGATGGTGGTGGATATTACCTACCTGCTTTATAAGGAAAAGCCGGCTAATATTCTTTTTGAAGGCGCTCAGGGCACTCTGCTGGATATTGACTCGGGAACCTATCCCTATGTTTCCTCAGGAGTTTCCTGTGCCTCCGGCGCAGCAATTGGTGCAGGTATAGGGCCCAAAGATATCAACCGGATATTGGGGGTATGCAAAGCCTATAGCACCAGGGTAGGAAATGGTCCTCTCCCTTCGGAATTCAGCCGTGATCGTGACGGTGATCTGGAAAGCACTATCAGAGAGCTGGGTAGGGAATATGGAGTGACTACAGGCAGGCCGCGCCGCTGCGGTTACCTCGACCTGGTGGCTTTGAAGTATGGCTGCTTAACTAATTCTATCGATGCTTTAGTAATGACCCATCTGGATGTTTATGATAAAATGGAAGAAATCTCAGTGTGTACCTCCTACAATTTTAAGGGAAAAGAGCTTTCCGATTTCCCCGCTTCAATGGAAATACTGGAAGGCGCAAAGCCGGTGCTGCGGAGCTTTAGGGGGTGGCAGCAGGATATCAGCGGTTGCAGCCGTTACGATGATTTACCGGTCGAGGCAAGGGAGTACCTTGAATTTATTGAGGAGTACACAGAAACCCCGATTGATATAATATCTGTGGGTTACCGGAGAGAAGAAACGATTGTGCGAAAGGACCCATGGACACCATCCTGATCCTTGATTTCGGCAGCCAGACTACCCAGCTAATCGGCAGAAGAATCCGTGAAATCGGAGTATACAGCGAGATCGCGCCCGGCGATGCCAAAGTAGGGCCGCTGCTGAAAAAAGAGGTGAGGGGAGTCATCCTCTCCGGCTCTCCCGCTTCCGTATACGATAAAGATGCGCCCCTGGCAGATCCATATATCTATGAGTTGCCGGTGCCGGTGTTGGGAATATGCTATGGAGCTCAGAGGATGGTCCAGGATCGGGGCGGCAGAGTGAGTTCTCTGGAAAATAGAGAGTATGGCCGGGCCCGTATTAGATTTCTTGAACAATCATCACTCTTTTCCGGTCTTGCCGATGGTTTTACATCCTGGATGAGCCATGGAGACAGTATTGAGCTGCTGCCCGGGGAGTTCCGCACTGCAGCGGTAACTGAGAATGGCCTGCCCGCCCTGGTTGTGCATGAACAGAAGAGAATAATGGGGCTGCAGTTCCATCCCGAAGTGAGCCACTGTGAAGGAGGCTTGCAGATATTGGAGAATTTTGCCTTGAAAATCTGCGGCGCCCGCAGGCAGTGGAACATGGAAACCTTTCTGAATAGAGCGCGGAGCGAATTGCAGGAGCGCGTTGGTTCCAATAAGGTGTTGCTGCTTATATCCGGGGGAGTTGATTCCACGGTAACGGCCGCTCTGCTGCTAAAGGCTTTACCCGCTGACCAGGTCCACCTTATGTATATCGATACCGGTCTTATGCGTCTTAATGAATCCGAAGAAGTTGCTGAAACACTAAAGGATCTTGGGGCGAGCCATCTCCATCTTATAGATGGAGCCGACCGTTTTCTGGCAGCCCTGAAAGGGGTTGCTGATCCGGAGGAGAAACGAAAGATAATCGGGGACCTTTTTATCCGGGTACAGGCGGAAGAGAGCGCCGCACTGGGTATAGAGGGGCTGGACAGGGCCTTTTTGGCCCAGGGCACCCTTTACACGGATATGATCGAGTCAGGCAAGGGAGTAGGTTCCAGGGCAAAGGTGATTAAATCCCATCATAATGTGGGCACTCCCCTGGTGGAGCGGAAAAGGGCAGAGGGTCTGGTAATTGAACCCCTCTCTTCTTTGTATAAAGATGAGGTTCGCAACCTGGGAGCAATGCTGGGCTTATCTGCGGAGGTTATCGGCCGCCATCCCTTTCCCGGGCCCGGACTGGCAGTAAGAATTCTTGGTGCCGTTACCCGTGAGAAATGTGATATTTTGAGAAGGGCGGACGCCATTTACATAGGTGAATTAAAAAAGAGAGGTTTGTACAATAAGATATGGCAGGCCTTTTGCGTGCTTCTCCCCAGCCGTTCAGTAGGCGTATCAGGCGATGTTCGCCGTTACGGATATGTTCTTGCCCTGCGCGCGGTAGCTTCCACGGATGGTATGACTGCCGATGTATTTCCCTTTGCCGGAAAAGAGTTGCTGGAAATATCTTCAGCCATCACCAACCGGGTCGAGGAAATCGGGCGGGTTGTCTATGACATTTCCAGCAAACCACCGGCAACGATTGAATGGGAATAGGGCTGCCCGGTTTTAGTATTTATGGCCATCCGCCCTCAGGACTTAAATTTGACTTAAATATATATAATTGCTATTATGCTATTACCTTTGAAATATTGCGCCTTCAACGCAAAAAATAATCAAGTCCAACGCCCGAATAGATTGTGTTGGGCTTCTGCCATAAGAGCTTCGGTTGCGGATGTAATCTGCGCTGGGATATTAATATATAAAAGCATGGAGGCAAAATATGAGTCAAATTAGTTTACGTCAAATACCTGACAACATAGACAAGCAATTAAGAATACTATCTCGTCAGTATAAAACAAGCCTTAACAAAACAATCATTTCATTACTTCAGAAAGCCCTTGGCCTCCCTGTCAATAGCAGGAAAATCAGAGATCTCTCTGATTTAGCAGGTACATGGGACTCTGCTCAGGCAGATGAGTTTGAAGAAAATGCCAGAATATTTGAGCAAATTGATAGCGAAATTTGGAAATCATGAAGATTTGCCTTGATACCAATGCATATTCTGCTTTCAAGCGTGGAAAAGAGTCAATAACAGAGTTGCTGGAAAATGCTGATGAAATTCATGTTCCAGCAGTAACATTAGGAGAGCTATTTGCCGGATTCTATATGGGGATGTTATAGGTGCAAGATTACTGACTCTGGATAATCATTTTGAAAGCATTCCAGGCATATTCGCTATCAGTGGGTAATACTTACTATTCCTGTCCATAATCCCAATAAGCAGGAACATTCTGCAACGGAAGAACGTCGATCTGTGGATGGATTTTATATTCCTGATTCCCGGGATAAATAACCCACAATCTCTTCAAAGCCAGGTTTTCAATAGCAGATAGCATTGATTTTGTTATTTTCGGGGCATCTGAAAATTTGAACTCACAACCCCAATTTGATCCTTCATGCTGCCAGAAAAGATCCACTTCTGCCCCGGAATGAGTGGCCCAGAAATATGCCTTTTCATCATTCTTGCCGATGCTGCGCCATACACAGTCGAGTGCAAACCCCTCCCAGGAGCTTCCCAACTTTGGGTGATTATATAGGGCCCTTTCGGTTTCAATAGAAAGCAATGAATGATAAAGGCCGGAGTCTCGAAAATATAGTTTCGGTCTCTTTACCAATCGTTTCCCGATATTCGCATACCACGGCTGCAGAAGGCGGAGCATGAAGGTGCCCTGCAGGATGTCGGTGTAATGCCGGACTGTTGTATCAGCAATACCAAAGGACTTTCCAATTTCTGAAAAATTAACAATATTCCCATGATAGTGACTTATCATCTGCCAGAAACGTCGCAGCATAGTCGAAGGTACTCTGAAACCAAGAGATGGTATATCCCTTTCAAGGAAAGTACGGATGTAATCTTCCCGCCACTGATTGCTGATCTCTTCCGTTTCTGCAAGAAAAGAAGGAGGAAGCCCACCCCTTAACCATAATCGTTGCACCTTATCAGGGGTAACATCATCTTTTCTGAAACCAAGTAATGTATAATGACTGATTCGACCTGCAAGGCTTTCTGAGCTCTGGCGGATTAAATCACGAGAGGCGCTTCCCAGGATCAGATATTTCTGTGTTTCAATGGTGTCGACCAGGTAACGGATTACAGGAAATAGTTCCGGACTACGCTGGATTTCATCAATAACAATAAGCCCACGGAGTCTTTCCAGAGTAAGTTGAGGGTTCTCCAGACGAGCAAGATCTCGTGGATTTTCAAGATCAAAATATTCATCAGCCTGGAATTGAGCGGCCAGGGTAGTCTTTCCCGATTGCCTTGGCCCCAGAATACCTGTTACCCTGAAGGCGTTAATGCGTTTTTTAACTTCCTTAAAATCTATTTCACGTTGAAGCATTAAGTCGTCCTTGAAACCTCTGTGATTATCACCGAGGTTTCAATAATGATAATACTACTTCACAATTATTCTGTCAATTCCAAGCCGCTGGAATATCCTTTTTTCAGCTATTTTTCAGGGCCTGATCGATATCTTCAATAATATCCTGCACATCTTCAATACCGATAGAAAGGCGGATAAAATCCGGGGTCACTCCGGTTCCCTTCTGCTCATCCTCACTGAGCTGCTGGTGGGTAGTGCTTGCCGGATGGATAACCAGTGATTTGGCATCCAGGATATTGGCCAGATGGGATAGCAGCTTAACTGAGGAGATAAAACGTTTACCGGCTTCAAAGCCGCCCTTTATTCCGAAGCCGATAATTGCTCCCTGGCCGCGGGGCAGATACTTCCCGGCCAGCCGGTAGTAGGGACTGGTTTTAAGCCCGGGATAATTCACCCAGGAGACCCGGCTGTGTGCTTCCAGGAATTCCGCGACCTTCAGGGCATTCTCACAGTGCCTCTGCATGCGCACATGCAGGGTTTCCAGTCCCTGCAGGAACAAGAAGGCATTGAAGGGTGATAACGCGGCGCCCAGGTCTCTCAGCATGGTAACCCGGAGTCGGGTTATGAAGGCCTCTTTACCGAATTTCTCTAAAAAACTTATGCCATGGTAGCTTGGATCAGGTTCGGCCAGCTCCGGATAACGGCCATTTGCCCAATTGAAATTACCGGAATCCACGACTATACCGCCGATGGAGGTTCCATGTCCGCCGATTATCTTGGTGGCCGAATGGATAACAATATCCGCGCCAAACTCGATGGGTTTGAGCAGGAAGGGAGAGGTTACAGTGTTGTCAATGAACAGGGGAATACCGTGGTTATGGGCAAGGTCGGCCAGTTTTTCTATATCGAGAAGGTCGAGCTTGGGGTTTCCCATAGATTCAATGTAGATCAACCTGGTGCGTGGTGTTATCGCTTTTTCAAAGTTTTCCAGGCTCTCTCCTTTGACAAAAACGCTTTCAATACCGAGGCGGGCAAAGGTGTAATGGAAGAGGGTATAGGTGCCGCCGTAGAGACTGGATGAGGCCACAATATGGTCTCCGGAACCGGTAATGGCCAGCACTGCCATGGTTATTGCGGCCTGGCCGGAGGCTGCCGCCAGGGCTCCGACACCTCCCTCCAGCTCAGCCATTCGTTTTTCAAAGACAGCGGTGGTGGGGTTCATGATCCTGGTATAGATATTCCCCTCTTCTTTAAGTGCAAAGAGATCAGCAGCGTGCTGGGGGCTGTTAAATACATAGGATGTAGTTTGATATATGGGTACCGCTCTGGAAAGAGTAGTTGCTTCCGGCTGGTAACCGGCATGAAGCAGCTTACTGTTAAAGTTGAGATTTTTTTTCTGCATGGCTCCGCCTCTTAAATTGAATGATCTCCTTAATAGCATTTCTATTTGATTTTAACAATACCTATTGACCAACATAAGGCGATCATGCTAATTTGCTTCGAGTTTCGGGCGGTTAGCTCAGTTGGGAGAGCGCCTGGTTTACACCCAGGAGGTCGTGGGTTCAAGCCCCGCATCGCCCATATTTAAATACTGGTGTTAATATTGCAAATAAACTGTAACCAGGCCAGGTTATTGCGGATTCCCTTATGGCATACAAAACAGTTCTCTCAGTAACCGATCTATTCTTCAAATACTCCCAGTATGGCGGCATGGTGAGTTCTCCCCTCTTCCAGGGGTTCGATCTCTCACTTCCGCAGGGTAAGATCACTCTTATCATGGGTCCGCCGGAGAGCGGTAAAACCACTCTCTCCCGCATTCTAACCGGGCTCATACCCCGCTTTACCGGTGGTGAGCTATCCGGCAAGCTGACTCATGGACACAAACTTCTTACTTCGCTTATGCCCTATGAGCTGCTCGAGGAGATCGGCCTGGTATTTCAGAACTCTGAGGAACAGATCTTTACCACACGCTGCGATTCCGAGATAGCTTTTGGTCTTGAATCTCTGGCTATGCCCAGGGAGAGGATCAAGGAAAGGGTTCTTAGCGCCCTGCAGTGGCTGGGACTCTCTGCTTATGAGCAGGGGAACCCCAGGAACCTTTCAGGCGGTGAAAAAAAGAAACTGCTGTTAGCCTGTCTTTTTGCCCTTGATCCCGCTATCTGGCTGCTCGATGAGACCCTGGATGAGATTGACCGGGAGAGCAAATATAAGGTTCTCCAATATATAAGCCGTAACCGGAAAACCGCGCTGATCTTTTCTTCAAAATGGCTCGATCTTTACGGAGAGTTTGTGGATATATTCTATCTGCTCTCAGAGGGCAGGCTTCATTCAGCGGGTGAGGGCAAGCCGGAACCTGGTTTCTGGCAGAAACTGGAGGAGCAGGGACTGCTTCTGACAAAGGAAAGCTCCGGCTCATCTCTGCGTGCTCCTGTGCCTCTGAGCAGTAAGAGAGGCTCGACCCCGCTGATTCAGGTCAGAGGGCTGAAATTCAGTTATCAAGCGAATTCCGGCCACAGTCGGGACTTTGCTCTGACCATTCCTGATTTTTCTGTTTATAAAGGGGAGATCGTGGCCCTGGCGGGGCAGAATGGTTCCGGCAAATCAACATTGGCCAGGGTATTGTGCGGTCTACTGGCGCCGCAAAGCGGGGAAATACTGATAGTTAAGGAAAGAAATCAGCAGGCAGCTGCAGTTGTAGAGCTTAAGAGTTATACCGGTTATCTCTTTCAGAATCCTGATTCTCAGATCTTTTTATCCACAGTGCATGAAGAACTTGCCTATGGTCTGAAGAATCAGGGTCGGTTAAAACCGGACGGAAAAGAGATCGAGAAACGCATTAACCGGGCAATCGAGCTTTTCAACCTGCCGGCAGCGGATTTGCCCCCGGCAATAATGAGTTACGGTACCAGGAAGCGGCTTCAGGCAGCTGTTTACTACCTGCTGGAGCGATCCCTGCTGATAATTGATGAGGGTGATTCCGGCATCTCCTTTCGCGATTACCTGAACATAGTAAAATTATTGGGGTCAGTGTCTAAGGGAATGATAATTATAACCCACAACCAGGAACTGGCCCGTTTATTAGCCCACCGGATTATATATTTAGAAGATGGCCGGATCCTGCCGGGCAGGGAGGAATAGGGGTTGATCAGGACTTTTTTAGAACAATTTGATCCGCGGGCAAAATTTTTGGTGCTGCTGATCTATCTGACGCTCTTTTTCCTGCCGCTGCCTATATTAATGCTTACCGGCTACTTTGCAGCCATAGTTTTTATAAATCTTCTTTCCCTCGGACTAAAAGGAGTCATCCGCCCTTTTCTATCCATTCTACCCATACTGCTCCTGGTCCTGCTACTGACACCTCCCTTTCAAAGAGCAGGTGAACCCTTTATTGTGATAGGCGGGCACATACTGATTACCACCGGCGGTATAAATGAGGCGCTGCGGCTGATAATCCGCTTCAGCGGTATCACCCTGCTTTTTTACCTCTTTGCCAATACCACCAATGCGGATCTCTTTATCACTTCCTGTTATCGAATGGGAATGCCCTTCAACCTGGTTCTGGTGGTTACCATCGCTATGCGTTATATTCCACACCTCACCACTCTGTACCGAGAAGTGACCGACGCTCACAGCTTAAGAAGGGGAGCGGACGTGGCTATCAGGGGTTTTTCACCCATTCGCAGGGTGAAGGCACTGCTGCCTGTTCTGACCTCGGTGCTGATACAGGCGATCAGGCAGATTCCTGTTTTATCAATGGCGCTTGAATGCCGCGGTGTGGGCAGGAAGGCAAAGAGGAGCACCTACCTGGAATTAAAAAAACGGGCAGGGATAATGGCTGATTTTTGCATTTCACTGGTTATTATCCTTATTCTGCTTATTCCCTTAATCAGATAAATAGTGTAAGATTAATATATTATGAAAAATGAAACTGGTTTGAGTCCGACAATTAAAATTTCAGCGGTGGCTATTCTTACAGCGGTAACAGCCCTTTTTACCTTTGTGCGGGTGCCTTTTGCGCCCACCAGGGGATATTTTAACATAAGTGATGTGGCTATCTTTTTTACCGCTCTCACTATCGGCCCCTTTACCGCGCTGCTTGCCGGTGGTTTGGGCACGGCACTGGCCGACATTATTTCCGGGTATGCTCAGTGGGCGCCGATCTCTTTCGTTGTCCATGGACTGCAGGGTCTGGTAATCGGCCTGCTGGCCCGTAGAGGCGGGATATTGAATTTAAGTATGGGGGCAGTCGCCGGAACTGTTACCATGTGCACCGGCTATCTTCTGGCCGGCTGGCTGATGGTCGGCCTGGGCGCTGCCCTGGCTGAAGTGCCGATCAATCTACTGCAGAATGTCGCTGGAATAATCGGGGGGGTGTCCCTGCATCTGGCCGTCAAGAAAGCCTATCCTCCAATCGCCGGTATTAGCTGGTAGAGGGCGAACTGTAGCTATGGATCTAATTTCTGAGGAAGAGTTTAGCCGGAATCTCAGCATTGTAAAGAGCAGAGTAATAGAGGCTGCTGAAAGAACCGGGCGTGATGCGCAAAAGGTGCGCATAATGACCGTTACCAAAACATTTCCCGGCAGCGCGGTGGAGCTTGCCTGGGGTCAGGGACTGCGGCTCTTCGGAGAGAACCGGGTCCAGGAAGCGGCAGATAAGTACTCAAATTTACCTGATGATATCGAGCTTCACCTGATCGGTCACCTGCAGCGCAATAAAGCCAGGCTGGCCGCGGCTACCTTCAGTTGTGTGCAGTCAATCGATAAATTGGAAACAGCTTCAGCTTTAGAGAAGCATCTTGACAGTATGAACACAGAAAAGAAGCTGGATATCCTTCTGGAAGTGAACACCTCCGGGGAGGAGAGTAAGTTCGGCATACACACAAAAGAGGAGCTTTTTAAGCTGGCAGAGCAAATACTTGCGCAGACCAGGCTCAATATCCGCGGGTTGATGACAGTAGGCCCCTTCACCGGAGACAGGGATGAAATACGCCGCGCCTTTGTTTGGCTGGCGGATCTGTACCGTCAAACCGGAGAGCGTTATCCCGGGTTGGCAATGGATATTCTCTCCATGGGAATGTCCGCTGATTTTGAGATTGCGGTTGAAGAGGGGTCATCAATGCTGCGCCTGGGCACGGCCCTTTTCGGTCAGAGGCCTTGATCTTCCTATGTCAGCCAGTCCGGAAAAAATACCTGTAATCTGCCTGCTTTTAATCCTGTTGACCGGGACTCTTGTTTTTTGTCAGGGTAATGAGCCTGAAGAGTACCGGGAGGATGAATTTTCACCTTTGCTAAAGGAGCTGCGCCGCGGAGAGATCATTATGCTGGGTTCCCTGCCTTTGAGCATCTTTCTGGCAATTGAGACCTACGAGATCTATCGCTATGTGCTGCATGATAGAGAGCCGGAGTATGCTCCCTGGCCATTCAGAAGGCATGGAGGCGTGGACTTTTCCAGTCAGGAGTCAACGGGGGTTTTTCTCTCTGCATTGGGGTTTTCTTTTTTAATTGCCGCAGTGGATTTTATTATAGGCACATTTCAAGGTAGGGGTGATGGCCGGAAGTATTCAGAGCCTGAAACAGGAAATTAAGGAACTAAAGACTGACGGACTGCGTATAGATCGTTACATTTCTGAAGAGCTCAAGCTCTTTTCCCGGAGCCAGGTAAGAACCCGGGTAGTGCGGGTTATACTGAATGGCAAGCAGGTGAAGCTGGCCAAAAAGTTGAAGAATGGCGACCTGCTGGAAATATTCTATAATGATCCTCCTCCTGTGGAACTGGAACCGGAAGCCATGGACCTGGATATACTCTTTGAAAACCAACATTGCCTGGTTATCAATAAACCACAGGGGCTGGTGGTTCATCCGGGATGCGGCCATTCCTCGGGAACCCTGGTAAATGGGCTGCTCTATTATGTGAAAGATTTACAGCAGGATTTCCCTGAAGAGCCGATCAGACCCGGTATTGTCCATCGGTTGGACCGGGATACCTCAGGTGTGCTGGTTGCGGCGAAATCCAGGAAAGCTCAAGATTTTCTTTGCCGTCAATTCCGGGAGAGAAAAGTGAAGAAGCAGTACCTGGCAATTGTAAAGGGCACGCTCCCGGCTATATCAGGACGTATTGATACGCGAATAACCAGAGATCCGTTGAACCGCAAAAGGTATACCTGTTCAATGTCCCGCGGCAAGAGAGCGGTAACCAAATACCGTGTGCTTAAAAATTTTGGCAGTCACTCTCTTGTTTCTCTTCGCCCCCTGACCGGCCGTACCCATCAACTCCGTGTCCATATGCTATACCTTGATTGTCCGATTCTGGGGGATTCCCTTTACTATCCCGGATCCGCAAGCCATAGTGAGCTGATGCTTCACGCCTATAGACTGCTTATAACCCTGCCGGGAGAAAAAAAGGCTGGAGAATTTCGCGCTCCTCTTCCCCGGCGTTTTAAAGAGCTGTTAGCCGGTTAGCATAGCATAGGTTGACATTCTGTCGTCTTTTCCTGCAGGCAGGGATTAAATTCGCGTTCAATGGCTATCCTGGATGGAGGGCCGTGGCCGGGAAAGACAAGGGTATCATCGTCCAGAGTCAGGAGCTTTTTTCTAATGGTAGAAATAAGAGTATCCTTTGCGTATACGGGGTTTTTGCTAATAGAACCTGCTGTCAGGGTATCGCCGGTAAAGAGGAATTGTTTGAGCTTAAAGCATAACGAATCATCAGAATGGCCCGGTGTTTCGATTATTTCAAAGAGGAATTCCCCTACAGGTTGCCGCTTTCCTTCTCTAACCTGTACCGCCGGAAAATCCTGGATAAAGGAATCATAAGCAAAAACCTGCGCGTCATATATCTTGAGCAGGGTTTTCAGCCCTCTGGTATGGGAAGCGTGAGCGTGGGTTACCAGGACATAACGCACATAGTAATTATTGTCCTCGATCAATCTCAATAAACCCGCGTCAAATATTCCCGGATCAATAAGAACGGCGTTGCCGCCCTGATCAGGACCGATAAGGTATGAATTTGAAAAATCCAAAAACGAGAAATGGGGGAATAATCTCATACTTCGTTTTCCGTGAATATGGCTTCTTCCCTGTTGGAATAGCGAAAATCAGCATCGTTAATCCGGGCGGATTCAAAGTGTACCCGCTTCAGATTACAGTCTTTAAACTGCGCCCCGGAAAGGTCAGAATTAATGAAGCGGCAACCATAGAGATCGGAGCCGCTAAAAGGGGTCTCTATACCGGTAACACCGGTGAAATTACAGCGCAGCGTATCGGAGTCGGTAAAGTCACAAAACTCTATTCGCGAACCGGCAAAAACCACCCACTGTAGTTTGCTCTGGTGGAAAGTAGAGTGGGAGATAAAAGCGCGATCCAGGAACACGAGGTTCATTTTGCAGTTTGCCAGATTCACCCCGGAAAAGCGGCTTTTAGAGAAGTTGCTGTAGTTGATCTCTTTGCCTGAGAGGTCAATATCCTCCAGAATAACATCTGCCAGGTTAATATTATTAATGGTATGGCGGCCGGCCAGATAGCGGCCCACTTCGACCAGGTAATCTTCCCGGTCTTCTATATGGAAAAAACAATATTCACTCTGGAATACTGCCAGTCTGCTGCATCCCGGGGCTCTACAGGGCTTTGCTGAGAACATGATTGTTAATCTATCCGGTTAGTGGTATTTTATCAAGCACGTTGCACTCCCCCCATGCTGGGATGAAGACACATGCTGGGACTTCGTCTTCGAGCACGTTGTCTAAAGTGGAATATCTGTTATATTATAGAATCTATGAGATATTGTCATTTTTGCGGAAATCCACTTGATGAGCATCTGGAAGTATTTCGCTCTACGGTCTGTCCTTCCTGTAAAAAGTATCTGCGGATTTGCAGGAACTGTCGTTTTTACAGCCCGGGCGCTCATTGGGATTGCCGGGAATCAATCAGCGAACCAGTGTATGAAAAAGAGCGAAGCAATTTCTGTGATTTTTTCAAATTCAGCGAACCTGTTAAGGAAAAGCCCCTTGAAAAAAAACAGGGGAATAAAGCAAGGCAGGATTTTGAAAACCTCTTTAATAATGGAATGTAAACCGGTTGTTTTTTTTGACTCAGGCATAGGGGGTCTTCCCTATCTGGAAATGGCCCGGCAGAGAGTGACCGGAGAGTTATTCATTTATCTGGCTGATCGGAAGCATTTTCCCTATGGAGTCAAAAGACCTTCAGAAATACTGACCGGAGTTATGGAAAGTCTGGGGCTGGCGATCAGGCGTTTTGATCCCAGGGCAGTGGTAGTGGCCTGTAATACCGCTTCAGTTATTGCGCTCGCTGAATTGCGAAAGAAATACGATATACCATTTATCGGTGTGGTCCCGGCAGTGAAACCCGCGGCCCGCTCAATACCAGCGGGAAGACTGGCAGTGCTGGCCACAGAACGAACCCTGGCTGATAATTACCTTGCAGATCTTATCCGCAATTTTGCTGAAGGTTGTGAAGTTATTCGTTATCCTCTTGGAAAACTGGTTGACCTGGTGGAATATGATTATTTTTCAACCTCGGCTGCGGAAAAAAAAGCTATTGTTTCCAGGGAGCTTGGTAATCTCAAAAATTCTGCTGTAAGCTCTGCGGTACTGGGTTGTACCCACTTCATACTCCTTGAGGAAGAGCTGAAAAGCGCAATGGGCGGCGGGGTGGAGATCGTTGATTCCAGGGAAGGTGTAACCAGACAGTTGATCAGGGTTTTGGAAGATAAGGGATCAGGTGAGGAATGTCATGGTAGAAGGGATTGTTTCTATGTTACCGGAGAGCCGCCGGTAGAAGAGCGCTACCGTAAATTTGCCGGCAAATACGGGCTGGAATTTGCCGGTATTTTGCTATGATAGCTCAAAATCTTGTTATTGTAACAAGAAGTTTTAAGTCCATTGCGGTCGAAGACCGCTATGGGAAATAAGGATACGTATCGATTTATTGATGTCAGAAATATCAGGTCAGGTGCTTTACGGAATAAACAACATCTACACTGTGGCAGTAGCTGATAGAAAGCTGCAGTGCCGGATCAAAGGGAAAGTCCTGAAGACAAATAAACGGCAGTATAATCCCATTGCAGTCGGCGATCTGGTGGAAGTGCTGCCTGATCCTTTTTCAGAAAATCAGGGCTGGATAACCAGCAGGAAAGAGCGCAGCTCAAGTCTGGAAAGGTGGAACAAAAAGCGTCGGGCTTCCCAGGTACTGGCCGCAAATGCGGAGCTTTTGGTCTGTGTAGCCTCGACCAACAATCCGCCTTTTCGCCCCCGCTTTATTGATCGTTTGATAATCAGCGCTGAGATAGGCAATCTTATTCCTGTTGTACTGCTGAACAAGTGTGATTTAGGTGTTGAAGCGGCTGTCAGGGAGAGAGTTGAAGTATGGAAAAAAAACGGTTGCCGGGTTATGAGCTGCTCAGCCCTTACAGGTGAGGGAATTAGTCATTTGGAAGAAGTGATCAAAGGGTATACTGCAGTTTTTATCGGTCAATCCGGGGTCGGTAAATCCTCAATATTAAATTGCCTGGAGCCTGAGCTTGAATTGAAGGTTGGAGAAATTTCGAGCAAGTATGACCGCGGGGTTCATACCACCAATTTTGCTGTTATGATTTCCCTGAATAAGAACACCTATATTATCGACACTCCGGGTATACGCGAACTCGAGGTAACCGGAATTACTCAACGGGAGCTTCATGGTTTTTTCCCTGAATTTTCCCCGTGGAGTGGTGGGTGTGCTTACTCGCGCTGTCTTCACATTGATGAACCCGGCTGTGCGGTGAAAGATGCTCTTGAAAGGGGAGATATACATCCGGATCGCTACATAAGTTATATGCGCCTCTTTAATGATTTAAGTGACTTTCAAAAAGGTTTTTATGGATCAGCATACAGCTAAACTGCTTGAGTTCCAGGTAATACTTGAGGAATTGCAAGATAAGTGCTTCAGCCCTGAGGGCAGATATACTCTGCAGAAGCAGGAAATATTGACTGAAGCGCCGGAGGTTGGCAGGCTTCTCTCGCTCTCCGTCTCCTTTCGCCGGCTTCTTGAATCGGGCCGCAATATGCCGGCCCTGGATTTTCCACAGTGGGAAGGGCGCAAAGCGGAGCAGTGGAAAGAGGGACTTTTGCTTGAAGCCGTGGAATTGACCACTATCGGGCGCACCCTGATCTCAGCGAGAAAACTGAAGCGTTACCTGATCCAGGGTGAAATAACAGAGGAACTGCGCAGAATAGCCGGCGGGATTGTTGACCTTGACTTCCTGCCCCGTGCCATATTCAGGCTGTTGGATAAAGAGGCGAATATCAGAGAAAAAAATGTTCCGGAGTTGAAGAGTATCAAGGAGCGTATCCGTACTCTGCAGCGGGAGGTGAGCCGCCTGGCAGGCAGCTACCTCAATAACATTGATTTCAAATCTTACTGGCAGGCTGACGTTCCCACACAGAAAGAGGGACGAATTGTGCTGCCCATGAAAGCAAACTTTAAGGGCAGGATCAAGGGTGTTGTTCACGAGATGTCCGCAAGCGGCGCCACCCTCTATTTGGAACCACTGGATATTATGGAGAGGAACAATGAATTGGTGCAGAAGGAGAATGAGTATAGAAGGGAGGTTGTGCGGCTGCTTAAAAACTTAAGCGCCCGGGTAATTGAATACACAGCTGAGAT
Source organism: Spirochaetales bacterium (assembly GCA_030604195.1). Classification (GTDB taxonomy): domain Bacteria; phylum Spirochaetota; class Spirochaetia; order SZUA-6; family DRHE01; genus DRHE01. The sequence continues at coordinate 71,290 of JAUVWI010000003.1, forward strand.
ACGGCAGACCTTAGCCAGTGTGGGTCTGCTCGACTCCATTTACGCCAGGGCCGGATATGCGATACAGCACCGGTGCACCATGGCTGAAAACAGAGAGGGCGAGGTAGACTTGCGTCTTGCCCGCCATCCTCTGTTGGGAACAAAAGCGGTGCCCATTTCACTGCGTTTGGCCCCGGGAGAAAGGATCCTGATTATTACCGGTCCCAATACGGGCGGCAAAACCGTTACTCTAAAGACCATTGGCCTGTTGGCTTTAATGAATCAATTCGGTATGGAAATCCCGGCCGGAGAGGGGAGCGTAACAGCAGTCTTTGACAATATATTTGCCGATATTGGCGATGAACAGTCCATTGAGCAGTCTCTTTCTACTTTTTCCTCTCACCTGGTGAATATCAGTAGAATCATTAAAAACAGCTCGGGCAATTCATTGGTGCTCCTGGATGAGCTGGGAGCCGGGACCGACCCGGAAGAGGGGGTAGCCATAGCAATGGCTGTGCTTGATCACTTCCTTAAAAAACGGACCCTGATGATCACTACCACCCATCATGGTATCTTGAAAAATTATGGCTACATCCGTTCAGGTGTTCAAAATGCAGCAATGGAATTTGACCCCAGGGAGTTAACCCCGACCTTTCATCTGTTAATGGGCATTCCGGGTGAAAGCCGGGCTTTAGAAATTGCAAAGAAGCATGGACTGCCGCCGGAAGTAATTGCCGATTCTGAAAAATATCTGCGTGATAAACGTAAGGGTTTTTCCAGCCTTATTGAAAATCTTACCTCCAGGCAGCGGGAATTAATAGAGGCGGAAAGAGAGTATGAGGTAAGAGAGAGAGAACTGGAAAAAAAGGACAGAGAGTCGGAGATTAAAGAGATGGAATTACGACGGCTGGATCATGAGCTCCGCCACCAGGAAATCAGAGAACTTAAGCAATTCATTGGAGCCGGCCGTAAAGAGCTTGAGGTTTTGCTAAAAAGTCTGAAAAGCAGTGGTGCCCATAGTGTTGCCGCCGGGGAAGAGGCGCGTAGCTTCCTGGAGAGACTTAATGAGAGATCTGAGGCGGAAGAGAATAAGCTCTCCCGGGAGGAGCTCGCTCTCAGGTCCGAGCCGGCCCGTGATATAAGGCCGGGCATGGAAATTGTTATTCTCAGCACAGGGAAGCGCGGCCGGGTAATCCGCAGAGGGAAAAACGGCGGCTGGATTGTAGAAACCGAAACCCTGCGCCTCTCACTGCTGCCGCACGAAATGCGTCCCGGGAAGCGGGACTACGGCAAAGGACAAACATTGATTTCCAGTGAGATCTCTACCGGCAGCCCGGTCTTTGAGCTTCACCTGCGGGGCTTAAGGCTGGAAGAGGCCATGAAAAAATTTGAACGGCAGCTTGATTATGCGGTAATGCAGGGTTTGTATGAGTTTCATGTTGTCCACGGCAAGGGTGAGGGTATTCTGCAGCGGGCCATTCATGAATACCTGGCTAAAAACAGCTTTGTTGAAGATTATTTCTTTTCAAGCCCCAACCAGGGAGGTTTCGGCAAGACAATTGTGCGACTTAAGCAGTCTTAAGCGGGCTCAATAAGAGCGCCGTGAGCTGCCAGTATATCAGCTACCCTGGTGAGTTCCTCTACAGGAGTTGAAGCTCCGGCGGTGAGGGCAACCAGAGGGTACTGTAGAATTAGCTCCGCTTCCAGTTCTTTAGCACTGGTTAGCCAGAATACCGGTCCGTTTTTGGAGGCAATTTCAAAGAGTTTACCGGTATTGCTGGAATTCCTGCCCCCGATTATAATCGAGGCATCAGCAAGCAGGGAAAACCTGCGCAGCCAATCCTGCCTTTTCAACACAAAGGGGCAGAGCGTATTGATAGGTGAAACCTGCAGCTGCTGCTCTTTAAGCACAGTTACAACCCGGTCATAGAGCTCCGGAGAAATAGTTGTTTGGGCCAATACCAACAGCCGGGTTTTGGGGTTTTTAAAAGAGGCGGAAAATTCATGCGCCTTTTCAAGCGAGTCAATTACCCGTGCCGATTCCCCTGCATAGCCCAGATGCCCCTTTACCTCGGGATGATCAGGATTGCCCACAATAACAATAAAATAACCTGCTTTACGATGTTCTATAATAGTTCGATGTATCTCTTTAACGCGGCGGCAGGTAAGATCAAGATACTGCCGCTGATTGTTTTTCAGCCACTCCTCTTCCTGGGGAGGGATGCCGTGGGCGCGGAGAATTACAAATTCATGGCCGGCTATCTCTTCGAGATCATATTTTACTCTTATCCCCTCTTCAGCCAGGGATTTAATAACCTGGGGATTGTGGATAAGCTCGCCGTAGGAGACAACATTACCGCGCTTGCCGGCTTGATCTCTGGCCCCCCGGATTGCTTTTTTTACACCGGCGCAGAAGCCTGCCCGGCAGTCATAAAGAACCCTTGTCATATTTTACCTAACACAGTATCATATCTGCCTGTTATGGCGATATGCCGCACCATTGCTTTAAACCGTGATGAGGCAGTACCGCTTGAATTGCAGTATTACAATAATAGTGCATTGCTGTTTAAGGGGCAACGGAAAGCGCAAAATCCATGAAAAGCATTATTATTAAAGGTGCCAGGGAGCATAATCTTAAGAACATTGATTTGGAGCTCCCCAGGGATAAGCTGATCGTTGTTTCCGGTATCAGCGGTTCAGGAAAATCCTCCCTGGCCTTTGATACCATATTTGCAGAAGGACAACGCCGTTACGTAGAGTCTCTGTCAGCGTATGCCAGGCAGTTCCTGGGCAGGTTGGATAAACCGGATCTGGATTATATTGAGGGACTCTCGCCGGCAATCTCCATTGAACAGAAAACCACTCATCGCAATCCTCGTTCAACCGTAGGCACGGTTACTGAAATTTATGACTACCTGCGGCTGCTCTTTGCCCGTACCGGCACACCCCACTGTCCCCGGTGCGGACGTGAAATCTATGAGCAGTCGGTTGACCAGATTGTTGATGCGCTTATCTCTTTGCCTGAAGAGAGCAGAATTATACTGCTGGCTCCGGTAGTGCGGGGCAGAAAAGGGGAACATCAGAAAATTATAGAAGATGCCCGCCGCGCCGGTTTTGTTCGGGTAAGGGTGAACGGTAAGATCCATTCTTTAGATGAAGAGATAAAGCTGGACAAGCGTAAAAAGCACACCATTGAGATAGTTGTAGACAGATTGATCATCAAACCCGAAGTGGGTAAACGACTGGCGGAATCTGTGGAAACAACCCTGGAGGTGGCTTCAGGCAAGCTGGTTGCTTTGATATCAGGCGCCAGTGGCGAGCGGGAAGAGTTTTTTTCCCAGTCCAGCGCCTGTCCTGAATGCAGCATAAGCATTCCTGAACTTCAACCCAGACTCTTTTCCTTTAATAACCCTTTCGGCGCCTGTTCAGTATGTTCAGGTCTGGGGGTTTCCCTGGAATTTGATCCGGATCTGGTTGTGCCGGATAAAAGCCTCTCCTTTGACCAGGGGGCGATCGTAACCAATAATCCCAAAGCCAACTGGCACCGCAGTCAATTCAGATCTCTGGCTCGTCACTATGGCTTTGACCTGAAAACCCCTCTGGAGGAGCTTCCTGAAAAGGTGCTGCACGCTATACTCTACGGTACCAGGGAGAAAATTGAGTTTAGTTATATAAACCGTGATCAGACCGGAAAATGGGAATATACCTCCGCCTTCAACGGCATACTCTATGACCTGAAGCGCAGGTACCTGGAAACATCCTCCTCCTATATCAAGGAGTACCTTGAAGGATTTATGAGCCAGGAGGTATGCAGGGAGTGCAAAGGCAGGCGTCTCAGAGCGGAGAGCCTGGCTGTTACCGTTGGCGGCAAGAATATCCACGAAATTACCTCACTGTCGGTTTCAGCCTCTTTGAAATTTTTTAAAGATCTTAAACTTTCCCCTACCCAGGCCGCCATAGCCAGGCAGATTCTCAAAGAGATCAAGGCCCGCCTTTCGTTCATGCTCAGTGTCGGACTCGAATACCTGACTCTGGACCGGCGCGCCTCCACTCTCTCCGGTGGTGAAGCCCAGAGAATCCGTCTGGCAACCCAGATTGGCTCTTCTTTAGTTGGTGTGCTCTATATACTGGATGAGCCTACTATAGGTTTGCACCAGCGGGATAATAAGCGTCTTTTAGAGACTCTTGAGCACTTACGCGATATCGGCAATACCCTGATCATTGTGGAGCATGATGAACAGACACTGCAGGAAGCTGATTATATTGTTGATCTGGGCCCAGGGGCCGGTGTACACGGGGGGGAAGTAGTCTTTGCCGGCACCTACAAACAGATACTGAAATCCTCAGCTTCTCTTACCGGCAGATTTCTCTCCGGCAGAGAGAAAATTGAGATGAGGCCTGACCGCCGGCAGGTGAATGGCGAAAAAATAACTATTCGCGGTGCGGCAGAACACAACTTAAAAGAAATTGATGTGAGTTTCCCGCTTGGCGCATTTACCGTGATAACCGGGGTTTCCGGCTCAGGAAAATCCACTTTGCTGACTGATTTACTCTACCCGATCCTGGCAAATAATCTCAATTATAAACGCAAAGACTATATTCGCCGGGCCGAGGGCAGGTACGGAAAAATTGAGGGTGCGGAATACATTGACAAGGTAATAAATATTGATCAAAGCCCGATTGGCAGAACACCCCGCTCCAATCCGGCCACCTATGTCGGGCTCTTTTCGCCGATCCGGGAGCTCTTTGCCTCGCTGCCCGAGTCCAGGGCCAGGGGCTACAAACCCGGGAGGTTCTCCTTCAATGTCAGGGGAGGGCGCTGCGAAAACTGCCAGGGTGCCGGCACTATAAAGATTGAGATGCATTTTCTTCCCGATGTATATATTACCTGTGATGTGTGTAAAGGAAAAAGGTATAACCGGGAAACCCTTGATATCCGTTTCAAGGGCAAGAATATTTACGAGGTTCTCTGCATGAGTGTGGAAGAGGCCCTTGATTTTTTCAGCAGGATACCCAGGGTTAAAAGAAAGCTGGAAACACTGGTTTCCGTGGGGCTCGATTACATCGAGCTGGGCCAATCAGCGCTCACCCTTTCCGGGGGTGAAGCCCAGCGGGTGAAATTATCCCTGGAGCTATCCAGGCAAAGTACCGGTAAAACCCTGTATATTCTTGATGAGCCTACAACCGGGCTTCATTTTGCCGATGTAAAGAAACTCCTTGAGGTTCTGCACCTTCTGGTGGATAGCGGCAACACTGTCGTATTGATAGAACATAATCTGGATGTAATAAAACAGGCGGATCATATAATTGATCTTGGCCCGGAGGGAGGAGAGAGAGGGGGAGAGGTCATTTGTTCAGGTACGCCTGAGCAGATAATACGCTGCAAAAAGTCTTATACAGGCAGCTTTCTGAAAGACCTGCTAAACCCCGCTTAATTGATGACCTGCAAGTCTATTTACTTACCGCTGCTGATACTTCTGAGCCTTTCAGGCTACCTCTATAGTCAGGCAGAAGCTGATACTAGCTCTGAGCCGGAAAGCTCATCTTCATCATTATTGCAGGAAACACTGCCACGGGATATCGAAACGGCAAGCTACTACGAGCTGGTTGCCTGGTGCCGGAAGCTGGAGCTTGATGACAGCGGCAACCGTAAGACCCTGCAGGAGCGGCTATTTGCCTATTTTCAGGTAGAACCACCCCGGGAGAAAGCCAAAACAAGTGAAGAACAGAGAAGTCTGGAGATCAAATCCGCAGGTGAGTCTGAGTATTTTACAATCGAAGAAATAGAGGAAGACTACATAATGCTCCGGGGGGGAGTGGAAGTAGAGCTGCGCGATAAAAATGCGCTCCACCATATAAAAGCAGAGAAGATAATTCTAAACCAGAGCGCCGATATTATCACTGCTCAGGGCGGGGTCGAATATATACTTGAGAGGGGGGACAGCACCGAGGTTTTTCGTGGTGAAAGTCTGACTTTTGATATCCGGAGTTGGGAGGGAGTATTCTTTCACGGCGGCACGGAGACGGAGAGAGAGTTTAAAGGCGAAAAGACTCTTTTTCATTTTCGCGGCGAGACTATTTCCAGACTGGAGAATGATACTATCATTCTAGAAAGGGGTATTATCACTTCCTGTGATCTGGAGAAAGATCCTCATTATCATATTAAAGCCAAAAAAATCTGGGTGCTGGCCCCTGGGGAATGGGCCATTCAAAATGCCGTACTCTATATCGGCAGGGTGCCGATGTTATATTTTCCCTTCTTTTTCCATCCGGGGGATGAATTCTTCTTTCACCCTGCCATTGGTTATCGGGACAGAGAAGGCAATTTCCTGCAGACAACAACCTACCTGATCGGCAAAAAAGAAAGAAAGGAAAGTCCCTTCTCCTTTTTAAGCATTACTCAAGAGGATGATAAGGAATACACCCGTGAAATAGATGGACTTTTCCTGCGCCAGAAAAAGAGTGAAGCAAAGACGCAGGAAAATGAGAACTGGTTTCTTAAGGTTATGGCGGATATCTATTCCCGTTTAGGGGCAATGGCCGGAATCCATGGTGATTTCTCCCCATATATTACCTTTAAGGGCGGGGTAGGGAGAAGCAGAAGCCTGTTCTTAATCGATAACTTGTATACGCCCTACTGGTCTGAAAGCGGCTCAGAGTATCGTTCCTACTGGAATGATTCCCGCTTATTCGGCCTGGAAATACCGCTGCGCTGGGGTATGGAAACCTCCTGGAAAATGGGCGAGGGGAAATTTACTCTTTCAGGACTCTTTGAATATTATTCCGATCCCTACTTTACCAGTGATTTTTACAATCGCGCTGAAAATATTGACTGGTCAAGAATGCTGGGCAAGGATGAAGAGGAGGAGAGCTTAATCTCGGAGAAATGGAATTTTACCTGGGAACTTAATGCAAAAGGCGATTTGGCGTCGGATATTCCGCTTTTCAGCACAGTGTCACTGCCCTACCTGAAAAGTAAAGTCTTCTGGCAGAGCCGTAAACGGCAGAATTTTGATACCTACCCCCTCTTGGCCGACCCGGGTAGACACTTCTATTACCCGGTGAGCATGCAGCTGCCAAGCGCTGAAATCCATGTTGCGGGAAAAATCCTGGAAATGTCCAGCAGCAAAAGTAGGGCCAGGGTAATAGAGAATAGTGATGCTGGAAATGATCAGTCCGAGGAGATTGTCAGCGAGGAGCCGGGAAAGGGTTATTTGCCGCCTGATTTCCGGCCGGCAGCGGGTTTAGCGGGTTTAGCGGGTTTAATGGTGGAAACTCTCTCAGAGGAATTCGCAGGAACTGCAATGCTGGAAAATTTGAGGCTGCCTGAGGCCAAAAAAGATCTTTATGTGCAGCCGGAAAGAGAGGATCTTTCACTGCTCCTTTCCTACGATTTACGCCCGGGCATAATTGTGGAGAATACTTTTAATTCGGATTCGGAGAATTGGCCGAGCCCTGAAGATGTTGACTATGAATCCCGGTACATCACTATGGTGGCCAGCGATACAACCACTCTGGATTATAAGCTGAACCTGCAGGAGGGATGGATCACCCTGAATCAGGGTTTGGCTTATTCAGGCACCTATCAGACGCGCTACCGCGGTACATCTGAAACAATTGATAATTGGAAAGATCTGGTTAAGAGTGATTGCAAGCAGACAAGGTCGGATTTGGCCACCACTATGCTGGTAAGTTTTTATCCGTTAATGGACAGCCCGGATTTTAAATATTCTTTTTTGACCTATAAGCTCAATTGGATTTTTTTCAGCACCATTCTCAATGAGGGGCTGTACACCTACGGCAGCCCGGTTTATTACAATCGCACCGGAGAATGGAACTCTGATACGGTAAAGGAGCACAATGCCCAGGGCAGGTTTGAGTATCGTCCCCTGGAACGTACACATACTTTGACCCTGAGCGCCCAGCTGCCGCCGCTATTAGCCAGTATAAGCGGCGAGCTGATCTTTTACCTCTGGATTCTGAAAAGCAGGGTAAATTCAGTGTATAGCGAAATAAGCCAGGATAACTGGGATTTGCAGCCCCTGGTGGTAGAGGAGTCTCTGGAGATAGGTGAGGAAGTATCAATTAGTGAGGAGTTGCGGTTTGACCTGGAGAGCAGCCTGCTTACCAAGAGTATTTCTGCTTTGAACCTCTGGAATTTTAACGCCTCATTTACAGCTGAAAGGCTGCAGCCGGTTGAGTGGATCACTGGAAGCGGATGGCCGGCAGATGTGCCAGGTGCAGAAGAGGAGTTTATGGCCAGCAATATACAATTGGGGTATACATCGGATGCGGAGCCCCTATTCCTCTGGAAAAATCGTATCTGGCTGGAGAGCAACATGAATACATCCTGGAATATGGATCTGCGCAGATTTACTGAGAACAGCCTGGATTTTACCTTTAAGCTCGATCTCTTTATCTATAAATTTCTGGAATTTTCCTTTTCTTCGGTTCACGCAAACAACAGGACGAATCAATACTTTCCCGCCTTTACCAGGGAGCCCGATATACCCTGGATGAATCCTATCACTGATTTGCTGGACTCTTTTAATTTCTGGAATATTGAAGACCGTAAAAAATCTGCATTTAAATTGAAGAGTATAGCAATTAAAGCCATACATCATCTGCATGACTGGGACCTCTCATTTATCTATGAGGGGAAGCCCGTTCTGTTTACTGCTGATAGCGGCGCCTTAAAATACAGGTGGGACAACACCTTCTCGATTTTTCTGCAGTGGATAGCGATACCGGAAATGAAAAGTACGGTAAGGGGGGATGGCAGTGATTTCTATGTGCGGGGTTGACTTCCCTTTACTGTAGGGGTTAACATCACTACTTAAGGAGGGATATGGGGAAGCACTTGACAGTGGTGCTCCACGATAGAGATATTCTCAACGAGCTTTTGGGATACCATGACTGCAACCTGGCTCTTTTTGAGGAACTCCTGGGGGTGCGCATTTTTTCTCAGGGCAATGAAATCTTTCTGGAAACTGCAGACCAATCTATCCACAATTTTTTTAAAAATATGTTAACTCAACTGGAAGAACACATTAAGTTAGGTCATATTCCCGGTCCTGATCTGATCCGGTCCATACACAGCTCTCTAAAGAATGGCGAGGGGGAAAAAACAGAAGACCTGAAAAATACCAGGGTAATAATACCCGGAGGAACTAAGAAGGTTTTTCCGCGCAGCTACAACCAGTCGGTTTATCTCAAGAGTATTAATAAAAAAGAAATGATTTTTGGGATTGGACCGGCCGGAACCGGGAAAACTTACCTGGCTGTAGCCCAGGCCTTAAAAGCGGTGATCTCCCGGGAGAAAAGGAAGCTTATCCTTACCCGCCCGGTGGTTGAGGCGGGAGAAAGCCTTGGTTACCTGCCCGGGGATCTGGAACAGAAAATAAACCCCTACCTGCGACCGCTCTATGATGCCATTGAATCTTTAATCTCTCCGGAGATGTTGAAGAGGCTGGAGGAGAACCGGGTAATAGAGGTAGCGCCTTTAGCCTATATGAGAGGCAGAACCCTGTCAGATTGTTTTATTATTCTAGATGAAGCGCAGAATACCACCCGGGAGCAGATGAAAATGTTTCTCACCCGCATCGGCGAAGGTTCACAAACAGTTATTACCGGTGACATAACCCAGATCGATATACCGCGGAAAAATAGTTCGGGATTACTCAATGTGATATCTATCTTGAAATCAATTGAAGAGATCCAATTTATTTTTTTCGGGGAAGAGGATGTAGTTCGCAACCCATTGGTGCGTAAAATAGTTCATGCATATGAAGCCGCAGAGCAAAAATAATCACAATAATTATCAGAACACCTCAACAACCATGCTGAAAATATTTAAGCAGGAGCGGTCTCTCATTCTTGCCGGCTGTTTTATTATCACCCTTGGAATTGTTCTTTTTTCTACACAATTCGGTTCTCTTTTTGTGCGCATACCCGATTTTAAAACGGGCACTGTAGCTGAAAGAGACTTCATAGTGGACCGGGATATTATTTACATAGATGAGAAAGCCACTGAATTAAAACGGCAGGCTGCACGCAGCCTGGTGCCGCCGATATTCAGGATCAATGAAGAGATAACCGCACGAAGTCTGGCGCAATTCGACAGTTTCAGTGAAGAGTTCCTGAAGATCATGGACCATGAGAGTTCGGTTGAAAAGATTTTTCTTAAGAGTCAGCTTACCTTCCCCGGAGTTATTGATAAAGAAAGCACTGCTCTGCTGGCGGAGCATACTCTGCTCTCAGGGTTATTCGATCAGGTCCGTGAGCTGCTTCTGGCAACCCTGTCCAGGGGCGTGGTTAATCTGGCAGATAGAGATAATGATCTCTATGGCTCCGGATCGATTGAGTTATGGCGGTGGCATGAAGGCAGATTGGAGAAGGAGGAGTATCCTCTGGAAGAAGTTCTGACCCTCGATAATCTAAACGACTTCCTGGCGCAGGAGACCAGCGATTTTCCTGATCAGGAGGGCAGCCTGGTGCGCAGGCTTGTACAACCCTTTGCCAAAGAAAATAGTTTTTTGGACGCCGAACAAACCAGGAAACACCGGCAGAAGGCAATGGATGAGGTCGAAGAAGTGGCAGGCAGCCTGGTGGCGGGACAGGTGCTGGTACGCCGTGGTGACATAGTAAGTGAAGAGATAGCTCAAAAAATACACGCTGTGGGTAAATACTCAACCACCCTTAACCTGAATAGTATTATCGGCTCTGCAATTTATTTAACCCTGATTTTTGCACTGGCTGTATTTCTGCTGAATAAAAGAATAATTAAAATCGACTTAAGGCGCAGCCAGCTTATTTTCTTAGGGGCAACCGGCTGTTTTTATCTGCTGCTTGCCGCACTGCTTTCCAGGCTATTTCAGCTGCCGGAGTGGCTCCCGCTTTCGATAATGCTTCCTACAGCAGCAATTTCTATTGTGGCGGCAATTATTATTTCCACAAACCTTGGAATTGTTTTTACCCTGATTATCTCACTTCTCTTCCTGCCCCTGGTTAAGATGGATATTTCTTCTTTTCTCTTCTCGCTGCTCACGGGATTGGCCGGAGCAGCCGTGGTTTTAAAAACTGAGAAAAGGATTGATCTGGTTTGGGCGGGAGCTTTCCTCGCTCTGGCAAACTCCCTTATACTGATAACCCTGATGTTCCTAAAAGGTTATATGCCGGAAAGGTTGTTCTTTGCCGTTGGCAGCGGCATTCTGAACGGATTTTTCAGCGGTATCCTGAGCCTGGGTTTTATACCCATATTTGAGCACGCCCTAAATGCTCCCACGCGTTTTCGTCTGATGGAACTCTCCGATTTGAATGCTCCCCACCTGAAAAAAATGCTCTCCCAGGCGCCGGGAACCTACAGCCACTCTATAAGTGTTGCCAATTTGGCTGAATCGGCCTGTAACAGTATAAAGGCCAATGCCCTGCTGGCACGGGTAGGCGCCTACTATCACGATATCGGTAAGATGGACCAGGCAGAGTATTTTGTAGAGAATCAGAGGTCCTATAATAAACATGATGAGTTGAAGCCAAGTTTGTCAGTAGCGGTAATCAAATCACATGTCAAAATAGGTATTGAAAAGGCCAAGGAGTTAAATCTTCCTAATGAAATAATTGATATTATTGCCCAGCACCACGGCAAGGGAGTGATAAAATATTTCTATAACCTGGCTTTAGAGAAGAGTTCAACCAGGAAAGTTTCCTCTGATGACTATTCCTATCCGGGAACCCGCCCTAAAAGCCGCGAGGCGGCTGTTGTTATGCTGGCCGATAGTGTTGAAGCGGCCTCCCGGCTATTGAAAAAACCTACTATGGTCAAATTAGAGAAGTTCGTGGGGGATTTGATTATGGAAAAACTTAACAACAATGAACTCAGTGAAAGTGAATTGACGTTAACGGATCTGGAGAATATCAAAAGGAGCTTTATCCAGATTCTGGCCGGCTATTTCCATTCCCGTTTAGAGTATCCAAAAACAAAAGAGGAGTTGCGGTGAACCAGGTGGATATTCCGGTTGTGGACTTGAGCAGCGCCAATGAAATATTTATTTCTCTTTCTGAAGTAGATCCTCCCCCGTGGATAGAACGCTGCCGGGTATTCTGCCTGAAAACGTTAAACAGGATCGGGGTGACAAACTGGGAAGTTTCGCTGCTCTTCTGCAATGACGCGGTAATCCGCGGGCTGAACAGCCGCTTCCGAGGTTATGATAAGGCTACGGATGTGCTTTCCTTTCCGCAATGTGAACCGGTAGTTGAAGGTAATCTACAGGTTCCGGATTCAGAGAAGTGGCCGGCAGGGGATGTAGTGATTTCACTTGATACATTGCAGCGCAATGCTGAGGATAATAATATCTCAGAAGATGAAGAGCTTAAAAGGCTTTTAATCCATGGTTTTCTTCATTTAAAGGGAATGGATCACCATGAAGAAAAATCAGAAATGCTGAAAATCCAGGAGTCTATTCTAGGGGAATTTATGGAGGAAAGAATAATTTGAAAAAGATTAGCTTTTTTGAAAAACTGCTCGGTAAGAGCAGTGAAGATGAAGAGGGTGACTTATCTATTCTGGATAAAAGCGCCCGGGAAATGATCGAGGGAATTCATGAACTCTCCGGGACAACGGTAAAGGAGGTAATGCTGCCGCGTATCGATGTTGTATTCATATCCATTGATTCACAGGTGCAGGAACTCCTCAATACGATTGTCGACTCCGGTCATTCCCGTTTTCCCGTGTATCACGAAACCCTGGATAATGTTGTGGGCATTTTATATGCTAAAGACCTGCTGCATTCTATGGTTAAAGGAGAGGGTGAACCCGAAATAGAAAAGATTATCAGACCCGCTTACTTTGTGCCGGAAAGCAAGAAACTCAACTCGCTGCTGCGGGAATTTCAGCGGCGGCGCGTTCACATTGCTGTGGTTGTCGATGAATATGGCGGTACATCGGGCATTGTAAGTCTTGAAGATATTATCGAGGAAATCGTAGGAGAGATCCAGGATGAGTTCGATAATGAAACTGAAGAGATCCTGAAGATCAGCGAAGGCGTGTTGCTGTGTGACGGCAGGGCCAGCCTGCAGGACTTGAACAGCGATTTCGGGCTTGATCTTCCGGAAGATGATTTTGATACATTAGGGGGATTCGTTTTCGATCTATTCGGTAAAATTCCGGTTAAATATGAAAAGATTACTTACAAGAAAATTGATTTTATTATTCAACATATGGAAGGGCATAAGATTTTAACGGTTAAGATTGTTGTACAAAAAAAAGAGGGGAAGAAGGAGAAATGAAATCTGTCCTGAAGTTCTTTTTCCTGCAGGTGGTTCTGCTGGCTTTGCTTGTGCAACCTGCTTATTCTGATAAATTAAATCCTGCTGCGCTCTATGAATTGGGAAGAAAAGCCCAGCTTACCGACAACCTGCCTGGCGCTGTAGAGTTCTATCGTGCTGCTTTAGAGTTGAATCCGGTATTCCTTCAACCCATGGTTGGCTTAGCCGAAAGCTTTTTCAGCCTGGAAGAGTATGAGGAGGCGCTCAAGTATGTAAAACAGGCAAAAAAATATGACCGCTTTAATTTAAGGCTCAATACACTGGAGGGACGAATACGTATCGGTCTGAATGACATTGAAGGCGCCCGCAGTCAATTTCAAGAGGTGTTGAAAAAGGAACCCAATAATCTCGAGACATGCTTCGGATTGGCTGAGCTGGATATTGCCTCGGGCAAAACACGCAGCGCTGCAGTTAAATATATGGAAACCCTTGAGGCGGCGCCGCAGAACCGGCGTGCTTTGCTCTCTCTGGCGCTGCTTTATGAGGCAGAGGGAAATTTCTCTGCTTCCTCAACCTATATTGAGCTGGCCTTAAAATATCACGGCAGTAATGCGCAGGTTAATATGGAAGCCGGACGTATTGCTTTAAGCCGGGGAGAATTAGCCAGGGCGGAAAAGTATCTGCTTACTGCAATTGCTCTGGATTCAGATTTAATAGAAGCAAGACGCAATCTTGCTTATGTATTCTTGAAATCGGATCGCGCAAGCAAAGCTGTTTCTGTATTAGAGACGCTGATCAGTCGGAACAGAGAGGATGTTCTTTCCTGGTTTATGCTCGGTTTGGCCTTTGAAAGACTTGGAGAAACCCTGAAAGCAATTAACTCTTTAAGTCTGGCATTAAGAGTAAGGCCTGATGATGAAATATCCCGTATTGCTATGGAAAATATTGCTCTGGCAAAATTGCCGCTGGATGATAAAATCCGCAAAAATTTCAGCGATTATCATCTGAAGCAAGGGCGCTTGCTGGAAGATAAAAATCTGCTGGATAAAGCTCTCTATGAATACCGCCGCTCATTAAGACTTGATCCGGAATCAAAAAAAGCCCGGCTGGCCTATGCAGAGATCTTCAGAACCCGCGGTTTTATTACCAAGTTCAGCAAAGAGCTTGAGGTGCTGAAATCTCTGGGTTATACGGATAATATAATCCAGGATTCTCTGGAGGCTACACGGGGCGAGAGATATGACCAGGTGTCGATGGAGTGGGGAATTGATCAATATACTGTAGAAAAAGATAAACTTAAGCTTGGTGTTTATACCCTGACACCGGCCAATAGAGAGATGCATCCCACCGCAGGAGAAATCTCAAGCCATTACTTTATTGATATGCTGCAAAAGGAAGAACGTTTTGACATAATAAACAGGGAAACCGCTATTACCTCATTTGACCAGGCTTTTCGCCAGTCCAGGGAAATGGATGTTGATTATTTTATAATTTTGAGCTGTCAGGAATCAGAGAGGAGCTTTTCTATTGCGGCTGATCTGTTCTTAGGGCGGACAGGCGCCAGGCTGAATAGAATGCATATTTTCCGCACAGCCAACGACCGGGTTCGCAATGCTTTTCTTAAACTTTCCTCAGAAGTGGAGAAACTTTTACCGCTACGGGCACGGTTGCTGACCAGAGAGTTTGACCGCGGTGTTATTGATCTGGGGCGGTTAAGCGGGGTTAAGGAAGAAGATAAGTTTATTATTATCAAAAAAGGGAAATTGAGATTAAAAAATGATAGTGTTGGTTTTCTATTTGCAGAAAGTGATGTATTGGGGGAATTTACCGTAACCAGGAGTGATGAAAACCTCGCTGAAGGAATCATTACAAAAAAATCATTTTTTGACCGCATAAATCAGGGAGATATCCTTATCGCTCCACAGATTACAGATGAATCCGGTACGGAAGAAAATGAAGAGAGAGATAAGGGACTACTCTATCGCCTCTTTGCGCTCTTTAAACCCAAATCGTGAATTGACAGAAACGCCTCTTTTCCTTATATTGGTGTGAACAAATAGAAAAAAACATGGGAGAAGAAATGAAAATAGCAATTAATGGATTTGGCAGAATTGGACGGCATGTATTCAAGATAGCCTTTGATCGTCCGGGGATCGTTGTTGTGGCAATCAACGATATAACTGATGCAAAAACCCTGGCTCACCTTTTAAAATATGACTCCATCTACGGAAGATACGGCAAGAAGGTTGAGGTGGAGGATAATAGTATTATTGTTGATGGACAGAAAATCAAAGTGCTCGCCGAAAGAGATCCAAAACAGCTTCCCTGGAAAGAGATGGGTGTTGATGTTGTTGTGGAATCTACCGGTATATTCAGAAAGCGCGCTGAGGTTGCCTGGCATATTGAAGCGGGCGCTAAAAAGGTGCTGCTCACTGTGCCGGCCAAGGATAAAGTAGACAGGACAATTGTGCTTGGTGTAAATGATGATGATCTGCAGGATGGCGATCTGATTATTTCCAATGCCTCCTGTACAACCAACTGCCTGGCCCCGGTGGCAAAGGTGCTCTTTGATAATTTCGGTATTGTTGAGGGGCTGATGACTACAATTCATGCCTTTACCAGTGACCAGAAAATCCATGACGCGCCCCATAGTGACCTGCGCCGGGCCAGGGCTGCAGCCCTCTCTGTTATTCCCACCACTACAGGAGCCGCTAAGGCAGTGGGAATTGTGATCCCCGAGCTTCAGGGCAAGTTGAATGGAATTGCCATGCGCGTGCCGGTAGCTACCGGTTCTATCGTTGACCTGACTGTAAAACTGGAGAAGGACCCCTCTATTGAAGAGCTTAATGCGGCCATGCGGGCGGCGGCGGCTTCGGGAAAGATGAAGGGAATTCTTGAATATAGCACCGACCCTCTGGTGTCAGCTGATATTATCGGCAGCACTTATTCCTCGATTTTCGATTCTTTGAGCACTGTAAAAATTGGACAGGGATTTTTTAAACTTCTTTCCTGGTATGATAACGAATGGGGCTATTCCTGCCGGGTAGTTGATCTTATCGCCCGCCTGGTAAAATAAGGGTAAAATAAGATGGCTAAAAAAACAGTCAGGGATATTGATTTAAGGAATAAGAGAGTACTCTGCAGGGTTGATTTTAATGTGCCCCTGAAAGATGGTAAAATTACTGATGATACACGTATCAGGGCTGCGCTGCCTACAATTGAATATATTATGGAGCAGCAGGGCAGCTCTCTTATTCTAATGAGCCATCTCGGCCGTCCCAAAGGTAAGGTAAACCCGGATTTAAGTTTGAAGCCGGTGGCCGTGAGGCTGACTGAGCTTCTGGGCCGAGAAGTAAAGATAGCGCCTGATTGTATTGGTGAAAAAGCAGAGAGTATGGCTGCTGAACTGAGTGGAGCCGGTGGTGTTCTCCTGCTTGAGAATTTGCGTTTTCATAAAGCGGAGACGGATAATGATAGTGAGTTTGCCCGAAATCTCGCCTCTTTGGGTGATGTATATGTAAACGATGCCTTCGGCACAGCTCACAGGGCGCACGCCTCAACTGAGGGAGTGGCACATCATCTTCCTGGTGTGGCCGGATTTCTCATGGAAAAGGAGATCCGATTTATCGGCGGTCTTCTGGAACATCCGGAAAAGCCCTTTGTGGCCATTATCGGCGGCGCCAAGGTTTCAACTAAGATTGCCGTATTGGAATCCCTGCTTTCCCGTGCTACTGAACTGCTTATAGCCGGAGGTATGGCTTATACTTTTCTAAAAGTCAGGGGAACAAGAATAGGTAATTCTTTAGTAGAAGAGGATTTTCTGACAACTGCCGGTTCTCTGCTGGAAAAGGCTGAAAGCATGGGTGTAAATGTGCTTCTGCCTGTTGATCATCTGGTTGGCAGTTCTTTTGCTGAGAATATAGAGGCCCGGGCAGTTGACGACGTTAATATACCTGACGACAGCATAGGAATGGATATAGGACCCCGTACCATTGATCTCTTTAAAAGCGCAATTTCAAAGGCCAGAAATCTTATATGGAATGGGCCAATGGGTGTATTCGAGTTTTCCGCTTTTGACCGGGGAACCCTGGAAATTGCTAGGAGTGTTGCTGAATGTCAGGGCATAACAGTAGTGGGCGGCGGCGACTCAGTGGCTGCGGTTAATAAATTTAACCTGGCCGCTAAGATAGATCATGTCTCTACCGGCGGCGGAGCTTCACTGGAATTCCTTGAAGGTAAAGAGCTTCCCGGCATAGCGGCACTAAGTTGAGGTAATTGCTAATGCGAAAAGTTTTTATTGCTGGTAACTGGAAAATGCATAAGAACAGGGTGGAAGCAGCGTCCCTGGCCGGTGAGCTGGTTTCAGCTTTTTCCGGAGAGAAGAAGAAAATTATGATCGCTCCTCCCTTTACAGCTCTGGCCACGGTAGCTGAGGTGTTAAAGGGCAGTAATATCCTGCTGGGCGCTCAGAATATGGGGCCGGAGGAAAAAGGGGCCCATACCGGGGAGATCTCGCCGCAAATGCTTACGGAACTCGGGGTTTCAGTTGTTATTCTGGGCCATTCTGAGCGACGGCATGTGTATGGCGAAGGGGATGAGCTGATAAACCGCAAAGTACTGCTGGCCTTAAAGCATAATATTGAGATAATACTCTGTGTGGGTGAAACCCTGGATGAACGGCAAAAAGATATTGCCGCGCAAGTTGTTGAAAACCAGGTTGTAGAGGGGCTTAAAGGGGTCACTGAAAAGTCCCTTAAGCAGGTGACTATTGCTTATGAGCCGGTGTGGGCTATTGGTACCGGTAGAACAGCTACTGCCGGAGATGCAGATACCATTCACACCCTGATCAGGGGTTTATTGATCAGGCTCTATAGCAAAAAGGCCGGAGAGGAAGCAGTGATCCAGTATGGCGGATCGGTCAAGCCGGATAATACCGCTGAATTGATGAAGATGGAGAATATAGACGGCTTATTAGTAGGAGGAGCCTCCCTTACTGCTGATGCTTTTATAAAGATCGTTAAATATGAATAATTTGAATTGGAGATTTGAAAAATGGGCCTGGTAAGCATTTTAATTTTAATAGTATTTATTTTAAGTGCGTTGATATTGATTCTGGTTATTTTGATCCAGGATGATCAGGGAGAGGGTCTGGGCGGTTTGTTCGGCGGCGGTAGCTCTTCAGCTTTCGGCCCCAGAACGGGAAATGTGCTGACCAGGTTTACTTCTGTGGTTGCCGCAATATTCCTGGTAACGGCATTCGGGATTGCCTGGTTGAATCGGACCCCTGAAATCGGAGATATACTGCAAAAGGCCAGGGTTGAAAAACTAAAAGAAGCTGAAGAAAATAATTGGTGGGTGAAAGAAATTGATGATTCTCTAAGCGAGGTGACGGTAGATGTTGAAAAACCCGAAATCGATCAGAGCCAGAGTTCAGAGGGAGAATAAGAAGGAAAGGAACAGCAGGTAGATATGCAGGATAATGTTAAAAAAACGGCCGCTCTCTTTACAGAGCTTATCAGGCAGGGTGAGGAAATAAAGGAAACCTGTAAACGTCTCTATTTCTCCGGAGATAAGAAAACCGTGGCGCCGCAAACCTTTGAAGCCTGGAAAACCAGCTGTCTCAGTCTGCTTAAATCTACCTTTGGTTCCTCCAGCCCTCAATATGACCGTTTTGCCAATCTGAAATTCTTTGATTACTATAATTCAATGCAGATTTTCCTGGGTATCCTTAAGGGGAGCCGGGAAGATATTGAAAAAGGTTATTTCTTTCACAAAGATCTCATGCTCAGTGTTAATATCTATGATTCTCTTATCTCCCGTGCCGCGGATAGAGTGGATAATGGACAGAGAGAAAAAGCTGCTGTAATTTTAGAAACTACTCTGCAGGAAATACTGACCAAGATATGTCAAAACAAAAAAATTAAATATAAAAGAGAAGAGGATCCCAGAGTTCTGGCGGAAAAACTGGCTTTAATAGGGGTCTTGAACGATGATATTCATTCGCAGGTTAAGCTTTATGCAGAACGTCTTGAGCGGGGAGCTGCTGATAGCATGCCTGCTGCAGAATTAGCGGAGATTATTCAGTGGCTGCGGAACTTTCTGAATGATTATCTTGGCTCCAGGATTATGATCCTGAATTAATCATAGATTAACAATCAGCGCTTTAAGATCTACCACCAGCATAGTTAAAGATTCCTGAAGTAAAGCAATATAGAGCTTATGGCCACTTAAAAGAGCTTTAAATCCTAATATTGGCATAGTATTCTGTAAAAGTACTTCTTTGGTGTATTTAGATTCGCGCGGGAAAAGCATTGCCAACTGGTAAATATGTTCCTGATTGCGGTTTTTTGCGCTTTCGTTAAATAAGAATATATCCATGCCGTTGATATTAAAGAAAAATACTGATCTTATTCCCCGGCTCAGCGTAACCGGCGTTGATTCAAAGGAATCACTATCCGGGTTTTGCCGGTAAAGCGTGAGTTCATTACTCTCCTTGCTAAAGATGAGAATTTGCAGACGCTGATGATTGTCAATCGTGGAGTAATGTATTTCGCCGCTGTCAATAAGCGGCTCAGCTTTATAACCATTTCCAGAGGGAGTAATTAACTGAAGCTTCTTAGTATCGCCGTCAAATATAGTGAAGCCTTTGAAAGAGTCATGCTGGCTTAGAGTGGACTCTGAACCGAGAGAAGATGTCCATAGAATATTTCTTGCTGCCTGCTCTGCAGGATGGCAGGGGAGATGGTAGAGTGCTCCCTGGTCATGAAAAAAAACATCAACATTTTCATTTAAAATTGCAGAGATTATTTTACCGGAAAAAGGATATGCATCAATATACCATTTTTCTTCAGATAAAGGTTTCCTGATCCATTTCAGAATGCGTCTCTCTTCATTTTCCTGATCCAGATAGAAAAGATGTTGCTGATTTTCTTTAACCAGGTAAATATGATTGCCGAATAGTGAATCTATTTCGGGTGAAAAACCTACTCTATCTAGAAAATGATCTTCTTCGATTTCAAGCTTGCCCCGGGGGTTCTTATCAGCCAAGATGAGGAGTCGTAAGGAAAGAGTTTTACAATCAGCAAATAGCAGGTGGAGCTTATTATCATTTTCCAGCAGCGAAAAATCAGCGCCCAGCGGACCCTCGGCAAGGGTAACCGGATAATTGGGAAACTCAGTCAACGGTGGTGATGCTGCACAAGCAGCAATCAGCAAAGAGAAAAAGAGTGGGGCTGTTCTATGGTAGTGCCTCAATATATATCCTTCATGATTATTGAAGATCGAGCAAAGGGGTTGACCTATGATTAAGCTCGCTCCTATAATACTACTAAAGATTAGATATGTACAGAGTAAGCGAATTATATAAAGGAGTGGATAAGCAATGAGGGTAGTGATTGTCTTTTTTTCGAGTAATAATCGAGAACGACTCCTAAATCTATCCCGGGCTCTGGCCAGAGGCGTGGAAGCTCAGGGCCACCAGGTGGATATAGTAGACGGAAATCACGATATTAATACCAAACTTACTATCTATCGGTATATAGCTGTTGGCGCGGAACAGATATCCACCCTGGGTGGTAAAATACCCCAGCAGGTCAACCAATTTCTAAACTCTTCCGGTATGGTTTCAGGAAAAAGATGTTTTGCCTTTGTGCCTAAAAGTTTCTTAGGATCTGGAAAAGCGCTTTCACGTTTGATGAAAGGCATGGAGAAAGAGGGTATGTACCTAAAGAACTCTGCTATTTTTACCTCGCCGCAGGAAGCAGAGGAAGTGGGCAAGAGGCTCCATATAAGCTGAAATATATTGGTTTTACTGCTATTCTTTCCAGGGGAAGATCATTCCCTTCAGGGTGCGTTTGCCTATTTTTTCCCTGTCTTCGATAAGTAAAACATCCCAGGGAATTTGATTTTTCTTAGTATCGGGATGCTCTTCAAGGTAATCATATTTATAGAGTCTTAATTTTAATGCCTCATTCAGCCAGAGAAGGATTGAAGCAATACCGGGTAATAGAAAAGCGGTAAAAGCGGAAAGAGCCAGAATAATAAGGGTGCCGATAAAAAGAGCGATGGAAAAAAGAGTATTGTCTAATAACAGCAGGAACATCTTCCTTAATATCTTTGGTGTTGATCTATCAAGGCGTGATTGAACCGGATAAAAATACTGACTGGCCAGAATCCAGATAATTGAAAACCAGAAAAGCAATGAAAATGCCAGGGGACCCAGAATATTCTTGAGATTACTGTAAAATGGGAAGGCAATATAGATAAGGAAGAAAAAGATAATGTTTATAAGGGTAAAAAAAAGACTTGAACTTAAGGTGGCCTTCAGGCATTTGAAGATATCTTTAAACTGAGGGTTTTGATAATCAGAAATATCTTTGACCAGGGCACTGGCTGTGCCGGTATAGATAAAAACAATAAGCAGGCCTAAAAATATTGAGAGATAGAAGAGGATGAGATTATTTTGAAATAGCAGTGGTAAATAGATAAGCAGGGCAAAACTGATAAGGAAGCCAAGATTCAGAGCTACTATGCGGAAGAGATTGTCCCACATATCGAAAAAGGTTTTTTTGATCAAAAAGCCGAACATAACTGAAAATTAGCATGAATAGCCATATATTGGCAAGGTGTGTGAAATAATTTACAGTTAATTTGAGAATATGTGACAAGAAAAAAACCTTGACAATTGTATCATTATAAGGTATTCTGTTGCTAATAAAATTTCAGTTAAGTAGGGCGAATTTGGTAAACTACTACGAGGTTCTGGGAGTTAAGCCGGGTTCCTCGGCTCGTGAAATAAAGAAGTCATTTCGCAGAAAAGCCAAGAAAATACATCCGGATATAAAAATTACCGGCGCCAGCCAGGACAATCGCCATAGGAAAATGAGCAGTCTTCTCACAGCATACGAAATATTAAGTGATCCGGAGAAGAAGGAACGATATGATCATAACCTCTCTGTTTATCTTAAACAACTCAAATTCAACTATCGCGAATTCTTAAAGAAACGTAAACACGACCTGGCAAGCCAGGCACGATTGATATTTCATGATCTGCTTAATTCCAACTACGAAGAGGCAATAGAACTTTACGAAAATATTACCAGTACAAATGGCGAGTACAGGCTGGAATTATTTATGGATTATGGAGATTACATGGATTGTCTCTTTCTATTGGCAGAGGCTTATGAAAGCAGTGGTAAGTATATAAAATCCTTTAACTTATATAAAAAATTATACATTAATGAAATGGAAAATCCATATTTTAATCATTTTATTGAGGAAATAATCGAACGGCTGCGCAATCTTACCTGTTTCAAAATGATAAGTATTCTATCACCGGAAATGGTTATTGAGTATATTCGGGAATTAATAAATTTTAATTTTTCCAAAAAAGATAATGCCTTTTTTTACAAAAAAATTGCTGAGATACACTGTATCTTAAATGAGAAAGATCAAGCTGTGCATTTTCTGAAGATAGGTCTATCTTTGGACCATAAACTTTCTGGAGTAAAAAAGCTGAAAGAAAAAATAGGATTTCCTGAAATAGCTGTCCGCTGATGCTATACTTGACATAGCAATGGCTCATGACATATCTTTTATAAGTTTTAACAAAAAAAGGATTAGAGACACTAATGAATAAGAAAATAATATGACCAATAATATCTTTTTATCTATTAACCGGCGGCGGCAATATCTTTGCCCAGCTAATAGACAAGCCGGCGGCTACGGTGAAACTTGATAAAATTGAAGTAATTACTGTAAAGCAATTGAACGGCAAAATTGAGGCTATAGAGAAACGAACTAAACAAAAACTCTCTACTCAAGACCGGAAGAAATTTTTAGATCTGCTGATCAGCGAAATTCTGATTGGCCAGGCTGCTGCACAGGAGAATGTTACTATTACCGAATCAGAAGTGAATGCCCGGATTGAACTGGCCAAACAATCAGGGGGTTTGAGTATGAATCTGAACCGGAAACTGACCAATGCTGAATTTCAATCAATTGTTAGTCAATCCGGCCTTACCTGGGATGAGTATCTCAAGCAGCTTAAAAGGGCGATAATACAGCAGA
>JAUVWI010000142.1 GCA_030604195.1 Spirochaetales bacterium
AAAACCTTGAGAGAGGCTGTTGAGGCAAGGAAAGCGGATGCCAGGGAAAAGGTCTGTATCGATTATTCTTTACATGGAGGAATAACTGACTGGAATGAACGTACCAGGAAGGAGTTAAACTACTTTGTGTCAAACGGTATTCCGTCTTTTAAGATGTTTATGATTTACAGGAAAGAAGGCTGGATGGCGGATGATGGTATCCTTTTTCAGGCTTTAGAAGAAACGAAGAAGAACGGCGGAATGATTATGGTGCATGCTGAAAGTGCATTTATACTTGACATGCTCATCGAGAGATATCAGCCTCAGGCTAAGAAACTGGGGGCATGGGGCCATGCCGTTTCCAGACCATGTTTTACCGAATATGAGGCTATTCAAAGGGCGATTACCTGGGCTGGAATAACGGGTGGCAGGCTTTATATTGTTCATATGTCAACCGGTGAAGGAGCGGATGCGGTAAAAGCCGCTCAGATGAGAGGTGTAAAAGTATGGGCAGAAACATGTCCACAGTACCTGCTTTTGACAGACTCTGTATTCAAAAGGAAGGATGGGCATCTGTATGCTACCTGCCCGCAGATTAAAAAGAAGCATGACCAGGACAGGTTATGGAAAGGTTTGGAAGATGGTGAGGTTGGGATATTAGCCACAGATACCTGCACCTTTACTAAAAAGCAAAAGGATATGTGGGGAGGGGATTTCACAAAGATTCCGTATGGTCTGCCCGGTATGGAGACGCTTGTTCCTGTAATGTATTCTGCCGCTGTAGGAAAGAAAAAAATATCATTAAACAAGTTTGTGGCCCTTACTTCTACAAACCCGGCAAAATTATTCGGGCTGTATCCAAAGAAAGGAACAATTGCTAAAGGAAGCGATGCAGATATCGTTGTTTTTGACCCAAACAAAAGGGTAACCGTTGATTATACAAAACTTGCTACAAACTGCGACTGGTCACCGTTTCAGGGGATGAAGCTGACAGGCTACCCGGAGGTTACTATCTCACGTGGAGAGACTATTGCTAAAAATGGAAAGTTTGTTGGTAAAGTCGGCAGGGGGAATTTTGTGCCAGGGAAACCGGGCGGGAATATATAGATTTAGAGCTTCAGGATCAGTAGGACCAAATTATATTGAAGCAAATGAGTAATTGAGTAAAAAAGATTTTGCAATGAGAATAAAGATTTGTCGAAAAGACTATTTAGAATTTATTATTTGGGAGGACGAATTAAATGGCTGAAGAAAAAAGTTTAAGTGTTGAGGAGATAAAAAAAAAGCGGGAAGAGTTTTTAATGCCGGCGTATCTTACCTATTTCAAAGAACCGGTGCATATTGTTAGAGGGGAGATGCAGTACCTTTATGACGATGAAGGGAAAAAATATCTGGATGCTTTTAGCTCTGTGGTGACGATTTCTGTTGGCCATTGCCATCCGGATATTATACCGGAAGTGCAGAAACAGACTGCTGCCCTGCAGCATATTACCACTCTTTATTATACAGAGTCTCTGGTAAAACTGGCTGAGAAGTTAGCCTCCATTATGCCGGGAGATCTGCAGAAGTCGTTCTTTACCAATTCCGGTACTGAGGCGACTGAGATGTCCGGTGTGATTGCAAAGAACTATACCAAACGCCATGAGTTTATTGCCTTACGACACGCCTTTCACGGCCGGACACTTTTATCGATGACCTTGAGCGGACAGAGCCTATGGCGCCATTCACTGCCGTATGTCTTCGGTGTGAACCAGGCACCGGCAGCTTACTGTTACCGTTGTCCAATGGGACTGAAATATCCGGCATGTGATATGAGATGTGCCTATGCGGTTGAAGAGATTATCAAGTATTCTACCTCGGGCAAGATTGCCGGTATGATTGCCGAACCTATCATGGGTTTTGGAGGCGTAATTACTCCGCCGAAGGAATATTTTAAAATTATTCAGGAACTGGTCCATAAATACGGCGGACTCTTGATTATTGATGAAGTTCAGACCGGTTTCGGGAGAACGGGCGAAAAATGGTTCGGCATAGAACAATGGGATGTTGTCCCGGATATTATCAATATGGCCAAAGGTATGGGTAACGGTATACCGATAGGAGGTGTAACCACTACGCCCGAGATTGCTGAATCACATAGAAATTTAATACATTTTTCTACTTATGGTGGTAATCCTGTTTCTACTACGCAGGCCCGGCTGGTGATTGAAACTATTGAAAAATACGATTACCGTACAAATGCGAAGGTGGTGGGTGGTTACTTAAAAGAGAAATTCATCGAACTTCAGGAGAAGCATAAGATCATTGGTGAAGTACGTGGGATGGGTTTGATGTTGGGTATTGAGCTTGTTCGGGACAAAAAGACCAAAGAGCCAGCTGCTAAGGAAATGATCGCGCTTATGGATTTATGTAAAGACAGAGGGCTCTTCATAGGTAAGGGAGCAATGGCTGGCAATGTAATCCGGATAAAGCCTCCTTTATGCATTACCAGGGATGATGCTGATTTTATTGTCAGGATTCTTGATGAAACTCTGGGACTTGTAGAGAAAGAGAGCGGAATCATCGATAGGAATTTTTATAATTCACGAACCGCAAGAATATCCGCAAAGCAGCAGTAAAAAGATCACAATTACGGCAACAAAGAGAATGTGGAAATTGTTTCTTTATGACATGAAATTTTATAAAGGGTATGCTTTTATGCTCCTGAGCGTTATAAACAAATGTCCCGAAAAGGGGCTTTTAGCCATTCTATCTCATGGTTAAAGACATTATGGCCTTGTGCACATGAAGTCGGTTCTCGGCTTCGTCAAAAACCACCGACTTTGGCCCATCAATCACATCGTCGGTAACCTCGAAACCACGATCTGCAGGTAAGCAGTGCATGTAAATGGCCTGCTTGTCGGCTAATTCCATAACGCTCTGATCGCAAATCCAATCCTTATTGGCATCAAAAATCCCTTGTGCCTTTTTAGGGTTGTCCTCACCCACAGGGGGTTTGAACAGAGTCACCGGCGCCCATGCTTTCGGGTATACCACATGAGCCCCCTTCATGCTCTCTTTGAAATCGTTGCTGATTTCAAAGGATCCTCCTGTCTGTTGTGCGTATCTACGACAACTTTCCAGCACCTCTTCATCTAATTCCATCCCTTTGGGATGGGCCAGAACGGTATCCATGCCCATCATCGTGGCCATTATTATTGAGCTATGCGGTACGGCCCGTGGTTTGTGAACACTCGGGCTGCAGGCCCAGCTCAGTACGAATTTTA
>JAUVWI010000087.1 GCA_030604195.1 Spirochaetales bacterium
AATTCCTGAAAATCCACCGAGTTGTCGGCATGAGAGCCGCCGTTGATTATATTGGCCATGGGAACCGGCAGCATGGTGGCATGGTAGCTGCCAAGGTATTTATACAGAGGCAGGCCCAGAAAATCAGCCGCAGCGCGCGCATTAGCCATTGAGACGCCAAGGATTGCATTAGCTCCCAGGGCGCTCTTGTTCTCAGTGCCGTCACGGGCAATCATAATCCGGTCAATTTCCACCTGGTTTAATGAATCCAGGCCGATAACCTCTGAAGCAAGAATATTGTTTACATTATCAACAGCTTTAAGAACGCCTTTGCCCAGAAATCTCTTCTTATCGCCGTCACGTAATTCCACGGCTTCATGTTCGCCCGTGGAAGCCCCGGAGGGAACCGCAGCCCGTCCCATTGATCCATCTTCCAGATAAACCTCTACCTCTACTGTAGGATTACCCCGGGAATCAAGGATTTCCCGTGCTTCTACATATTCAATAATACTCATGGTTTTTCTCCCTTTCTTAAAACTTACTACAATAAATATGCAGGGGATGCAGCTTGCATGTCAAGGGGAATTGGTCAGTTGAGCGTTAAGAGGTGAGTGTTCTTCTTGACCATCAGGCCGGCTGCATCTACAATAACAGAAATGAGATATTCAAAGCTTTTAGGTAAAACTATGCGTGAAGATCCCCATGGCAGCACGCGTGAAAGCTATTCTCTGCTAATAAAGGGCGGTTATATCAGGCAGATGAGCCAGGGGCTTTTTTCCTTTCTGCCTCTAGGTGTGCGGGTGCTTAATAATTTACAGAACCTGATATCTGAAGAGGTGGAGAAACTAGGCGGGCAGGAGGTAAATGTACCCTTAGTCTCGTCAATAGATATCTGGCGCAAAAGCGGCCGCGATAAATGGGTAGGAAAAGAGTTGATCCGTTTTAATGACCGCCATGGCAGGGAGCTGGTTCTTTCCCCCACCCATGAAGAAACCATGGTTGAGCTTATCCGTTCCTCAATATCTTCCTACCGGGATTTACCCTTGTTTATCTACCAGTTTCAGATCAAATTCCGTGATGAAGAGAAGACTCGGGAGGGACTGGTGCGGACCAAAGAATTTTTAATGTACGATTCTTACTCATTCCACCGCTCCGGTAATGACCTGAATAATTTTTTCCCCAGGGTATTCACCGCTTTTGGCAAAATCTTTAAGCGCTGCAATATCGAAACTGTAACTGCAGAAGCCGGCTTGGGTTTTATCGGCGGTGAAAAGTCATTTGAATTCTTAATGCCTTCCGGAGATGGCGACAATGTGGTTGTTGGCTGTAAGAATGGTCATTACCGTGCGAATCGGGATATTGCTGTGGGTAGCAAAAAGTATATGGACGGTAACCCCCTGGCCATGGAGAAGGTAGAGACCCCCTGCTGTGTGACTATGGATAAACTCTCGGAATATCTCAACATCGACAAACACCGGCTGGCAAAAAGCGTGGTCTATTTTACTCCTGACGGCCTGGTAATGGCTGTGGTGCTGGGCGATTATGAGGTAGGAAAAGAGAAATTGTCACGCTATCTTAAGGCCCCGGTTTTAAGACTGGCTGCAAATAAAGAGTTAATCGCGGCAGGATTGGTGCCGGGCTATCTATCACCTGTGGGTAATACTGATAATATCCGGGTAATTGCTGATGATATGGTAGTAAAATCTGCAAACATGGTTTTCGGCGCTAATGAAGAGAATTTTCACTTCCTCAATGTAAACCATGGGCGTGATTATGAGATCGCGGAAATAACCGATATTTCACTTATCAATAAACAGAGTACATGCCTTTTCTGCGGAGGCCCCTTGCAGGAAGTGCCGGCAATCGAGGTTGGCCATATTTTTAAGCTGGGTGACCATTATGCCCGGGTTATGAACCTGGTTTTTCATGACGACAAAGACCGTACTGCCTTTCCCCACATGGGCTGTTACGGCATCGGTTTGGGGCGTCTGATGGATGTAATTGTTGAGGCAAATCATGATGATAGGGGCATTATCTGGCCTCCGCATCTGGCGCCTTTTAAGGTTTTCCTGATGGCTATCGGCAAATCACTTAGTGCAAAGAAGCTGGCTGAGGAGCTTCATGAGGAGTTGGGCGATATGGCGCTATATGATGATCGTGAGGATTCGCCGGGAGTTAAGTTTAAGGATGCCGACCTTATAGGAATTCCTCTAAGGGTTGTTGTCTCTGCCAGGCATCTGAGTGAGGGCATGGTGGAAATTCAGGAAAGAAAGAATGGAAAGATAACCCTGGTTCTTCGGGAGAAGATCAAAGAGGCAATAGACTCGCTGATCGGAAAGGAGTAATTGAAGTATTGTTCCCTTTAACAGAAGAATTTATCGATCAGTTGATCTTCGCCATGGAAGATCAAGAGCACCGCTTTATAGTAGATTTTAATACCGGCGATATTGTTTCAAGTGATGTCGATTCGCCGGATTACCTGGAAATACCCCTCTGGCGGCAGATTGAGGGCTTTAGATTAATGGAGAAATTTGTTTCCAAACTGCGTAATCCGCTGCATAGAGAGCTGCTCCATTCAGCGCTTACTTCAGGAAGGGGAGTCTTCAGGAATTTTAAAGATGCGATTAAAAAAAACGGGCAGCTCGAAAGGCTGTGGTTTTCCTTCAAAGAAAAGGAAATGCGGCGCATAGTGCGAGAGTGGTATAATGAGCAACGGGAGCTTAAGGGTTTGCAGAGGCTGGGGCCGGAACCCGAGGAGACTGAAGAGCTTCTGTTAAGTGATTTTACCATCAAGCCGGGAAGCAAAGAGCACCTGGAAGCAGTGATAGAGCTTGACCGGCAGGCCATGCTTGAGAATATAGAGAACTTGAGGCCTGAAAAGATAGAAGAGCTATACAGGGAGAAGCGATCGCTTATGCCCGGTCCTCTGGATAAAAAGTGCTCTCTGCTGATATGCGAGACCCCAGAAGGAGAGTTGGCCGGTTTTGCCTGGGGAGTAAAAACTGAAAACCGGCTTGATTCTTCTATGGAAATGCGTCTGATACAACTGGCGGTTGCCGGGAATATGAGGGGTCTGGGAATGGGAGCGCAGCTTTTGCACCATTTTGTGCGTCAGGCTCGCAGCCTGGGCGCGCGCAGGCTGGTTGCTGAGCTTTCCGGCCCCGCGCTTAAACTGGCCCCTTTTTTTGAGAGGCTGGGCTTCATGAACAGTTCTCTGGTTATTGATCTTGACCTGGATAGCCGGAAGGAAGTCTAAACAGCGCTTAAGGAATTTCGTTTTTCAAGAATAATCTTTGCAGCCTCTTGAAATCCCAGGCCCCCCTCTCCTTCAGTTATATAGCGGGGGGGATGACTGATATCCTTAAGAAAGGGAATGATATTCGCCATACCGATTGAATGTTCCAATTCCTCAAAAAGAGGTTCGTCATTCGGTGAATCGCCGGTAAAGAGCATTTTATCCTCAAGTTGTGAGATCTCTCTGCCGTCGGTTCTCTTGAGGTAGGCTTTTACCCCCTTGACCTTATCAAAATCACCGAACCAGCAGTTAATGTGTATGCTCGATATCTTATATTGTGCCTTTTCTTGTTCTATGATCCGGCATATCCGGGAGATATCGTTTTTACTTAAAGGCGGCACATCCTCACAGAAGTCGATTGCCAGATCTGAGATCCGGTAGGCCTGGTCAGCGGATATTTTACAGGCGGGCACCTCGGTCAGGACCCGTTTCTTAATGGTATCCAGACCTGTCTGTGCCGCCTGACGCTCACTTTCAGCAGCCAGGTAGAAACGTTCCATCTTTTTGTCCTTCCGGTTGTAGGAAAAACAGAAGGCGCCATTCTCGCCGATAACCGCGGCCACCGGCCACATTCTGGCCAGGTGATCGCACCAGCCTGCAGGCCTGCCGGTAACCAGGACCAACTCCAGCCCCGCTTCATGCAGCTGCCATAATGATTGAAATGAACCTGCAAGGAGCATGCCCCCGCTTGTCATGGTATCGTCGAGATCGGTAAAGATAATCTCCAGGTTGCGGCAGAGGAGGGCGGGTATTGAATTTATGCTTTGAGGGTGCGGCGTCATTGAGGAAGCTTGATCAGGAATCCGGCTTTTCTTTAAGCTGTTCTTTAAGACTCTGTCGGGTTTCCTCTGCCTGGCTGTGGATCTGGGCCAATTCTTCCATAACCCTGTCAACGGCAAACTGGCGCAGGTCCGAACCTTCAGGCGCCATTTCCCTGGCTTTATCGCGGAATTCCCGGCAGTTATATACCCTGCTTACCGTGTAGAACATGATATCATGGGTTACCAGGTCTTCGAGCATAGACTTTTTCTGTGGAATAAGAACATTACCGTTTATAGCAATGAGCACCATATTTTTATATGATTTCAGATAAGAATCGATGTCTTTTAATCCCCGTTTACTCTTCGGGTCCCAGGGGCGGTAGCGGGTGCCTGCAGGAAAGACCAGGATAATCCTGCCGGATTTTCTTAAACGGAAGAGTGTTTTTAACGCGGCCATATTGATATGCTTGCGTTTTTTCGATATGGCTTTTAGTTCTTGAGGATCTTTAAAGTTCCGCGAAGCGCTCTGGGGGATAATTACCACCCGGGTGAATATCTCGGTAAAGCTGCGCACCATTCGGTTTGTTTCACTTAATTTTGAGCCGGCCACTGAAACTATTTTTTGAGCGATAGTTTTACCCTTATTGCCCTCTCTTTCCATGAGCTCATAGAAACAGGGGATGTCGAAGTTGCTGTAATGTTCCATGAGAATAAGGCAGGATTCCCCCTTCTTAGCCTTCTCATAAAGCTCTACAAGATTTTCAAAGCCCTGCACGCGGCTTCCTGGCAGCATCAGGTCATTAACGATCTGTTTCAACAGGTGCTTGTTGTCCGGCTTGCCCTCCTGGTAGACATTGGCCGCGGTTATCAGGCCATTGCCCGTGGTATTTAGCAGCATCTGGGAAATTATGGCTTTAAATCTATCCGCTACATTCAGCATTTTCTTACTCCTGTATTATAACCTAGAAATTTATCGCTTTATAATTGGAATGTCAATCGACAATTTTATTCATCGAATCCTTGTTTTTTCTCTTTGCAATATCACCGGATTTATGTTAGTTTAATGATTACATGTTGCATATATAGGTGCTGCATGTATATCGACAATACTATTTAATAAGGAGGAATCATGAAAAAGATTCTAATGACGCTGGTAGTTTTGCTGCTCTTGCTTTCTATTGTCTTTATTGGCTGCAAGAAAAAAGAGGAGCCAAAGGAAGAGGTGGTATTTTACATTATCAACGGCGCCGAGCCGCCTTCTCTGGACCCCTCTTTGAGTGAGGACACTACATCTCACAATATTCTCATAGCTCTCTTCGAGGGTCTGCTGATCTATGATCCCAAGACCAACGACGGGATCCCGGGTGTGGCTGAAAGCTTTGACATCAGCGCCGACGGCACGGTCTATACCTTCCATCTGCGCAAGAGCACCTGGAGTGATGGTGTGGCCATTACCGCCAAGACGGTGGTAGACTCCTGGCTCCGTACCCTGAACCCGGATACGGCCTCTCCCTATGCCTGGCTAATGGGTATGGCGGTTGAGGGGGCCGATGCCTACAACTCCGGCGATGCCGGTCCCGAAGCGGTAAAAATCAGGGCAGTGGACGACTACACCTTCGAGGCAACCATGGTGGGTCCCGTTCCCTACGTGACCAGCATGCTGCCCCACACCGTGTTTGCCATTCTGCCCATGCACGTGATCGAGAAGTATGGCGAAGAATGGATTCTTCCGGGTAATATGGTCTGCAATGGCGCTTACATCCTGGATGAGTGGAAACCCCAGGAAGTTCTGACTGTTGTAAAGAATCCCAAGTACTGGGACGCCGACAAAGTTTCCATTGACAAAATCGTCTACGACCCCAGCGACGACAACACCACCCGGCTTAACATGTACCTGGCCGGCGAGGGTGACTGGCTGAATGGCGGACTTCCCCCGGACCAGCTCGATGCCATGAAGCTACGTGATGACTATCAGAATGTCCCTCTGTTGGGCACTTACTTCTACGAGTTCAACCACATTGAGCCTCCCTTCAACGATATGCGGCTGCGCAAGGCCCTGGCCATGGCCTTTGACAAACAGGTCCTGGTGGACCGCGTATCCCGCGGCGGGCAGATCGCAACCGACGCGATGGTTCCGCCCATGAAAGGTTACGCCAGCCCTGAGGGCAACCACTACAATGTGGAGGCGGCTAAAAAGCTCCTGGCCGAGGCCGGCTTCCCCGGCGGACAGGGTTTTCCCAAAATAACTATCCTGTACAACACCTCTGAAGGACACAAAAAAATCGCCGAATATATCCAGCAGCAGTGGGAGGAGAATCTCGGTATTCAAATGGAAATTGAAAACGCCGAGTGGAAGACCGTTCTGGCCCGCGGCAAGAAGCAGGATTTCCAGG
This sequence comes from Spirochaetales bacterium, assembly GCA_030604195.1. Classification (GTDB taxonomy): domain Bacteria; phylum Spirochaetota; class Spirochaetia; order SZUA-6; family DRHE01; genus DRHE01. The sequence goes on from JAUVWI010000087.1 coordinate 6,429, forward strand.
TGCTGCGCATGGGCTGGGTCGGTGACTACCTGGATCCGAACACCTTCCTGGAGCTTTTCCAGACCGATGCCGGACAGAACTACGGCAAGTACTCCAATACCGAGTTCGACGCCCTCATCCAGAAGGCGGCACGCATGCCGGCCGGCGCCGAGCGGACGGCCATGCTAAAGAAGGCGGAGGAGATCTTCGTCAAGCAGGACCAGGGTGTCATCCCCATCTACCACTACACCAACATCAATATGATCGACCTGAACAAGTGGGGCGGTTGGTACAATACCCCCACTGACTGGCATCATCCCAAGTTCATCTACAAGAAGTAATTGTAATCGCTTACATTGAAAGTAAAAAAAGGGAGCCGGGAAACCGGCTCCCTTCTAACAGTTGCTATTGTAAAGATTAGCGCAGACCTCTATAATAAAATCTTCACCAGATAATTCTTAGGAAGAAAGTATGACTAAATTTATCATCCGCCGCTTTATCGGGCTCATACCGACACTTTTTATCATCATAACGATGAGTTTTTTCATAATCCGGATAGCCCCTGGAGGGCCTTTTGACAAGGAGAAGAGGCTGCCGCCGGAGATTCTCAAGAATATCGAGAAGAAGTACCATCTGGATGAACCCCTGCTGCAGCAGTATGGCCGCTACCTGCTGGATATTACACGTGGCGACCTGGGTCCTTCATTCAGCTACCCTGATCACGATGTGAAATTCTTCATTTTCAACAGTCTGCCCAAATCTATGCTGCTTGGCACCATGGCGCTCGGGCTCTCTGTGATCCTGGGAATCGGCGCGGGTATGATCTCGGCGCTCCGGCAGAACAACTGGCAGGATTACACGGCCATGTCGATTGCTGTCTTTGGCATTACCGTGCCGAATTTCGTGGTGGGCCCGGTGCTCATGTACTTCCTGGCTCTGAAGCTGGGTTGGCTTCCCACTTCGGGCTGGATCACCGGCAGGTACGGCTGGGTAACTATCATCATGCCCCTGATCACGCTCACCCTGCCTTACTTTGCCTATATGGCCCGTCTTTCCAGGGCCAGTATCCTGGAGGCCTTGCGCAGTGACTATGTACGCACCGCCCGGGCCAAAGGGTTGGGGGAGACAGTGATAATGTTCAAGCACGTGCTGAAAGGCGCCCTGCTGCCCGTGGTCAGTTACCTGGGGCCGGCCTTTGCCGGTATCATAACCGGCTCTGTGGTGGTGGAGCGTATCTTCCGGATTCCCGGATTGGGTCAGTTCTTCGTGCAGGCGGCCTTTAACCGGGACTACACCTTGCTCATGGGCACAGTGATAGTCTATTCGGTTATCCTGATTATCATGAACTTTCTTGTAGACATCATATACGGTTACCTGGATCCCAGGATTTCCTACAGCTAGAGGAGCAGGGCATGGAGACAAAATTAAAAGAACCGACGGTTAATGAGCTAAACCAGCCTCTAAAGGGCGTCAGCCTCTGGAAGGATGCCTGGAGAAGGCTGAAAAAAAATAAGATGGCAATATATGGATTGGTCATGGTTGTCTTCTATGCCGTATTGTCCCTTTCCGCCTCGATCCTGCCGATCTACTCCTATAAGCGCCAGGTAATTGAGCATCAGTATCTTCCCCCCTCGATAACCAAAACGGCGGGTGAGCTGCTCCTGGAACGGGAGGAATCCATGATGCTGGCCATGGCCCGGAAGATGGGCCGCGATCAGCTCAGCGATCAGGAAAAAGATGAACTTCAAGCGCTGCGCAAAAAGGTCGAAACCGCGACTATAAAAATTGACGGCAAGACAGTCAAAGTACATGAAAGGCGTTATATTTTTGGCACTGATCCTCTTGGCCGCGATATCCTGGCCAGGATTATCTACGGGGGGCAGGTATCTATTGCCATAGGCCTGATCGGAACCCTGACATCGGTTTTAATCGGTATTTTCATCGGGGCGCTGGCCGGATACCTTGGCGGCAGAATCGACTACATCATCACCCGGATCATTGATGTGATGTACGGTCTGCCATACATGATGCTGGTGATCATCTTGATGGCCCTGTTCGGCAGGAATATCTTAAATCTCTTTTTTGCCCTGGCAATTGTGAGCTGGCTTACTGTAGCCAGAGTGGTGCGCGGGCAGATTATCTCACTGAAGAACGCAGAGTTTGTGGAGGCGGCACGTTCGGCAGGCGCCAGTAACTTCCGGATTATCTTCCGCCATCTTGTGCCTAACACCCTGGGGATTATTGTGGTCTTCAGTACACTGAGGATTCCCTCCTTCATTATGATGGAGTCTTTCCTCTCCTTTCTGGGGCTGGGAGTTCAGGCTCCCTTTGCCTCCTGGGGCTCCCTGGTAAGCGAAGGAGTAGAGGGTATGAACCTGTTCCCCTGGCGCCTCTTCTTCCCGGCTATTGCCATGGTTATATTCCTTTTTTCCATGAATTTTTTGGGCGATGGGTTGAGAGACGCCCTGGACCCGCAGAGCAAGAACAAGCTATAGAGAGTATATTATGACGAACAATGATGTAATATTGAAAGTCGAAAATCTAAAAACCTACTTCAATACGGACGACGGTATTGTCAAGGCGGTGGACGGGGTCTCCTTTGAGCTTCATAAGGGGGAAACACTCGGCATTGTCGGGGAATCCGGCTGTGGAAAATCTGTGTCCAATCTCTCGGTGATGAAACTTATTCCCTCCCCCCCGGGAAAGATCATGGCTGGAAAGGCGCTGCTGGCCGGCAAAAACATCTTTGAGATGACCAACGATGAAATTCGCAAGCTTCGGGGCAATCGTATTTCAATGATCTTCCAGGACCCGATGACCTCCCTTAACCCTTTCCTGAGGATTTCCACCCAGATGGTGGAGACAATTCGCCTGCACCAGGGTATGGATAGGAAAGATGCCAAAAAAAGGGCGGTGGAGATGCTGGAGTTGGTGGGTATTCCTAATCCGGGCAAACGGGTCGATGACTACCCCCACCAATTTTCCGGCGGCATGCGCCAGCGGGTAATGATAGCCATGGCTTTAAGCTGCCACCCGGAAATTCTGATTGCCGATGAACCAACCTCTGCCCTGGATGTAACCATACAGGCTCAGATCCTGGAGATCATCAAGGATCTCTCTGTGAGGCTTGGCACAGCGGTAATAATGATTACCCATGATCTGGGTGTGGTTGCCGGAATGTGCGACAATATCTGCGTAATGTATGCCGGCCGGATCGTGGAGAAAGCCCCGGTTGATGATCTTTTTCACGATCCCCAGCACCCCTATACTAAAGGTTTGATAAAGTCCGTGCCCAGGCTTGATCAGCCGCACAAGGCCAAGCTCTTTTCAATTGAGGGACAGCCCCCGAATGTTATCGATCTTCCCGACTGCTGTCCATTTCATCCCCGCTGTAAGCAGGCCATGGATATCTGCCGGAAAAAATATCCGCCCGTAATCGCCATAGGCGAAAAGCGCTCTGTAAGCTGCTGGCTCTTTAAGGAGGAACTTTAGGTGGCTGATAATAACATTCTCCTGGAAGTTAAGAATCTTAAGATGCACTTTCCCATTGAGGAGGGACTGCTCTTCAAGAAGCAGGTAGGCTCTATACGCGCGGTGGATGGAATCGATTTTGTTATCCGCTCCGGAGAAACAATGGGTCTGGTTGGTGAATCGGGCTGCGGCAAATCGACCACGGCCCGGGCCATAGCCCAGCTCTACACCCCCACTGCCGGAGAGGTGTTTTTTAACGGCCAGGATCTCTGCCGGATCACAAAACGGGAAATGCTCAAAGCCAGAATGGACATGCAGATGATCTTTCAGGACCCATACGCTTCCCTTAATCCACGCATGACCGCAGGGGACATTATTGCCGAGCCCCTGACTGTGTATGCGAACCGTAAATTAATAGATATGTCACGGCAGGATATTCGCAAAAAGGTTGAAGAGCTTATGGAAAAGGTCGGCCTCTCCCGCTTTTTTATCAACCGCTATCCCCACGAGTTTTCCGGCGGACAGCGCCAGCGAATTGGCGTGGCCAGGGCCCTGGCCCTGAACCCCAAATTGATCCTGGCCGATGAACCGGTGAGCGCCCTGGATGTATCCATCCAGTCACAGATTTTAAACCTGCTTAACGACCTGCAGGATGAGTTTGAACTTACCTATCTCTTCATTGCCCATGACCTGGCTGTAATCGAGCATATCAGTGACCGGGTTGCTGTAATGTACTTAGGGATTATCGTTGAGATTACCGATTCAATTACCCTCTACAAAAAACCGCTGCACCCCTACACCAAAGCCCTGCTTTCAGCCGTACCCATACCAGACCCGGTAATAGAGCGTAAGCGGCAGCGGATTATCCTGGAAGGTGATGTGCCCTCTCCGGATCAGGAGAGGAGCAGCTGCTACTTCTATGATCGCTGCCCCAATGCCATGGCTGACAAATGCAAAAATAATATACCCCGGATAAAAGAGGTGGAAAAGAACCACCATGTAGCCTGTTTTCTCTATTCTGATCCGGAATAGCTGCTGACCGCCAGGAGTTTTTAAGACCATTCGTTAAAGCCATTCGTTAAGGGGCGGGTTTTACCAGCGGAATTTCACAAAAAAGAGCAATTTTTTCACCCATGGTGGTGATCTCTTTGAGGCGGCTGAATGAAGAGTTTTCCAGGCGGTAGCTGCCCCCCTTCCGGTCATGAAGGGAAAGAGCGATCACTGCCCTCGGTTTTGCCGGAATACTGCTCCTTTTTATAAGTGAGATCTCCACCCTTTCAAGATCGCTTAATTTAAAAGTCTGGTTTTTATATAAAAAGAGAAGGCCGAATTTATACTGCAGCAGATCTGTGGAGCGCTCCCAGGTCCAGCTTTCCTGGTAGAGGCTTGAGAGCAGGGAAAAAAGCACAATCAGCAGGGGTAATGTATTGGCTGCTGTAAAGAGCTCTGTTATTCCCCCCGGGGTAAAACTCAAAAGGGCGAAGAGAATAAAGAGGGTTATAAAGATCATGAACAGGCGGAACCTTAAAGGGATCAGCAGGGCCAGCTTATCTTCACTGTATTGTTTCAAAGTTAAATGGATGGCGAACAAGAACATAACTTTCCTATTATAGCCTGATTAACCGCTGCCGGCCAGGGTTGTTAAAAGAAATTTGCTTTATAAGCGGCCATCAGGTAAAATCCGAATGCAATTGGAGGACTCCATGCGGATTTTAAACAGGATTTCAGAGCATGTTCGGATTGTTATGCTCTATATGCTTTTGGGATTGACCTGGTTTTTGCTTATAGAGGTAGTGCTGATAAGGTTTACACAGAACCCTGACCTGAAGATGAACCTGGAAAGTTATGGTTTCTTATTCTTTATCATGGCTACGGCTCTCTTTCTCTACTATGAGAGGAAACGTTCCGTTCAACGGCAGATACTTACCGAGCAGCGCTTTCGGGCCATGGCTGACTTTACCTATGACTGGGAATACTGGCTCGGTCCTGATGGCTGTTTCAATTACATCTCTCCCTCGTGCGAACGGGTTACCGGCTACACGGCCCAGGAGTTCAGCAAAGATCCCGCTCTGATCGAATCGATTATTCATCCCGAAGACAAGGAGAGGGTATTTCAACATTTCAGCCGGGAGCCCCTTGGCGAAGAGATGAATTCCATGGAGTTCCGGATTATCACCAGGAGCGACAAGGAACGCTGGATCAGTCATGACTGTCGCCGGGTCAGCGACCAGAGCGGCCGCTCTCTGGGCACAAGGGTGACTAACCGCGATATCACCTCACGAAAGCATTACGAGGAGCAGGAGAGAGTGCATATAGAGGAGCTGGCCCAGGCGGATAAGATGATCACCCTTGGCACCCTTGTTTCAGGAGTGGCTCATGAGATCAATAACCCCACAAATTTTATTACTCTGAACACGCCCCTGTTGCGGGAGATGTGGGTGGGAGCCCAGCCTGTTTTAGACAGCTATTTTAAGGAGAGAGGGGAGTTTTATGTAGGCCGTTTCAAGTATTCGGTGCTCAGGGCGAGAATGGAGGAGCTGCTTGATGGAGTGACCGAGGGCGCCAACCGGATCATGCATATAGTGAAAAACTTGAAGGATTTTTCCAGACCCGATCCTTCCGATATGAATGAGAAGGTTGATATTAATCTGGCAGTTGAAAATGCGATCGCTCTTCTGGCGAATCCAATCAAAAAGAGGAGCGCCCACTTCCAGGTAAAATATGGCAAGCACCTTCCCGAGGTTATAGGCAGCGCCCAGAAATTGGAGCAGGTAATTATTAACCTCATTCAAAATGCAATAGAAGCGCTGCCGGATGAAGAGAAGGGGGTTCAGGTTGCCACTCATTACGATAAAAAAAAGGGAGTGATCTTTCTGACCATCAAGGATCAGGGAAGCGGCATTCCCCGTGAACTGCTGCCGCGGATCAAGGACCCCTTTTTTACCAGTAAAAGGACCAAAGGCGGAGTCGGGCTGGGGCTGTCCATTGCTGAGAGAATACTAAAATCTTATGACGCAGAGTTGAAATTCAGCTCAAAAGTCAACCGCGGCACTACGGTCAGGGTAATTCTAAAGGTTCCCAGGTAGAGACTATGGCAGATATGGGCTATGACAGCTCATAATCTTGTTATTATAGCAAGAAGTTTTAAGTCCATTGCGGTCGAAGACCGCTATGGATATAATTGAGCTATGCTATTGCCTTTAGAATTTTGCGCTTTCAGCGCAACAAATTATCAAGTCCAGCGCCCGAATATATTATTTGGTATTTTTGCTATTAGAACTTCGGTTGTGGCTGCAAGTTGCGCTGGGAGTGGTATGAGTAGATCGAGTGGATCTATAAAAAACTCTGCTGATCTTCCGGTTCTGGTAGTGGATGATGAGGTCTATGCCTTGAAGGGTTATGAGCTGCAGCTTATTGGCGAGGGTATAGAAAACATCATTTGCTGTCAAAGCGGAAAAGAAGCCCTTAACATTCTCTCCGGTCAAAGGGTCTCTCTGGTCCTTCTTGATTTGCGCATGCCCGGTATTTCAGGTGAAGACCTCCTTACCAGTGTGGCTGCCCGCTATCCGGAAATTCCAGTGGTGGTGATAACCGGGATTGATGATGTGGATACTGCCGTACGCTGTATAAAGGCCGGGGCTTTTGACTACATTGTCAAACCCGTTGAGCAAACCCGTCTTATAACAATAGTTAATAAAGCTTTAGAGTTTCACGAACTGCGCTGCGAGAATATCCTGCTTAAGGAGAACCTTCTGGGCGGGAATTTGCAGCATCCGGAAGCATTTGCCGCCATAATCACCAACAACGATAAAATGCAGGCCATATTTAAATACATTGAATCCATCTCCTTGACCTCAAAGCCGGTGCTTATAACGGGAGAGACCGGTGTGGGCAAGGAACTGGTTGCCAGGGCAATACATAGTTTGAGCGGGCGGCTGGGTAACCTGGTCGCTGTAAACCTTGCCGGATTGGACGACAACCTCTTTGCCGATACACTTTTCGGCCATAGCAGGGGGGCCTTTACGGGAGCTGATCGAGCCCGGCCGGGATTGATAGAAAAAGCTGCAGATGGAACTCTCTTTTTAGATGAAATCGGGGATCTAAGTGCTGCCTCCCAGGTGAAGCTGCTCCGGCTGGTTCAGGAGCGGGAATATTTTACCCTGGGTTCTGATAATGTTAAAAAGAGCAATGCACGCCTGATTGTAGCAACAAACAGGGATCTTGCTCGCTTGCGGGATAAAGAGAAGTTCAGAAGCGATCTCTATTATCGCCTGCTTCACCATCGCATTGAAGTGCCGCCGCTCCGGCAGCGGCGGGAAGATATCCCCCTGCTGGCAAACTATTTTATAAAAAAGGCGGCTTCCGAGCTGGGCAAAACTGAGCCTGCAGCGCCGCCAGAGCTTTTCAATCTGCTGTCCGTATATGATTTTCCCGGCAATATCAGGGAGTTGAAGTCCCTTATCCATGATGCGGTAAGCTGTCATAACAAAGGCAAGCTCTCCTTAGAAAGCTTCAAAATGGTGGTCGGAGATCATCCTGCGGCTGGAATTAAGAGACCGGCGACCCGGAGCATCCATTCCCTTTATACTTCGTTAGAGAACCTTCCCAGCCTTAAAGAATCTGAAGATCTATTAATCGAGGAGGCTCTGAAAAGGGTTGATGGAAATCAGAGTCTTACCGCGCTGATGCTTGGCATAAGCCGGCAGACCCTGCACCGGCGGGCGCGCAGGAAGCAGCGGTAAGTGTAACTTTTCTTAACGTACACCTGGTTACACTGGAACAAAATGTTACAGCCTTTTCAAGCCTCCGGCAAGGTAGGCCGGGAGGAGACAGTACTGACGCATCATTACTTTTAATAGGGCCGGGAGGGAGAATTATGGAGTGCTGGGATAGGTTTTTGCTGCAGTGCGGGCTGGAATAATTACTCAATTGGTTTTATCCAGGTCTGCTGGACG
>JAUVWI010000077.1 GCA_030604195.1 Spirochaetales bacterium
CTTCGGGTTCAGTTTTCTTATACGCTTCAGAGCCAGGCGAAAATAATGATTCATTTAATGTTCATTCCCTGATATCTCTTTATATGGAAAGGATTTATGCTGATTCATTTTTTGATTCATTTATTCCCAACCCGAGCCGATGTCTCGAGTCCGGGACCAGGTACGTAGCGAGCGCCACGGCCCTTCCCCTGTAGTTTAAGGAATCCCTCTCGAACAAGCCGGTTTAGCTCCCTGACCGCCCGCACACGAAGAACCTGGAACATCTCGCGAAAGGCCGCATTTGTAAGGTATTTCCTCGCCGCGAAGTATTCTCTAAGGCGCGGTAAACGCGCCTGGAGGAACGCTTCCGCTTCCCGGAGGTCTGGTGCAATATGGTAGAATGCGCCGCGACCTGGCGCTTCCGCCGGCATAATCATGCCCTTCGAAACCATATCCTGAATCTCTCGGTAAGCCTGGTCCCGGTCCACGTTATTCAAATGTCGATAGTCCTCGTTCGCGAAGCCCTCCGGCCGGGCCAGGAGAATTCGCTTCTGTGACACCGATAGAGGCATAGTCTGCACTATATCCTGCCACTCCTGACTGGGCCCGGTGAAGGTCGGCTCGTTACGCAGGGTGACCATGAACTCTCCAGCTTCGATGGTAAACTCCGGCGGTCGAAGAAAAGAGCCTTCCATCTCGTCAAAAATTCGGGGTATACCTTCCCCCTCCTCACGCATGAGTCCCACATCGGCTAACAGGCGGACGATGAGCGGATTGCGACTGGCATGAACCGGTTTTCGCTGACGGAGTAAATCGAGGGTGACAGGCGGAACCAGCTCCCCCGGGTTCTTTACCTCCATACGGTCGTTGAAGAACCAGACTTCGATCTCCCGAGATTGGTCCTCATAGTCCCTGTGTGCGAAGGCATTGACTACTGACTCCTGCCAGGCAAATTCGGGGTATTCAGGCATTTCGCGGAAAAAGAGGTCGTGAAGTTTTTCTGAGCGCCGTATCTGTTCTTTAGCCAGGCGATGTGCTTCCAGTATCGCCGACGATACCGGTGAATCGATTCGACTGATCTGAGTTACATTACGTTCTCTCCCATGAAGACGCTCTTTCCCGGCAACGCGGAAAAAACGGATCCCTGCGCGCGGATGCCACCGCGTTATTGGAGGCTTGGCGAATAGAAGCAAACAGGCATTCGTTATAGCAGGAGATCCGGCTCGAGGGATGATCAGCCCATAGCGCGCAAGTAGCTCTTCGGTGCTTCGTCCACGGAATACCGTGCTCTTCAAAAACTGCATCGCTAGATTGAAGTCAATATCCTCCAGCGTTGCCTCTTGTCGGATCCGTTGCTCATACCCAACCCTGCGGTACGCATCCTTTCGTTCATTGATGACTTCCTGCGGTTCATGCACAACATGGTCACTAACGCGATAAGGGAATCCATTCCCTATAAACATCACCGCGCCGAGAGCAGAGGGTACCTGAAAGATCAGAATTTCTTTTCTGTTAATGAAAATCCGTTGAACCACGCAGCGGACCGATGGGCGCAGCCGTTGTTCAGGCACTGCAAACAGCTTATCAAGAACCTCCTCCGGATATCCGTGTCCGGAAGGAGTGCCATCGTCCTCAACACCCAACAGGAGCGTGCCTCCATCAGCGTTGGCAAACGCGGCAACGTTTTTAGCCACAAAATCGCGGGCTTTGCGACGATCGAGGGGTCCTGGTGGATCGCGGGACTGATCCCAAAGAGATTTAAATTCCAGGAACTGGCCCTCTTCTCGATCCAGGAGCGCTCGTAGCTCACTTTCGGTAAAAAGGGCTCTCACCGCAGACTTCAAAACTTCATTCCCCTGGGAAGATCAATCCTGTCCACTGTCACTCCAGTAACTGACGTTCCAATATATCAGACATGAATGTTCTAAAAAATCGTTTATGCCTGCCATCCATGCATTATCCTATATTTTTTCTATCCATTTACTAATCGTCTCTCCACGAAGTATCGCTCTGGAATCAACGGCGAAACCTTTGTTTTAAACCGATTGAGATTCCTGTAGGGCACAACGCCGCAGTACTGAAGCACGCCCACAACCAGGGCTTCACCTACCTCTAAGTATTGAGCGCACTGTCTCACACGCGCCACCGAAATATGCTGCTTGAACGGGGAGCAGTAATCAATAATCTCTTTTGCTTTAATCATTTTTAAGGCAAACGCGTCAGCCTGCTCTTCTTTCATCCCGGAGCGTTCCTGATCCATGTTGTCCAGGTATTCACCCTTGCCGTCAGAAAGGTGAAGCAGCACATGCGCTATTTCATGGGCCAGGGTAAACCAGAAATTGTCCACCCGGTCGTGCCTGGCAGTATAGACAACGACGGGCCTTCCCTCATGTACAAATGCGGCGCCATCCAGATAAGTTTTTCGCAGGCGGCTTAAAATGAAAAACGACACTCCCGCACTCTCAAGCTCTTTCAGAAATATTTCTATTCCGTCTGTTTTCTGGGTATACTGAGTATAATTATAAGATAGATTCTCCAGCCTTGATTTAATATATGTTCCTGTTTTAAAGAAGCTTGCACCCTTTTTTGCCATCTGAAACCAGGTCTGGATATAGTACTGCTCATAACAGCTAAAAGCATCAGATTTTCGAAAACAAGTAGCCGGTTTATTCATGAATGATAAATTTGAATCAGGGATATTCCAGAAGCTCTTTACCTGTTCTATAAGATCATCAGTTCTTAAATAGTAACTTAGCCATCCCTTTTTAATCATCTCCTTAACAGGCATATACTTATATACTCCGGCAAGCTTTTCGGCTGTCTTTTCTCTACTGTTTTCTTCATGCTCCCACAAGCGATATTTAGCATCCAGGTTCATCCAGAACCTGGTCGATTGACCGAATGCCTTACTCAGAAGGCGGGCAGTCTCAAAGGTTATCAATGTTTTATTATTTAAAATCTTACCAACCGTTTTCTCGGACATACCTATAATTTCAGCCAGGTCCCACTGGGTCCAGTTTAGAGCTTCCAGGTCCTCCTTGATAATGTGCCCTGGACCTATATTTATAAAGGGCTTAATCTCTTTAGCCATATTAGTCTCCATAATCAATCAATACAACTTATTGGCATCCTGCTTTAATAGACTCACGCAGCAGTCTGTCCTTCTGCTGCGGGCTCTTCGGGCCGATCAGCCGGAACGCGGTCAGCCGGTGCTCCTCTGACGGTACCGCCTTGGCCAGCGTAAAGAGGGCGATATTGACCACCTCGCCGCTGATTTCAGCAAATGCTCTGGGTCCCAAATGCGCCAGGGTCTCTATCGTAGTATCCCGCAGCAATCCCTTGAAGGCGCCGGTCCCGAGGTCCTTAAGCTTGTCCTCATCAACAGCCCGCATCTCTACAAAAGAGCGCAGGAACATCCAGGACTGCTGGGTGACCATGGCCAGCTTGCCTGAAAGTGCCGTCATCTCGAGGCAGCGCAAAATGAAGGCGGCATACAGATCACGTTTTCCTGGCCGGTAACGGTTCTCCACGTACCGTTTTAGCACCGGCCCCATGTTCTTACTGCCCATGTAAGGCGGATTGGTTGCCACCACATCGTACCTTCGGGATAAAAGGTTGAAAAGCGCGATCCCCCTGGCGGCTTCCCGTCCAAAGAAGGCTTGAAGGCGGTCAGCGCTCTTCGCTTCGGAGTCGAAATGGGAGCGAAGTCTATCGATGACCGTTGTCTGCCACTCCTCAAATGATTCCATTTCCATGGGCAGCTCACCCTGAACAGCAGTCCGCATCTCTGCAAAAAGCGTTTGCTGTCTGCCTGACTTCTGCCAGCTCTCTGACTGGCTTTTAATCGCTTTAAGCTCCTTTTCGATCGGTTCTTCGATTTGCGCCAGGGTGCCGATTTCCTGTACATTCCTCAGGCCGTCAAACACCTCCTCTATTGCTCCGGCCAAAGGCCTGTCCACCGGGTAGCGGTTCAGGAACTGTTTCAGGTGGTCCTTAGTTTCAGGAAGATGAATGTTGGCAGCGATTATATGATCGTGGAATTGCTTCAGTGAAGTTCCCGGGAGCTCTAATGCCTTCTCCCTGGCCCGCATCAGCAGGACTGCCCTGGTTATCTGCACAGCCCGTTCATCGATGTCCGCTCCGAAGAGGTTATGGTTGAGGATGGAGGCGGCAATCTCATTCGGCCCTGCAAGCTCACCCTCCTCGAGGTACATCTCATATAAAAGATCGAAGGCTTCAACCAGGAAGTGGCCGGATCCGCAGGCCGGATCAAAAAAGGTGATCTCCTTTACAGGACGCTTTTTACACCCGGCACGGTCTGCAAAGCCAACATAATACTCCCAGCCGGAAAACAGTTTGGATTCAATGTGCATTCCCATCCATAGAGCACCCAGGGAATTTTGTACCAGGAACTTCACCATATAGGGTTCGGTATAGAGCTGGGTGACGGAAATGATGTCATTTCCTGCAATCTTGAACCCTTTTATGGCACTGAGACGTTCGAAAACCCGGTCCTTCTCCTCCGTGTTCCAGAACTGGTAGGCCCATCCCAGGGCATCGGCAGCTTCAAAAATATCGTCTGTTGCGGGGTCCTGGTTCTTGCCGGATGCTGTTCCGGATAACAGGGCAATACAGCGTTTGATGGCCGGCACCGAAGGCCTTAAGCAAACCGCCGGAGAATCAGGGTCGAAAACAAAGGGAAGCTCCTTTGCTCTCTCAGTAAGGACAGAGAAAAGAACCGCAAAGAGACCGTCGTCTTCCCCTGCGCAGGCTTCCGGGTTTTTTCGGGCAAAACGGTGGTGAACGAGGGAACGGTTTCCGTATACCTCTTTTTGCAGGATCACCTCGTCGATAAGACTTCTGGCCTCCAGGCAGCGTAGCGTAAAAAGCCGATTGGCCCAGCTATAGGCGGATTCGCGAATAAACTCGGCCGCTGCCTCGGGCCGGTTGACGCCCGTCTCTTCACGATAGCTTATGTAGACGTCGATAACCTCCCGGGCTTTTCTATCGGGGTCGCTCAGGTGGGGCAGCTCTTCAACAGGCTTCGGCGCTTTATCCCGCCACACGCCGATCTGGTTGAGCCGTTGTTCCAGGTCTCCTGCATGAAACTCACCCGCAACGTCGTACCATCCTTCAAGCAGGTGGCGAATCTCAAGACTTATCGATTTTATGATTTTCTTGTGTTGCTGCTCCATCAGTTAATTTCCACCTCATAGCCGTTATCCAGCTTTCCTTTGATGGCCTTTTTAAGATTGTTCAGCATTACTTCAATATCTCTGTCGTTTTGGATGAGCTCAATCCCAGCCGCCTCGGAAATCTTCAAAAGCACTCTTTTTTTTCCGGACTTTTTTCCTCCCTCTCTCCTTTTCTTATCCATTTCCCTGCGCACGGCTTCATCCAACTGCTTCACCCGATAGCCGGCCTGTTCGGGAAAGGATAGAGCTTCAAAGCCGCTTCCACCCTGTTCAATGGTGTCAAGAAGCTCGGTTAAGGTATCGATGGGAAGTGCGCTCCGGTCAATGTTTTCAGGAACGGCAGCAAACGCAGCCTGAATAGTATTACGGGCATCTTCCCTGCATTCAATCGAAAGCTTTTCCAGCTCTACCGTAGCCGATACTTTAAGCCCTTGAATATCTCTCCAGACCTGCATATCTAAAAGAGTTTTTCCCTCCAGCGCATGCTTGAAAGCAGTCAGGAATTTTAAGGATACACCCTGTTGAGGCAGGCGGTACTTTACAGGTGTCAGCGAGTCTGTAAACACCCTCGCTTCCGTGTAGGAGCTTCCCCATTTCCGGATAAAACTATCGGTATCATGGATCGTGTTCCTATAGCCTTCAACGATTCTGCTCTTTGCATCGTAAAGGAATTTGATGCGGTGGTTGGCATGGCTCAGCTTGAACAATTTATCGAAAAACTCAAAAGCCTCGGTGAACGATTCCGCTAGAGGGAACCTGGCCGCTTTCGCCCAATACATGGTCTTATCAGCCTTTTCCAAAAGCTCCTTCGCCATACTTTCGAAGCTTTCCGATAGAGCTGCAGGGGTTTCGTCGATCTTCATGTTTCCCGTCAGCTTTATGAGCAGGCTGCGGACTTCGGTCAGCATTTCAATATCGATGACAGCCTCCTCCAGGACGATTTCGATCTTATTGAAGACATGGCTTACCCGTAAGGCAGTTTGCAACTCTGCATCTGCCGGATTGGTATATGCTTTCTTGTTGATGAGCAGGCTTATATCTCCTGCCCTGATCAAGGCGGCCACACCAACGCGTACAGCGGCAGGGTCCCATCCGTATGGGGGAGTTGAAAACTCATCCAGGATCTCTTTTCCCAGGGTACGCATGCTCTTTTCCTGCCGGGCCGAGAGGAATATACGAATGTTCTCCAAAAGCGGGCTCTGTGGTTTAATCTGTCCGGTGACGGTTAAAATCTTAAGAGCCTTGACATCCGGATCTATCTTTTTTGCTCCTTTGAGCACATCGATTATTGCCCGCTGCTCGTTGGCAATCCTGACGGGGCACTTTTCATACTTGGGATAGAGAGTGGGAAAGCAAGAGGCAAGCTCGCTTTTTACAGCTTCTCCGGCGGACTGCCCAGATTTTGGATAGATCATCCTGCTTGAGCCCCTGAACACCAGGTGTGCGCGTTTAAAACCGTTATGTATCTCATCCACCAATCGGCGGCGAACCTTACTCAAGTCTTGCGACTCCTTTTCGGAAGCCAGGGTGCGCGCATCGCTGCTTTTATTTGGATCGCCTTTCCAGCGGTCGATAACCCTTTTCATGCCCAGGTAGTAGCGTAATCTCTCGTCAAATCCGCCTATCCGTTCACTCAGTACGAATATGCTGTTCTGCTTGCCCGGACCAAGGCTGCGATTTTCAAGCTGGGCTATACTCTCGCCGGTCAGTGAAGCAAACATGTAGACATTCACATCGCCCTGCCTGGTTACGGATACATCATCCAGATAGAGGTGTACAGGAAACTCCTTTCCCCCGAAAGGCACGGCACTGAATCCAAGAACATCAGTGGTTGCGAACTCCGCCATACCCGCTTCCAGGTCCTGCCACTTACCCGGCTTATCCTCCTCCACCTCCTCTTCGAAGGTCCTGCGCTCTCCGGTCAGGTATTCGAATTCCTCACCGATCCTGGCGACCAGTTTGGCGCTTATAAGCTTGTCCAGTTCCGGTTTTATCCTCTCCATCACCGTGCTAAGCTGCTCGTCCGTATGTTCGACCAGCAGACGTGCCAGATTGTCCAGGGTTCGGGGAATATAGGAAAGTTCGTGGATCAGGTATAGCACTTCTGCCACCCGCCGGGTAAGACCGGTGGCTCCCTTCACTAATTCTTCGATTCGTCTCATATCCTTTCGTATATCCGGAGAAACCTCCGCTTCGCCGGCCAGGTTCTGGTACACTTCGTCGAAAGAGATTACATCTCCTACCGGCTTCTCCAGATACTTGCGTCTTCCAAAGCGGATAATGTCCTGGGAAATTGCCAGCAGGGTGCGTGTGGATCCGGATAGCTGCTCCCCTCTCCCGCCTGAGCTTCTTAAACTCTTGACAATTTCCGGGATCAGGTGGATCTGGTATGGAAAAAAGGGATAGAAGGTGGGAAAACGATCCGGGGTGCATTCAGGAAGCTGTTGAGCGGTGTTCTTCAGCTCGCCCAGATCGCGCAGGGAACCGGAGTTTCGCTCATAAGCGGCAATCACCTCGTCTTTCCCGGCCCGGGTCTTTTTAAAGATGCGATCTTCCAGGACCAGCTCGATATTCTCAGTGGTCAGGCTGAACTTGTGGCGAAATCTTCCTTCAGCTTTTTTCATATCAGCCCTTAGGGCTCGTGCGTTTTGATAAATCGAGGGCATATCTTCATGGGTTGTTACCAACACCCAGATCCTGCCCTTGCCCTCCTGGGCAGCTTCTTCAACCAGGGCAGTAAGTGTGGCCAGCTTTCCCTCATCATCCTCTATCCACTGGCCCGATTCGTCCATTACGAATACGAAGCGGCAGGGTTTGCCCACCCTCCTCTCCTTTTCGTGAAGATTATCCAGAATAGTCTTGATGAGTAACCGGATGTTGAACAGTTCGCCGCTTTCCGCGCTCTTTAAAGCTCTCTGAACGTCTCCTGTTGCGGGAAAGGCGTCCGGGGCAGTTTCCACAGCCGCCTGGTAGAGAGCTCGGGAGTAAAAGGCGAGGTTTTGGTAAAGCTCATGCCAGGGTTTCCCGGCGATGGCTTCCACTGCGGTGTGGAGCTGGTCAAGCTTGCCCCTTATGTCCATCTCCGACTCGATTACCCTGGCGTACAAGAGGTTTCCACTGTACCCCCTGGAAATATAGTATTGAGAGAGGAGGAGCTTGGGCAGGGGTGTAGTCTTGCTGTCCTGCAGTGTATTCAGGTTGAAGGCCAGAATCTCTGTCTCACACTGGTCGATCCTGGAGAGGCTGCGAATGATCGAATCCTTCAGTGGCGCGTCTGCAGGAATGCGGGCCTGAAAGCGTTTGATGGCAGGAACACTATCCAGGGTCCTGTTTTCGACGAGCAGCGAGGCTATCTTTGCCAGGTGGGATTTACCCGATCCGAAGTAGCCGGATATCCATACCCCTATCTCATCAGTGGATACGCGTATGGAGTCGGTATAGTGCTCCAGGAAATTATCCAGATACCTCTCGATATTCGGGGTCACCACGTAGCTGTCGATCTCAGAGGCCAGCTTTCGATTGTCCGCCCGGTCTCCTACCTTTATTACCGGATCTATGTCGTTCTCTATCGGCACATCGAAAATGTCCTTGATCAGCATAGTTGTTTCCTCTTAACTCTAAACAATATAACACTCCTCCAGGTTTATCGCCGCAGACAGCTTAAAGGATGTCACCGCGGTACATAAATTCCCTAACCTTGTTCACAAAGTTGTAAACGCGTTTTTCGATCATAGTTCCCGGGATCAGGACCACCACCGGTGTTGTAAGGTTTGCATTTGAGCTGTTCCACAGCGTGTGCATGAGCTGCTTTGGCGTGGCCGCAGGGTACAGAGCAGCGAGTCTTTTCAAAACGATTACTCTTTTCTGGCTCTTGTTAGCATCTTGCGATATTTCTTCCAGATTAGCCCTTACCTCCTGGGCAATTGCTGTTATCCACATGTGGCCCAGCTCATGTTCCGGATTTGAACCCGGCATTGGCTCTTCTATATTCTGGACAATTGTATCGACTCCCACACTCTCAACAACGTTGTGGGTGACTTCCATCACATCAATGGTGCGAAAATCAAACTCATCCTCCAGAGATTTCCTTAAGATACTCCATTCTTTCAGTACCGTCCTTTCCATATCCGGCGAGTAGACGATACCCAGGAAAGGGTAGCCAGTCTTACGTCCGATGTGCTCGTAGTGGTATTTAAGCCGGTCTATAGCCTCGTTAAGTTTCCACTGCCAGTCAACAGTATTCACTGGTTTCCTCCATGTTCCATTCGGTTGATCATGTCTTCGGGTCGGCGTACGAGCTCTAAAATCACTGTGTTGCCGCCTTTTTCAAAACGGATCCACTTTAGTTGTGAGAGCCGGTTCAAAGCATGTGACACATCGTTTTCATCCCACAGGAAAAGCCGCCAATCAGGCGAGCCAATAATTGCTTTACCACTTTTCCCCTCGGCGAATAGGATGCAGAGGAGGTGGTAAATCGTTTCATCAGAGATAGATGGCCGGTGGATGTGTTTAATGCGTTTGCCGGTGAGGAAGCCTAGGTTTCGGAGATTGGCAAGGGTAGTTTGAGCCGCGTGGATGCGGGCGTAATCACTCCATTTCTGTATGTTCGGAAAGGTTTCTGCTTTCCTGGTTAAGAAATCGTGGTAATCAGAGGTGTTGATATGGCTTGCTCCGCTTTGCCACCGCTCCCATATTCTTTCGGTAACAAAATCATACGTTAAACTGTCTCTCAGTACATGATACAGGTAGGTGAGTGAACGGAATTCGTTTGAACCTTGACCATATTTTCTGCTTTCGCTTAATGCCGGTATAATCCATTCGGGACAGACAGCCAGGTAGCGGTGGTAGATGGTTGCCCAAAAACTTTCTCTGGTCTGGTAGGTCCCCTTTTGAATTATTTCGCCGGCCAGAAATGCCTTCCGCGCATCCTCTTGCTTCAGGCCGTTAGCGAAGGCTTCAAACAGCGTATATGTTTCCTCTAACAGGGCCCCCCTTTTGGTATTGTACACCGAGGGGGCTCCAGTATCCCTTATCTGAGAAAGACACGCTATCATCTATAATTCACCCAGAACTCATTCCGTCACCCGAGCTATTTCCAGTATTATCCTTTCTCCAAATTTGTGCTTATGGATCAAGCAACAATAATTACTTTCAGGAATCGACTGCAAACGATTTGTAACAAAACATGTAAGCATTTTTTATTATAGGGGTGTAATATACTATTGTCAAATCTGGAAATTGTAGAGTAAGCCCGGCGCCTGGTCAGCCAGAATGTATCGTATACATCAATAAGCTAGAATCACTGCATCAGAGGCCCTTTTTATTTTCTCAGCAGTATAAAATATCTAATGTTGACCAAACTCAAGTAAGCAAATAAAATCCTAAAGAGCTGGAATAAATGAGAATAAATAGACATCTGCCCAACATCTTATCTTTCTCCCGGATTGCCATAGGATTCATGATTTTCCTGCTGCTTAAAAAAGCAACACTTTTTTCTACAACTATTGCCGTGGTTCTGTTAATTGTGGGCTTACTTACGGATTACTACGACGGCAAGCTGGCCAGAAAGAACAACACGGTAACCCTATTCGGAAAATGGGTAGACCCCTTTTCCGAATTTGCCTTATTTTTCTTTATCTATTTATCCTTTTATGCGCTTGAACTCATGCCATTGGTGCTGTTTATTCTCTTCCTGGCCAGAGAGCTTTCCATGTACCTGGTAATACGCCCGTTGAGTATGATTAAAAACCTGGACCCCGGCGCCAAAATGCCCGGCAAGATTAAAACAGCTATGCAGATAACCGGCTCACTGCTCATCCTCGCTCTGCTCCTTGGCAATCAGTCAGGCCTTATCTCTTATCACCCGTTAAGCTCCATATCAAAATATATACTTATCCTTTTGGTCACCATGTCAGTGGTTTCTTTATACTGGTATATAAAACCATTAATCCTTAATCCTCAGGCAGAATTAAGAAGGGAAGACCAACTCTCCAAGACAATTTTTAATTTAGTCATTACATTTTTCTTCTTTCACCTGCTCTTCGGTTCAGCGATAATTTTTATTTTCAATATAGATCCCTACTTTACCGCTCTCTTTCCGCTCTCCATAATCCTGTACCACACCTTCCTGCTTTACGGATTGAATAAACTGAAGGACGCCTTTTTTCTCGAAGAAACCAAAGCTGCGCTGACCAGAATTAATCTGCCCACCCTGCTCTCTTTTCTGCGCTTGAGCTCCCTTCCCACCGTGCTTTTCCTGCTGCTCAACCTGGAGAAGATCCCTGTTCTTACTATTATTTTACCGGTGCTTGTCTGCATTTTTCTTACCGATCTCTTTGACGGTTTCCTGGCGCGGCTGCTCCACCAGACCACCCGCATTGGCAGATATATCGATTCTTCGAGCGATTATCTGAATATACTGGGTATATCCTTTATCTATTACTTCTATCATCTGATTCCCACCTGGTTCTTTATCCTTATAACCGGAAGATTGGTAATCCAGGGCGCGGGTATGATTACCTTTCATTTCAAAAAGGCCTACAATAATATGATCGTTACCCGGCCGGGAAAGGCTGCGGTTTTTGCCACTATGACACTCTATGCCCTGGAGCTGATGGAGCTTCTAAATATCCCCGTAATCGGTAATACCCTGGTGGTTTCTGTTCTGGAGTACGTAACCGGACTGCTGGTCGCTGTCTCAGCAATTGATAAATTCATACTCCTGAAAAGCGCTTTTCAATCGATCCGCCAGGAAAAAAAGTAGATTAACCGTCAATCACAATCTGGATGCCGCCGTCATTCTGCAGCATAATCAAATAGGTCAATAATTCTCTGGTCCGCTTTAAATCCATCTCAATCTGTACTGTTTTCACTCCTGGTATTCTTTCTTCATTTTCTTCAAACCAGGAGTATAGACTGCTGGAAATACCCGCCGGACCGGGAAAATAAAAATCCGTATCCTCCTGCTTGAAGACCGGCTTTCCCTCGATATTTTCTACGCGGAATGAGGTCAGCCCTTCAAAGCGATACCAGCTCTTAGCGCCCAGGAACACGTAATAATCATCAAAGATAATCACCCGCACAATTGGCGCAAAGTAACTGCCATGCATATCAATAATAACAGTCTCTCCGTTTACAGGCGCTACTTCCAGGCGCATTGTATCCTCTTTAACCGCAATAACGCGAACCTTAGCTATCTCAGTTTCACCGGTAAAAGCGGAAATAGACTGCAGAAAGAGTAGCACCGCACCTGAAAAGAGAACTACCAAAAGCAGAAATGTAATTCCCGCTGTTTTTTTAAAGCGGAAAGCCAGGAAAAAAATGAGGGCGGAGCCGGAAAAAAAATAGAGCAGTCTTAGCCCCTCCTTCTCCATCAGGCCGGAAATAAAGACCGCTCCCAGAAGGAAAAGCAGGGAAAGGGAAAGATAAATCGAGAATAAAATCCATTTAAGATTTACTGCCCTCTGCACATCCTGTTGCTGCTCACGCTTTTTTCCGATAAAACGGGTGGCCCTGCTCAGAGCAGCGCCGAAAAAGAGGGCACAGAAAAATATCCAGGGATAGGGGCTGCTGATAAATGGGAAATTCAACAGGTAAAAATCAGATCCCGTAGATGGCACCGTACTTTTCTTCCAGATACTGTAAATAATATTCGGGATTCAGGCTTTCACCGGTTACCCGGGTGCATAGTTCTCCCGCTGTATAGACCCTACCCGATGAATGTATTTTCTCCCGCAGCCAGGCCAGAATAGCGCTGAAGTTGCCCCCTTCCACTTGAGCCTCAACCAGGGGAAGCTCCTGCTTTAAGATCCTGAAAAACTGGGCCGCATAGAGGTTGCCCAGCGCATAAGTGGGGAAATAGCCTATGCCCCCCATGGACCAGTGAATATCCTGAAGCACTCCAAGAGAAACATCAGGCGGTGTAATGCCGAGCAGCTCCCTTGATTCCTGATTCCAGGCTTCAGGAAGATCCTTCACTTGAAGGTCGCCGCTTACCAGGGCTCTTTCCAGGTTGAAACGCAGGATAATATGGAGATTATAGGTCACCTCATCCGCCTCCACCCGGATGAAGGAAGGTTCTACCCTATTGATTCCCCGGTAGAAGGTAGCAACATCGATATCAGCCAGCGCGGCGGGAAATAACTCTTTTGCCTGGGGATAGAACCAGCGCCAGAAGGCCCTGCTGCGACCGATAAAGTTTTCCCATAACCGGGATTGTGACTCATGGATCCCCATAGAGGTGCCGTCTGCCAGCAGGCTGCCATGCAGCTCCGGCGCAATACCGAGCTCATAGAGACCATGGCCGCCCTCATGGATAGTGCCGAAGAGCCCTTTGGGGAAAAAGTTGGGATCATAACGGTTTGTCAGCCTTACATCAGTCGAGCCCAGGGTTATGGTAAAGGGATGCGCTGAAAGGTCAAGGCGGCCAAACTTAAAATCATAGCCCATATTCTTAAGCACGCTCAGGGAGAGCTGCCGCTGCTTATCAACCGGATATTCCCGCTTAAGGAAATCGCTCTCCACTTTAGTTCCTGAGGCTGTAATCCGGGAAAGCAGAGCCGTCAAACCCTTCTGCACGCTTTGAAAAACCTCCCGGAGCTCTTTGGTCTTCATCCAGGGTTCAAATTCATCCAGCAGCGGGTCATATATATGCTCCTCATAGCCCAGGGCATCTGCCTTTTCCCGTACCAGGGTGAGAATTGTTTCCAGGTTGCCGGAAAAGATAGTGAAATCCGCCTTTTCTCTGGCCTCAGCCCATTTAGCCACGGCCAGGGAAGTCTCTTTTGCAATTTTTCTAACCAGTTCAGTGGGCAGCTTGCTCTGGAGCCGGTAACGGCGATAGGCTTCACGCAAAAAAGCCTGATCCGTAGCGGTCAAACCGGAAACAGCTGCGTTGCTGTCACTTATACCCAGTTTACTGAAAATATCAGCCATTTCGAGTGAGGTAACCCGTTCGTGGATCATTCCTTCCAGCAGGGCTTTCTGCTCCGATCTTTCCTCAACCGCGCCCTCAGGCATATAGGTTTCCTGGTCCCAGCTTAATAGAGCAGCTATATGGCTTAACCTTTGTATCTCTGAATCGAGTTCCTTCAATCTCTCAATATTGCCTGCCAAAACCATCTCCTTTTTTCAATCTTTAATAACTGTAAGCACTGCCGCCTATGAACTCTCTTAAAAGAGACTTATCAGGAATTGCTTCCTCATCTTCCCATTGGCACAATTCGCTGAAAATGGACTCCACCCGTAATGCCCGTTCATAGGCATCGGCCCGGTCAGGATTGTTTTTAAATTTCTTGATGAAATCCGGAAAAAAATGGCCAAGACGCTTTTTCATTACGGGCAGCTCATAGGGCAGAAAGCTGTTGATGATTATATCAGCCTCGCGTAGACGGGGAATAATGTAGCGCAGCTCTGAACGGCGTACATAATGCCAGTGGCGGATGGTTTGCTCCGGGCTGTAGCTTCTGAACTGCATATCACGCACCATCCTGCGGAGCAGACGGATATCAGCCCAGCGGATGAATCGTTTATCACCGTTTTTTACCTGGGAAAGGGTTTCAATATATAACCGGAACTTCTTCTCCTCGGGAATGCTGCCGGTCATTTCCGCGGAAAGCCCGTGCAGAGAATCTATTAACAGGATATCCCGCTCTCCCAGCTTAAGCTCTTCGGTGGTTTTCTCCCGTTTCCCGGTCTTAAAATTATATACAGGCACCTGAATGGCTTTTCCATCAAGGAGCAGCATTAAGTGGTGGTTTATCAACTCCAAATCCAAAGCCTGTGGGGTTTCAAAATCGTAGTCGCCGCTTGAGTCCCGGGGATGTTGATCAAGATCAAAGTAATAATTGTCCACATTTAAGGGCACAAATGAATATCCCTGTTCTTTAAGCCTCGCTTCAACCTTAATTGTGGTTGTTGTCTTTCCCGAGGAAGAGGGTCCGGCCACAATAATCATTTTCAATTCCCCGGCCCTGGCCAGTATTTTTTCCGCAGCTCCATCCAGTTCTGCGTGATAGAACTCTTCGCCTGCACGCACCAGCTCAGAGAACTCTCCCTTCCTGATAATCGTTGATATCTGCTCTAAATTGACACAGCCATGATCAACCGACCAGGAGAGAGCTTCCCAGAGCTTGGCATAGGGAATATTATCCGCCGAATAGGTCAAACTCTGTTCCCCGGCCCGGCGCAGGGCATGTTCATAACGGTAAACAATGTAGGCCTTGGCGGTTCTGGCGTGACCTCTTTCAATCAGGACCTTTTCCACCAGGTCCTGGACCTCTTCAACCGTAGGATAGCCCTTCCGGCTCTCCCTCTGCTCCATTAAGAGGATCACATTATCAGTTACTTTTTCAGCAATTTCCCGATTGCGCCCACCCACGGACACCGCAGCCTGGAACACGGCAAAGGTAATTTTATCGCGATTAAATGGAACAACAGTGCCGTCCCGCTTTACTATTTTCTCGATCATACTTGCTTAGCTTGTATTATAGAAAGAAACTTTTCAAGAGAAATATCATTTATTTGCTCCCCTTCCCTGGTTCGGAGTGAGATGGTGTTGCTTGACGCTTCTCTCTCTCCAAGTATCAGCATATAGGGAACCTTCTGCTTCTGGGCGTTGCGTATCTTGGCATTCATCCTGTTGTCACTCAAGTCCACATCAATGCGTACCTCCCGAGCCTTCAAGTCATCACCAACCTTAACAGCATATTCATCAAAAGCCGGAGCCACCGGAATAACAGCCGCCTGCACCGGCGCCAACCACACCGGGAAAGCGCCGCCGTAATGTTCAATCAGCACACCGAAGAACCTCTCCATAGAGCCCAACAGCGCCCGGTGTACCATATATGGCCGCTTTACACTGCCGTCGGCAGCCATATAGCTCATATCAAAGCGCTCAGGCAGATTAAAATCGAATTGAATAGTGGTCATCTGCCACTCCCTGCCCAGGGCATCCTTAATCTTTAGATCGATCTTGGGACCGTAGAAAACCCCGCCTCCCTCGTCCACTTCATATTCCATGGATTCTGCGGTAATAGCCTTTTTCAGCGATTCAATAGCCTGGTTCCACATTTGCTCATCCCCTACATATTTTTCCGGTGCTGTGGCCAGGTAAGCCTTGATTTCCTTGAAACCAAAGGAGCGCCAGATAAAGAGGGAAAAACGCAGGACTCTTAAAATCTCATCTTCAATCTGCTCCGGGGTGCAGATAATATGAGCATCGTCCTGGGTAAAGCCCCTGACCCGCAGGAGCCCGTGGAGCACGCCTGAACGTTCATACCTGTACACAGTGCCCAGTTCGGCCCAGCGGAAGGGAAGCTCCCTGTAGGAACGCAGAGAGGATTTATAGATCATTATATGAAAGGGACAGTTCATGGGTTTCAGATAGTAATCGACATCATCGATGGAAAGGGGGGCATACATACCTTCCGAATAGAAATCAAGATGGCCGGAGGTCTGCCAGAGCCACGATTTACCAATATGGGGAGTGTATACCAGTTCATAGCCATTCTTGAAATGCTCCCGCCGCCAGAAATCCTCGACAATAGAACGAATGCGGGCGCCTTTGGGATGCCAGTAAACCAGCCCGGCCCCGGCATTTTCATGGGTGGAATAGAGATCAAGCTCCTTGCCCAGAGTACGGTGATCCCGTTTTTCGATCTCTTTCAGATTGTCCAGGTAGTTATTCAGCTCTTCACGGCTCTGCCAGGCGGTGCCGTAAATTCTGGTGAGCATCTGTTTCTTTTCATCTCCCCGCCAGTAAGCCCCGGCTATGGAGAGCAGCTTGAACCCATCGGCCGCCAGGCTGCCGGTCTTTTCAACATGGGGTCCCCGGCAGAGGTCGGTAAAGGTATTCTGGGTATAAATGGTTATCTCTTCATCTTCCGGCAGGTCATTAATAAGTTCAAGCTTATAGGGCTGATCCCCGAACAGCTCCAGAGCCTCAGCCTTGGACATGATCCTTTTTTCAAAGGCATAATTCCCTGAGATGATTTTTTTCATCTTCTTCTGGATCTCTTTGAGATCCTCTTCTTTAAGCGTTTCTGGCAGGTCAAAATCATAGTAAAAACCATTATCTATAGCCGGACCGATAGCTATCTTGGCCTGCGGATAAATGCTCAGCACCGCCTCTGCCATAACATGGGACATTGAGTGGCGCAGGGCAACCAATTGATCTGAATTCTTTTCCATGAACATCTCCCTCTATTATTTTCCAATAAAAAAGCCTTTACACTATTCATCTTTCCGTACTTAAGAACGGTTGTGAAAAGTATAAAGGCTCTTCCCCGCTTTCCTGCTATTGAACGCGGAGAATCTGTTACGCTGTATAGTTGATAGTTGAATACTTCATAATCCTACACTCTTATCTCTATAGGAAAAGCAATTTTATGTCAAGGCAGGCAGCCATTCCCCAGTACTGACGCATCAGTATTTTCAATAGGGCCGGGAGGAAGAATTGTGGAGCGATGGGATAGGTTTTATCGCAGTGCGGGCTGGATCAAACACTCAGTTGGCTTTTTATCCAGGTCTGCTAGGC
>JAUVWI010000028.1 GCA_030604195.1 Spirochaetales bacterium
CACTGGAGCAATTATGTGAAGCTCTGAATGAATATGATAATATCGACTTGGGATTAAGTTTCCGAAAGATAACTTTCAGTGTCCGAGGAAAACACTGATTTAACCTTATTATCCGAGTTCTGAACTTATACACTAGAAAAAGATGGTAAGTTTATCATTGTTGAACATGTACCTGCCAGGGTATGTATTGAGACAGGTGAGACCCTTTATTTTCCTGAAACTGTAGAAAAGCTTCAAAAAACGATCTTAACAAATGAAGCCCCAACACGAATAATAAAAACCCCGGTCTATGAGTACAGATAAAGCAGTTAATACAGCGCAGCATCTATCAGGTGTCAAGCGGTCGATCCACTTATAAGGCTGCCGGCGGCCAGGGGCGGTGAAACCCGGCAGTAATGATTTATAATATATTTTAATAAATATTAATTTCGCAACCATGGAGTGCTATGCTTATCCTGCTATTCCGGTCAGATTGCGTTACGGCTACCAATATGGAGCAGCGAGAGGCTGAAAAGCTCTTCTCCAGCACAGATGACCTGATCTTCCTGAAGAATAATACCTGGGTACCTGTTGAAATAACCCTGGCTAAGGGTGGTTCCATGAAGGCGTGGCGGAGCGGCTCCCGGGCATCGCGTCCCGGGAGCCTTTATAGCCTTTCCAACTGCCGGGCATAAGCCGGTCAGCGGCAGATGTAAACAGGAACAGCCCACTAAAATCCCACTCCGGGTAATTCCCCAACTTATTTTTTTGCGGGTCCCAGGCAGTGAATTCGCTGCCGGCAAAGCTCTCCCCGGGCTCATGGATGTGGTGTGATAGCAGCAATAGTTATTTCACTTTTCAGCGGTCCGTAATACCAGAAGACTCTATATGCTCCCGGCGTTTTGTCTTGTGCATAGGATTCGAAAATCTTTTCACCCGTTGGTCCGGATAGTGATTTATATTCATGGGTTTGTAATGAATTATGTCTCAAATTTATTTCCATGTAGCCCAAGCATTTAAGAACTGATTTATAGACAATTTTCTTTGCAGGATCTTTTTCTAATGTGGATAGCTCCTTATCAGCCTGCGGAGTGAATTTGAGACGGAACCTCATATAGATATTCTACTTCGCGTATTTAGAAAAGGAACCTCTATCAATTGTTCCTTTCTGTGCTAAGCCTTTTTTTACACCAGCCAATGCTTTCGGATTTCTATGAAGCCAAAGTTCCTGGGCGGGTATTGAAACCATCGGTTTTAATAAAATGTTTCCATTTTCTAATATCGATGCGGTAACTGAGCTTACTTCATTAAATTTAAGCAGCTTGGAAAGGGATATTCTCTTTTTTGCATCCAGGGTCAGTGTTATTTCTGCCATATCCAACCTCCTTCAATTAGATAATAATTAAAAGTGGGATATGATTCAAGTGGGAATTCCCACTTATTTCAATTGCTGGATATTAATTTAATATTGGTAGCCAGGCCTTCAACAAACTTCCTTATCAAGAAAGGCAGGCAAGTACGGTTGCCGCGGTGAAAGGGAAACATTATGCACAAAAGCATTATGCTTTCAAGCATAATATATCCGCGAGGTTTTCCGATTATCCATTACTGCCGGATTTTTGTGCTTTCCATGTTGATCTAAAGTTTGCAGTCAGCTGTCAGCAGAAGCCGGCGCCGATAAAGCATAAAGCCCGACAATTGACTTTAGCCCTTTCTGCGGCTAATATGTTTCCTATGAGTAACAGGCGAAAAGAGCAGCATCGGAAAAGCGCCGGAGCCTCGATAACCACCGGATTGGTTTTTACCCTGGCCTTTGGCCTGGCCTGGGGTGTAACCGGGATCTGGCCCTTTATCTTTCCCATGTTTTTTGCCGGTGTTCTTCCCCTTTTAGAGGGCATTCGCCGTTCGCTGGTATACCGGCAAAGAGATAAGATCACTCCCCGCAATGATGAGGCGCTTGGAGAAAAGCAGGTTTTGCAGACTGCTAAGGCAGAAAAAGGACTGATTACCCCCGCTTTAGTGGCTCTGAAAACCGATCTGACCATGGAAAAGGCTGAGAAAATACTGGAAAGTATGGCACAGAAAGGCTATGCAGTGATGCATGTTAATGACAACGGCCGGATCGAGTCTGAGTTTCCGGAGTTTATGCCGCAGCTGGAGGGTTGACCATGACCGGCGTCCTCTACTGGGGTATCCATATAATCGAGCAGATCCAGTCCATCCGTTTCCCGCTCCTGGATGCTTTTTTCAAGACTATTACCCTGCTTGGCAACGAAGAGTTTTACCTTATCTTTTTCCCCATACTCTTCTGGTCATTGGATATCAAGCTCGGTTATAAACTGGGATTGATATTTCTCTTTTCCGCTTACCTTAATCAAAGCTTAAAGGAGCTCTTTGCCCAGCCCCGTCCCGTTGATCTCAAAGCTGGGCTCAACCTGATAGAGGAGGGCGGCTATGGACTGCCCAGCGGCCATGCGCAAATGGCCATGGTAATCTGGGGCGGACTTGCACTGATAGTTAAGAGGAGCTGGTTCCGGCTTATGGCCGCTCTTCTGATCCTGCTGATCGGTTTTTCCCGGATATACCTTGGCGTACATTTTCCTACGGATGTTTTCGCAGGCTGGCTGCTGGGCGCGCTCATTCTGGCTGCTATTTTGCTGCTGCGCCGCACTATTCCTGAAATTAAGCTCAATACCCTTTCCTTAGTTATAGGCATCAACCTGATACCAATTGCAGTAATGATGTTCCAGCACAACAGGGTGATCACCTCACTTGTTGCAGTTTTCTGGGGATTCACCCTGGGTTTACTCTGGTGCCGCAGTATCTGTTCTTTTAACCCGGCAACAGCCACTGTCAGGCAGAAGCTCCTGCGGCTGCCCCTGGGGCTGATCCTGCTTTTTATTCTATACATTCTATTGAAGCTGATCTTTCCCGGTGAGGGGTCGTCTTTTTACTCGCTTTTCCGTTTTCTGCGCTATGGAATTCTTGGTTTCTGGATCAGCTTTGGCGCTCCTCTTCTCTTTAATAAGCTTCAGTTTAATAGATCAAGGAGGAAATAGTGAAGAATATTCTAAAGACTTTGGTGAGCAGAAAAGAGCTGGCAGCCGTTGCCATGGGACATATCAAGGCGGATAAGGTAATTAAAAATGGTAATCTGATCGATGTTTATACGGGCAAGATCAGGCGCGCTGATATTGCCATAAAGGGAGAAAGGATTGCCCTGGTAGGAAATGCCGGCCATACAATCGGCGCTGAAACTCAGGTAATTGATGCAGGCGGTTATTATCTATCACCGGGGTTGATGGATGCC
The DNA here is from genome assembly GCA_030604195.1 of Spirochaetales bacterium. Lineage (GTDB taxonomy): Bacteria > Spirochaetota > Spirochaetia > SZUA-6 > DRHE01 > DRHE01. The sequence continues at coordinate 3,290 of JAUVWI010000028.1, forward strand.
CATATACCCATAGCAGTCTTCGACTGCAATGGACTTAATATTTCTTGCTATAATAACAAGATTCTGAGCTATCATAGCATATAGAGGCAAGCATGGTCAGCCCCGGCCAGTTTGCCAGGGCAGTGCTGCCAGGAGGAAATACTGCAGTAAACTGGGAAACCCTGTGGGCGGCTAATGTCCTGGGCGTGAGGGGTTTAAGAATGCTCCAGGAGGAGTGCAACCGGACGCCCCTGAAGTTTTTTCTAACCGCCACCTCGGGTGTGCCCTGTGCCGCGACCCACCTGGTAACCGCTAATGAGGTCTTTGAAACCGCGGATATAGAAGAGATGTTGAAGTGGCCGCAGATTGTGGGTCTTGGCGAGGTTGTTACCTTTAATGATGTTATTCAGGGCAGGGAGAGAGAGTTTGAACAGATAGAGAAGGCCTTAGCTGTTGGCAAAACAGTTGACGGCAGCTCACCCGGCTTTACCGGCAAGGAACTCAACAGCTATACAGCTGCGGGAATCATGTCTGAACATGAGGCCATGACCCCGGAAGAGGCGCTGGAGCGGCTACAGCTGGGTTTAAGGCTGGTTATCCGGGAGGGGGGTCGAGTATGCGCAACATATTTGACCTGCTCAAGGTGATCACCGAAAGCGAGGTTGACACCCGCCGCTGCTGTTTCTGTGTGGATGACAAGGATATCCGGGAGATAGCCGCCGAGGGTTTGATTGATGACCTGGTACGAAAGGCCATCTCCGTAGGTATCGATCCGGTTACCGCGGTGCAGATGGGCTCGCTGAACACGGCCGAGTATTTCCGGCTGGACAGGGATATAGGGGGGATCGCTCCCGGAAGGTTTGCCGATATCCTCTTTATTGATAATCTGCCCGATTTTTCGGTGAACAGGGTTATGGTAAACGGCAAGCTGGTTGCTGAACACGGCAAGCTGCTGGCAGAGACAGCGGCAGCCAGCTACCCTGAATGGGCGGTTAATACGGTTAAACTGAGAAGAGAGCTTAGCCCTGCTGATTTTGTTTTTTCCACCAATAAGAAGAATCAAGTCGAAGTGCGGGTGATCAAGGTATTCGGCGAGCAGATTGTAAGCTATGAGGAAAAAGAGAGGTTAAAAGTAGTGGGCGGAGCTATCCAGCCCGATCCCGGCAAAGATATTCTCAAACTGGTGGTCGTGGAGCGTTACGCTAAAACCCCGCCCAATATTGCCCACGGTTTTGTCCGGGGCTTTGGTTTCAAAGATGGGGCAATCGCTACCAGTATCTCCCCGGACATCCACCAGCTCATTGCAGTGGGCAGGGATGAGCATGATATTGCCGCAGCCCTGAACCACCTGATTGCCATCCAGGGAGGGGTCGTTGTCTGCAGGAAGGGAAAGATCCTGACAGAGCTCTCTCTGCCAATTGGCGGTCTGATGACCGCTCAGCCCTATGAAGAGACCATTAAAGCGCTGGAAGCTATAAGCAAGGGCGGGGCCGGAGAGCTGGGCTGTGTACTGCCCTCTCCCCTGATGACCCTGGCCTTTGCCGGCTGTCCCACGCTGGTGGAGTTCAAGCTGTCAGATAAGGGACTGATAAATATTCTTGAGGGCAGCCTGGCGCCCCTGGAGGTGGATTAACATAAGCCGGGACTGTACCGCCCCGGGCCTGGCCGCTTCCAATTGCGGCAGTATGGTAATTTTTTTATACTTGCTTCAGCTCTCCCTTTTTGAAGGCTTCATAGGCCTGCTTTACCGTCATACTGCCGGCGCCGATATAGATCTTCATTCCCGATTGCTCTAAAGCGCGGGCCGCATTGCCGCCCGGTCCGTTGCCGGTAATCAGAATTTCCGGGTTAAGCTCGGAGAGTTTCTGAGCTGTCTGCGGGCCGGCTCCATGAGCTACATTCGCAATCGACCGGTTATCCAGGCTGGTAAGGTCTTCGCTCTGATCATCATATATCAACAGAAACTCAGTTCTGCCGAAACGGGGATCCATTGCAGAATCCCATTCTGTGCCTTTGGCTGTAAATGCAATTTTCATAATCACTCCTCATATTTTATTTGTTTTTTAATTTTTTGCCAGCTTTCGGTGAGTATGGCCTTTAATCTGTTATTGTCATATTCAACAATTGTCAGTCCCATAGTCATTGCCCTGGTGAATGTTTCATCATAGGGCAGGCTGCTGATGTGAATAATACTCTCTTTTTGCAGGTAGTTCTCTATTGTTCCGGTAACTCTGTTATTCAGGTCTGACTTATTGATAATGCAGCCAGCTTTCAGGTGGAATCTTTTGACCAGTTCATAAGCCCTCTTCAGATCGTGCAGGGCGGAGAGAGTCGGTTCGGTAACCAGCACTACGAAATCAGCTCCGGAGAGTGAAGATACAACCGGGCAGCCGATACCGGGAGATCCATCTACAATTACTATTTCCCCGCCTTTTTCCAGGGCAATACGCCTGGCCTCATTTTTTACCTTGGCAACCAATTTGCCGGAATTCTCGGCGCCGATCCCCAGCCTGGCATGTACCAGGGTGTTGCCGATCCTGGTGTTGGAGATATGCCATTTACCAATGTTGTTTTCATTCATAACAATGGCCTTTTCAGGGCAAATATGGAAGCAGTAGCTGCACCCCTCACAATTTAGGGGGTTTACCTGATAGCGGCTGTCTATAACAGGTATGCCATCGAAACGGCATACCTCTGCGCATTGCCCGCAGCCGGAACATTTTTCCTGGTCTATCACCGCGGTCAGGCCGCTGTAGAAATCCTCTGACTGCGCATAATCGGGCTGCAGCAACAGGTGCATATCCGCAGCGTCAACATCGCAATCGGCAACAACCACATCCCGGCCCCCTATCAGAGCCAGGGAAGCGGTTATAGAGGTCTTGCCGGTGCCGCCCTTTCCGGATATTACTACTATCTCTTTCAAAGGATCTCTCCGGGTTTAAGATTGTCTATAAAATCTGCTATTGCTGCCAGCTCAAGTCTTACCTGTGAATTCTTACGAAAAATGAGTTCGCCCCTTGAGTATAATTCAGCCAGCCCGCGCTGATTTGGGATTTTTGCCAGAACCGGGATTTCTTGACTCCGGCAGTATTCAAAAACATCATCGTTGCCCAGCCCATGCCTGTTTACCACTACACCAAAGTTTTTATCGAGTTTACGCATGGTTTCTACCGTGAGTTTCAGGTCATGGAGGCCAAAGGGTGTGGGCTCGGTAACCAGAATGACATAATCAGAGTCCTTTGCAGCTTCGATAACGGGGCAGGATGTTCCTGGCGGCGAGTCGAATATCTTCAGATATTCCCCGTCAAAATGTTGATCCACAAAGCGAATAGTCTGCGCTATCAACGGCACAGCCTGTTCCTGGCCGATGTCGAGCCGTCCTTCTACGAAGACAAGTTCCCCGGCTTTATAGTGGCTGAGTTCTCCCATTTTATGCGGGATCATGGGGAGTGAATTTGTCTGACATAATTCCGAACAGGCATAACAGCTGTGACAGAGCTCGGGAAAGACCATTATCTGTTCTTTTATTTTTATCACCGCATGAAAATTACATAGATCCTGGCAGCGTCCGCATAGGGTGCAGTTTTCTTTTTGCCAGACCGGTTTCATGGTGAATTTATCTTCCTTGTGGATCAGTTTTCCTTTGATAAAGAGAGCGGAATTGGGTTCCTCCACATCCAGGTCGGCCAGAACGACCCTTCTATTATCCGCAAGATAACCGGCCAGGTTGGTTGCCAAAGTGGTCTTGCCTGTACCGCCCTTACCGCTGGCAATTGCTATTTTCATTTTGGACTGTGCCCCCAACAGCAGGGGCCATGGCCGAAATTACCGGCCAGATCCTCCAGGTTGGCCCCGCCGCAGGCCGGGCATTTCTGCTTATCACTCTGAAAATCGGTATTGAATAGCTGACCACACTCCAGACAGCGGCTCACATTGGTGCGGAAATGAATGTTGCCGCCCTGGATGTACAACCTGGTGCCATCTATGAGCAACCGGGCAGTTTTCCTTCGCGCTTTTTCTATTAAGCGGGTGAAGGTGGAGCGTGATATTTCCATTTCTGCGGCTGCCTCTGCATGATCCATTCCCAGGTAATCGGCCAGCCTGATGGCCTCATATTCATCGAGACTCAAGGGGAGGCGGGGTAAAGCTCTTCCCCTTATACCGGCCGGTTTGAAAGCGGTGAATAGAGGCGGCCGGTGCACCATTCTCTCTTTTTCCGGACGCGGCATATCTACTCCTTCCATGAGTGTTCAGCGGTTAATATAATGCACATAAGTGCAAAAGGCAAATGGAAAACAATAGCACTGAAACTTGATTTAATGACAAGAAACCTATTACGGAAGTTGCACCCTCCTACTATAAAACATTGACAATCCTTTTGCTAAAGGTATAATATTTCTTTTTTGTTGTATTTATTGTCCTATGAGGAGACTAAAGTATGATCAAGCAATTTGCTTACTTTAAACCGGGCACGCTAGCTGAAGCGTTTGCTGCTCTGCAGACCGAAGGGTCAATACCCCTGGCCGGGGGAACCGACCTGTTGGTTGAGCTGCGGGGCGGTGTAAAGAGCGCGGATTTAGTAGTTGATCTCAAGGGGCTGCCTAAACTGGCTGAACTCTCCGCAACCGCGGATAATACCATCACCATCGGCGCCGGCGTTGATTTAAATTTTCTAGTTGATCACAGCAGGATACGGGAGTTCTGCCCGCTGTTGTCCGAGGCAGCCTGCAGTATTGCCACCTACCAGCTGCGCAACCGGGCTACCCTTGGCGGTAATATCTGTAATGCATCGCCTGCCGCTGATATGGCGCCGCCCCTCTACGTGCTGGACGCTGTGGTTGTGGCAGCCGGTCCTGACGGGGAGAGAAGAATCCCGATAGTTGAGTTTTTTACAGGCGTTAAGAGAACCTCGCTCAAGCGAAGTGAAATTGTGGTCAGGGTGGAGATACCACCTGTGCCCGAAGCAAAGATGGCCTTTTTCAAAAAACAGAGAATAAAGGGTCATGACCTGGCTGCCATTAATATGGCGGGGCTGGCTGACAGTGGTTCCGGTACTTTAAGAATCTCCATCGGGGCCTGCGCAATTACCCCGATCATGCTCAAGGGTACAGATCAGCTCTACCGTGAAAATAAGGATGTTGAAAAGCTGGCTGAGAAGGTAGCGGCTCTGGCTGTGAATTCCATAAAGCCTATAGATGATCTCAGGGCAACCGCGGAATACCGGCTGGATATGGCAGCGGTTTTCGCTAAGAGACTGGTTAGAAAAATCTGTGCTTAAGAGTCTATGAGTAGGAGAGATTAATTATGGAAGCGTATAAAAAAAATATAGATATTACTTTGAAAATTAATGGTATAGAATACCGGGAAAATGTGTCGGCCAATATGACCCTGCTTCATTTTCTAAAAGATAGGCTGCTGCTGACAGGAACAAAAGAGGGCTGTTCCATTGGCGAATGCGGCGCCTGTACCGTGATCATGAATGGTAAAACCGTTACTTCCTGCCTGGTCCTGGCCGTAGAGGCCCACGGCGCTGAGATCCGTACCATTGAAGGAGAGGCAAAAGATGGTCAGTTGTCAGCGCTGCAGAAGGCTTTTATCGAATATGGCGGCACCCAGTGCGGCTTCTGTACTCCGGGCATGATCATGTCGGCCAGGGAGCTGCTCGACCGTAACCCGAATCCTTCCAGGCAAGAGATCACTGAGGCAATTGCCGGTAATCTCTGCAGGTGTACCGGGTATGAGCCGATTATTGATGCTATTGAAGCTGTGGCCGGCAATAAGAGCTAAGGAGAAATAGCTATGAATGAATCAAAAAATAAATATAACCATGTAGGTAAAGGCTATGCCAGAAAGGATGGGGTGGAGAAGGTAACGGGTACTGCCGTGTATATCCATGACCTGGTAATCCAGGGTATGCTTTTCGCCAAAACGGTCAATTCCCCGCACGCTTATGCCAGGATTAAGAGCATTGATATAAGCGAGGCTTTGAAAATACCGGGAGTGCGAGCCGTTGTAACCGGTAAAGAGCTTAATTACAAGGTCGGTTTATATGTGGTGGACAAAGATATACTGGCCAGGGATTATGTGCGCTACCAGGGTGAACCCCTGGCTGCTGTAGCCGCGGATACCGAATTAATTGCCGAGCAGGCCTGCGAAAGAATAATAGTCGAGTATGAAGTTTTAGAGCCGGTGCTCGACCCCAGGGAGGGGCTTAAAGTAAATTCCCCCCTGGTCCATCCGGACCTGGAAAATTATTCATACATGAAGGGTGTTTTCTACCCCCAGGCGAAAACCAACCTTCCCCATATGCAGAAGGTGCGCAAGGGAAATATAGAGGCTGGTTTTAAAAAGGCTGATTTGATTGTAGAGAACAGTTTCTATAATCCGCCTGTACAGCATGTGCCTATTGAGACCCATGTGAGTATTGCCCAGGCCCTGCCCAATGACAGGGTGCAGATCTGGACCTCGGCCCAATCCCCTTTTACTGTTCGCAATTTATTTTCCGTATGTTTCGGAATTCCACATGAGAAGATCAGTGTTAAAGTACCTTATGTGGGTGGAGCGTTCGGCGGTAAAGCGGGAATCCATCTGGAACCGTTATGTTATGTGCTTTCCCAAAGGGCTCAGGGGAGGCCGGTAAAGCTCTCCATGACACGTGAAGAGGAGTTCAATACCATGCCCTCGCGGCAAGGACTCTATTCAGAGTTTAAAACCGGGGTTACCAAAGATGGCAAGATTACCGCCTTGGAAATCAACTACTACTGGGATGCCGGTGCTTATGCTGATTACGGGGTCAACATTGGCAGGGCGGCCGCCTATTCGGGCGCCGGTCCCTATGAGATTGAGAATTGTAAAGTTGGTTCCTACGTGGTCTATACGAACAAGGTATTCGGCACGGCGTTCCGGGGTTTCGGCCACCTTGAAGTGCATTGGGGGATAGAGCGCAATATGGACATTATTGCACGGAAACTCGGCATAGATCCGGTTAAGTTCAGGCAGAAGAATGTACTACTGCCCGGGGCCACAACCATAACCGGAGAGAAGATAACCGAACATACCGGCCGCGTGGACAAATGTCTTGAGGCTGTAGCCGCAGAAATCGGCTGGCAGGGTGTAAAGAGCAAAGAGGAGAGGGAAAGGGAAAAGAAAACAGGCAAGGTGCGGGGCAAGGGAATTGCCCTGCTTCATAAAGCCCCGGCTATGCCCAGCTTTACCTCAACCGGAGTGGTGCTTAAGTTTAATGAAAATGGTTCTGTTGATCTGCTTCTCTCGCTTATTGACTACGGCCAGGGAACATACACAGCCATGGCCCAGATTGCTGCCGAAGAGTTGAGTATTCCCTTTGAGAGGATAAATGTGCCCTGGGATTCGGACACCTCGTTCACTCCCTATGACTGGCAGACCGTGGCCAGTAAAGGAGCCTTTTTCTCCGGCAATGCCACTATCATGGCTGCCCGGGATTGTATCAGGCAGATCAAAGAAACCGCTTCCCAGGTATTGCACTGTTCTGTAGAAGAACTGGTATGCAAGGATGAAAGGGTATATGTAACCCACAATCCTGATGAGTATATTGAATACAGGCAGCTGGCCTACGGCTATACCTACCCCAACGGTAATGCCATCGGCGGGCCCATTATCGGCAGGGGTGTGTACATTGCTCAAGGGCTTACCAATCTCAATCCGGAAACGGGCAAGGGACTTCCCGCCCTGAATTGGACCTATGGCGCGCATGGTATGGAGCTTGAGGTTGATGTGGAAACAGGAGAGGTAGAAATCCTGAAGATCGCCTCCTCCTTTGATGTGGGCCAGGTGCTTAACAGCGAGCTGGTGCGCGGGCAGATTATCGGCGGTGTTATCCAGGGGCTGGGCAGCGCGGTAAGCGAGGAGTTCCTCTTTTCCAAAGAGGGCAAATTATTGAACCCCTCTTTGGTGGACTATAAAATTTTAACAGCAAAGGATATACCTCAGAAAATGACCCAGCATACAGTTGAGACTAAGCAGCTTGACGGACCCTACGGCGCCAGGGGGATTGCCGAACACCCCATGATCTCTATACCCTCAGTTATGGGAAATGCCCTCTATGATGCCCTGGGTGTTGATTATTTTCGCCTGCCCCTCCATTCGGAGCGCATCTACTTCGGCATCAAGAGCGGCAAAGAGAAATACCACGGGTAAGGGTTTACCCCGGGACGGAACCGAGGCATCGCTTGATTATTGACACAACCGGAAGCACTGTGCTACACTCCTGCTTGAGTTAATATCGGGCTGTAGCGCAGTTGGTTAGCGTACACGTCTGGGGGGCGTGGGGTCGGCAGTTCAAATCTGCCCAGCCCGAAAAAATTGAAATAGGTAAAGGCAATCTGCTATGACTGAAATAAAATCCGCATTGGAAATTGCATTAGAGCGCACAAAAAATGTAGAGGCCAGCAAGGAGTCTCTGGAGGCCAGCACATACAACACCGAGGGCAAGAAACTTGTTTCCCGCTTTTTGAATGATGAAGAAATCGATCTGGCTCAAGAACTGAAAAGTTTTGACAGCTCAAAGGTGAAGTGGGTCAAAGCAGGCATTTATGAGGCGCTGTCAACAAATCTTATTCTGCCCATTGATGAAGTTGCCCTTAAAAAGAACAAACGGGTACGTGAAGGTTTCTTTTGTATAATCAAAGATGTAAAAAAACTGACTCGCCTGATGAATCAGCTGGAGAATTTTCTGGGGGAGTATCTTGAGGAGCGTAAAAGGCTGCAGGTAGCCATTGAAGAGCAGTACGCGCCACGGCTTCGACAGAAGGAAGAGGAAATGAGCAAGCAGCTGGGGGCGCCGGTAAAAATCGACCCCATGCAGGACCCGGAATTTGGGCAACTGCTCAGAAAGAACCTGGTAATGCTCGAGGACCGCTATTCCTCGGTGCTCAAGGAAGTGAAGCAGGAACTCAACAATATGTCAGGCTTGGCCTGAATCAATCCTCACCCTTTTCATAGGGTTTGCCGTCCGCGGCCGGGGCCCTGGCCTTGCCGGCCATTCCGGCAAGCACCACTATAGCTAAAACATAGGGAAGCATCTGCACAAACTGGCTGGGAATGGGAATCTTGGTCTCAAACATGATGCGGAAGGTATCGGCGTAACCGAAAAGTAGAGAGGCTAAAACCGCTCCAATTGGGTGCCAGCGGCCGAATATCATGGCTGCCAAAGCTATAAAGCCGCGCCCTCCGGTCATACCGTTAATCCACTGGGATGGATAGAGGGTGGCTGCGGAGAAGCCGCACATAGCGCCGGATATTATTACACCCGCGTAACGCATAAGATAGACATTTATGCCAAGGGTATCCGCAGCCTCGGGGTTTTCGCCCACGGTACGCAGCCTGAGGCCGAATACTGTGCGGTAGAGAATGAACCAGGACAACAGGGCTATTGGAATAATAGCAAAGGCAAAGGAATTGATACCCAAAAGGGTGGGAAAGCGGAAGGGGTTCATGGCGGACTGGGTTTCCTGGGCGAAAATGCGTTGAGAGAGAAAGCGGGCAATGCCGATTGCCAGAATATTGATTGCCACACCGGAAACGATCTGGTCGACCCGGTAGGTAATGGTTGCCACCGCATGGATCAGGCTCATCAGGATGCCGGCAGCAACCGCGGCCAGCAAGCCCATCCATATGGAGCCGAAGGCAATGGAGCCCCAGACAATGACAAAACTGGTAACGATCATAAAGCCTTCCAGGGCAATATTGACCACGCCGCTCTTTTCAGAAAAAACCGCTCCTAAAGCGGCAAAGCCGATAGGCGCCGACATTTCCAGTCCCTTTACCAAAAAATGAAGAAGAGTTGAAAAATCCCCAGCGCAGATTACATCCACAACCGAACTCCTTAAAGCAAAAGTCCAATACAATGTATATTCGGGCACTGGACTTGATTATTTTTTGCGCTGAACACGCAAGATTTTAGAGGTAATAGCATATCAGCTGATCTCCTTTCTCCTGAGGGCGCGAATATACCTGGCTATAAGCTCATTGAAAACCACGATAAAAAGGATCATCGAACCGGTAATTACGTAAATAATAGAATTGGATACACCTGTGTGAAGCTGTAGCCCATATCCGGCCTGCTTGAGAAAGGCAAAGAGCAGGGCCGCGAAGATAACTCCCAGGGGCGAGTTCCTGCCGATTAACGCAATGGCTATGCCGTCAAATCCCAGACCCGAAGCAATCTCATAGGTGTAGAAGCCCCTGATGGCAAAGATCTCCTGCAGGCCGATCAGACCGGCAAGGGCGCCGCTTAATAGAAAGGCGCCTATCTGTATTTTTTTTACCCTGATGCCCGCGTAATGTGATACATCAATTGAGGTCCCCACCGCCCTGATCTCAAAGCCGTAGCGGGTTTTGAAGAGCAGGAACCAGATAAAGATACCCATTATCACTGCCACGATCAGGCTGTAATCCAGGTAGACATAATCCGGGACCGGCCAGCCCAGGGCCCGGAAAAAGCCATTGAGCTTACCGAAGAGGGCTGTAGAGAGTATTTTGCCGGTTTGCGCTTCCAGTTGTGACTTTTCGGTAATACCTGAGAGTGGTCCATTTACCAGGTAGTTAACAAAAGCTAAGGCGATATTGTTAAACATTATGGTGGAGATTACTTCATGGATTCCCTTGGCCACCTTTAACAATGCCGGGATCAGGGCCCATAAAGCGCCGCCGATCATGGCGAAAATAATGACCATGGGTATGTGGATAATGGGGGGCAGGGGAAGGTAAATGCCTATTAAGGCGCCAACCAGACCGCCCACGTAATACTGTCCCTCGACACCGATATTAAATACCCCGGCGCGGAAGGCCAGGGAAACGGCTAATCCGGAAAGAAAGAGGGGAATAGCAATGGATAGAACAGTTGCGATGCGGGCGGGAGTGCTTAAAGTGAGCTTGTAAATGGCCACAATGGCATTGCGCGGGGTTTCGCCCACCAGGATAACCAGAATAAGAAGCACAACCATGGCGGCAAAAAAACCGATTACCGGTGACAGCATTTCATAAAATTTGTATCTGTTGAATTTCAGTTTAAGCACTTTCCTGCTCCCCGGTCATATAAAAACCAACCTCTTCGCGGCTGGCATCCTCCCCCTTGAACTCTTTAATTATTCTGCCTTTGAAGATCACCCCGACCCGGTCGGCAAGTGAAAGGATTTCATCGAGATCCGCGGATATCAGCAGGACAGCCTTGCCCTGCTCTCTGGCCTTGATGAGCTGGCTGTAGATAAACTCCATGGCGCCGATATCCACTCCCCGGGTAGGCTGGGCAGCTACCAGGAGTTTGGGTTCAAAGCGCATTTCCCTGGCAATAATAACTTTCTGCTGGTTGCCCCCGGATAGTGCATTGGCAGGGGTCAGCTCGGAGGGAGTGCGAATATCAAAAGACTCGATAGTTTCCCGTGAATAGGCCCTGATCTGCTTCTGATCTATAATCTGGAATTTCTTTACAAAGGGAGGCTGATGGTGGCGGCCGAGCGTAATATTGTCAGCCAGGGAAAAGGGAAGGAGCAGCCCGTATTTGTGGCGGTCTTCGGGGATGTGGCCTATGCCTTGATCTCTTCGCCTGCGTACATCCCAGGTAAGTATGCTCTCACCCTCAAGCAGAACATCACCGGCATCGAGTTTTACCCGCTGACCTATTGCCTCTATCAGTTCTGTCTGGCCGTTACCCTCAACCCCCGCAATTCCGTAGATCTCCCCTGCATGAACCTCAAGATTAATACCATTCAATACTTTATGGCCGCGCTCAGAGGTAGCTTGAAGATCAGAAACCTTTAGAATAACCCTATCCGCGACCTTTGGTTTTTTATCAACCTCCAGGAATACAGGCTTGCCCACCATGAGCTCGGCAATAAGGGGTTTGCTGGCCTCAGTTTGTTCAAGGGTTTTAATTACCCGTCCGCGCCTGATCACGGTAATCCGGTCGGCAATAGTTAAAACCTCGTCGAGTTTGTGGCTGATGAATATAATACCTTTACCCTGTTCCTTCATTCTGCGGAAGGTGTCAAAAAGCTCTTCAGCTTCATGTGGAGTGAGCACAGCCGTGGGTTCATCAAAAACCAGGATCTCGGCGCCGCGGTAGAGGATCTTCAAAATTTCCACCCGCTGCTGAAGCCCTACGGGCAGATCCTCTACATTAGTATTCAATTCAACCTGCAGACCATTTTCCCGGATAATTTCCGTCAGCCTTGCCGCAGGAATGTTCATGTTAAGAACTCCGGCCCGGTGGCTTTCCTTGCCCAGGATAATGTTCTCCAGCACGGTGAAAGGAGGCACCAGCATAAAGTGCTGATGTACCATACCGATGCCCTGGTGGATGGCGTCTTTGGGGTTTTTAATGGAGACAGCCTGATCTTTAAGATAAATAGTCCCGGAATCGGGTTTCTGCAGGCCGTAGAGTATCTTCATGAGAGTAGTTTTGCCGGCCCCGTTTTCACCAACCAGGGCGTGGATCTCGCCGCTCTTCAGGTCAAAAGATACTCTGTCATTGGCGCGTACCCCGGGAAATATTTTGGTAATCTCCTCCATTCTCAACAGGACTGTTCCGGGCATTGAGTAAAGCCTCTTGCATTATCGATTATCAATAAAAAGGCGGGACCAGTCAAAGCCGGCCCTGCCTTTAGCTTTTATGATAGATTAGAAGGTCTTTGCCATCCAATCGGGCAGCTGGGAGTCGTGATCCGGTACGACTATTTCACCGCTGATTATCTTCTGTTTCAGCTTGTCAACCTCAGCCTTGACATCGGCAAGCCTGTCCTTGTTGAACTCATTCAGGGCATAGCCCACGCCGTCAACCGGTAAATTAAAGGTTGTATAACCCCCCACAACCTTGCTGTTGTTAATCATTTCTTTGCCGGTCAGGTAAACAGAATTATCCACCCTCTTGAGCATGGAGGTAAGAATGTGTTCGGCCATGGCCTTTTCTTCTTCATTATCCGCTGTGGCATAGCCGTATCCCTGGTCGGAGTCGACGCCAATGGCAATTTTGTTCATATCCTTAGCTGCTTTAAAAAGCCCATTTCCCGAACCGCCGGCAGCATGATAGATAATGGTAGCGCCCTGCTTGTACATATTTATGGCAATGCTCTCGCCTGTTTTGGGATCATTAAAGGCAGAACCATCTTTGCCGCAGTACTGTCCTAAAAGCATGCCCTCTTCGCGCATCTTGGGGTCTACATACATGGCACCGGCATAGAAACCGGCATGGAACTTATGGATCAGGGGCATGTCCATACCGCCGATAAAGCCCAACTTGCCGCCCAGCTTTTTATTCTTGAGTCCGGCTATTGCGCCCACCAGGAATGAACCTTCATGTTCGGTGAATCCCAGGCAGGTAATATTGCTGCTTTCAGTCAGGTCGGGAAGCCAGCCGTCAATTATGCCGAAGTGTACATTGGGGAAGTCATTAGCTACTTTGCCGAGTGCATCGGAGTACATAAAACCCACGCCTATAACAAGGTTGTAGCCGTCTTCCGCCATTATACGCAGGAGCTGCTCCCTGTCCTGTCCTCCTGATTTGGGCTCCAGGTATTTAAGCTCGATCTCTTTACCGAAATCCACATTATCAGGATCACCGGCAATATAGCCTTTAAAATCTTTGGCCAGGTGTACCAGGCCGGCATAGGCTGAATCATTGAAAGATTTGTCTCCCCTGCCGCCCACATCGAAGGCAATACCGATTTTGAATTTAGCTTCTTCTACTTTTTCGCCTTGACCTCCTGCGAAGCTAAGCACAGAAACGGCAAGTAGGAAAATTGCAGCGATTCCCGCTATTTTTTTCCAATTCTTCATTTCTCTCTCCTTATGGTATAATTATTTTCTATACTCTAAAGCTCAAGTAGAGGAGAAGTCAAGTATATTTTTGGGGAGATTGGAGGAAATCCAGGAACTCTTCTTCCTTAATTATCTTCACTCCCAGGGAGAGGGCCTTTTCCATTTTGCTGCCCGCGGAGCTGCCTGCTAATAGATGAGTGGTTTTGCCGGTAACCGTGGAAGTCACCCTGCCGCCCCCCTTTTTTATCTCTTCTGCGGCCCGTTCACGCGGCTGGAAATGGACAAAACTGCCCGTTATACACCAGCTCTGGTCCTTGAAAATGGCCGGCGCCTCTCTTCCCGGCTCTGTTTTCGGGAGTGGTTTTTTTTCGCTGAATGAAAGCCCCTGCTTTTTTAGCCCCTCAATTCTCTGCCTTAACTTAGGGGTTTGCAGGCTGCTGATAATTGAGGCTGCTGTTTTTTCACCGATACCGTGAATCGATGTAAGCGCCTCAAGGTTGGATTCTTCAGCCACCTTAAAAAGCGATTCAATGTTCCTGAAACCCGCATCAATAAGGAGCTCGATTACCTTCTGACCCATCTCCGGTATGGCTAAAGACTGCAGCACAATCCGGTAGGGCTTTTGTTTGCTCGACTCGATCCCCTTTTTCAGCAGCTCTATTTTTTTGCGGCCGAAGCCCGGGAGATCAATTAGAACTTCCGGATCGAAATGGTAAATGTCCGCCGGATCTTCGATAAATCCTCTGTCAATGAGGACATCAAGGGTCTCCGGCCCCAGGTTTTCAATATCCATCTGGTTACGGGCGGCAAAGAAGTGGATCCTTGCCCGTACCTGGTCCGGGCAGTTGGTGTTAAAGCAGAAATGATGCGCGCCGCTGCGGCTTAAGGGGCTGGCGCATGAAGGGCAGAGCGCCGGCATCTGCCAGGTGGTGTTGCCCAGTTCGTTCTTTTCCACCAGCCTTTCAACTGCCGGGATCACATCGCCCCTTTTAGATACATTTACTGTATCGCCAATGGCCAGATCGAGGATATTTATATACTCCTGGTTATGTAGCGTAACATTGGCAATTGTAGAACCGGATATACTCACCGGCTCTACCCTGGCAACGGGAGTGGCCCTGCCGGTTCTGCCTATCTGTACCTGAATATCCTCTATAATAGTGGACCCCTCAGGCGCTTCGAATTTGTAGGCTATGGCCCAGCGGGGATGGTGGCCGGTAAAGCCCAGAATTTCCCTTGCCCTGATCTCATTTACCTTTATCACCAGACCATCGATCTCATAATCCAATAGCTCTCGATTGGCTTGGGCCTGCTTTAGAAAAGCCTCTATTTCGCTGATAGTGCCAACCTTCCACAAGGGATGCTCCTGCCGGATTCCTGTTAAATCATCAGCGTCACTGAAAAAACCGATATTCTTGTTTAGCTTGAAGCCCAGAAGCTCCAGTTCACTCAGTATATGGCGGTGGGAAGCTGCCGGAGCAGCAAAGTAGCCTTCGTAAATAAATATATCCAGTGGCAGCTGTGCCGCCTCTGAGCTTTTCACCCGGCGTAAAGTGCCCGAGGCCAGGTTTCGCGGGTTGGCATAAGGGGTTTCGAGCTTTGAGTTGATCTTGTTGAAGAGGGATTTGGCCAGGAAGATCTCCCCGCGCACCGTTAATGAAAGCGGTTTTTTCAGGCGCAGCGGCACTGCTCCTATGGTTTTTACATTGGCGGTTACATCATTACCCGTCAGACCGTTTCCCCTGGTCAGTGCATGGCTGAGCAGGCCGTCGCGGTAATAGAGCACAATAGAGGCGCCGTCGATCTTTTCTTCTATAATAAAAGAGAGCTCGCTGTCACTGTTGCGCCGGCACTTTTCTATCCATCCCATTAATTCAGAGAGAGCATAGGCTTTATCAAGGCTTAAGACCGGTATGGTATGCTCCATCTCAGGGAGTTCCCCGCTTAAGTCTGAACCAATTCTTTGAGATGGTGAATCAGCCTTTTTCAGGTCAGGGAATTGCTCTTCGAGTAATAGCAGGCGATCAAATAAACGGTCATACTCCAGATCGGAAATAGTGGGGTTGCTTAAAACATAATATTCATATTGATACTGCCTGAGCCTGGCTGACAGCTCTTCAATCTCTTTAACGCCGCTCTCCCGGCTCATCCCGCTTACTCCCCATATTGAATAAAGGCATCTTTGAATCCACGGGATTTAAGATTGTAAAGTAAAACACCACTCTCATCATCATTTACCGGGCCGACCATTACTTTATAGATAGTTCCTCTATCCCTGCCGGCCGCGGGCAGGATTGCCACCGAGTAGGTGCCGGCAAGGTCATGACTTAGTTTCAGAGCCAGGCTTTTGGCTGTGTAAGCCCCAAGCTGTATGAAGTAGGATTTTTTAGGCAGTTTATCGATAAACAGGGGGCCTTCTCCGGCTGCGGCCGGTTGGGCGGATTCTACAGCTTCTGCCGTTTCTACGGGAAGCCGTTCAGCAACCTCTTCACCGGCTCCACTCTCTTCTACCGGCGGCCTTGGCTCGGTGGGCTCCAGGGTAATAACGACTCTTTCAGGGGTTTCCTCAAGCGGCGGTTCCGGGGTGACTATGCCGATTTCTTCACCCTCTTCGGATGTATAGGCAAGGGGGTAAGTCTCTTCAATAAGCGGTATTTCTTCCTGCTCAACCCCGGGCAGCTCCAATGAGGCCTCCTCCGGGCTCTCTTCACCCGGCCGGATAAGGCCGGCAATAGTGCCCTTTTCTTCCGGAGCAGGCGGCTGGGGGGTTTCGATAAAGACAAAACGCTCATCTTCACGGGGAGGCATAAAAAGTTTTTTCTGCGGACTGCGGGAAGCATAGCGGGAAAGGTCATCCTGTGCCAATTCCACAGGTGTGCTTTCCGGCAGCTCCGGTGAAATAGAGGCTTCCTCTTCAGGCGGGACAATCAGGGTAAGTTCGGCCTCAGGCGGCGAGGCAATTTCTTCTATGACTTCAGCAGCAGTTTCCACCTCTTCAAGGGGCGCGTGAGCCGGTTCTTCCGGGAGTTCTTTTTCGGCTTCTTCTATCGGTTCTTCTGCGGGTTCAATCTTTACACTGCGCAGCTCTATTTCCGGAATAGACGCTGTGGGGTCGATATCCGGATCCGGATTGTAGGGCAGGTCATCAGGGAGTCCTGCCATTGCCATTAATGATCCGGCTGCCAGCCTGCTTTTCACCCTTATAACCTCAGATGGCCCAATACCCAGAGCGGCGGCGGCCTTTGCAGAGACTAAGAGGAAAATATTGGCAGATTGATCAATCCTTTTTAAAACAGTCACCTTGACCTGTTCGCCGGTCTCCAGGTTTTCAATCTCTATGGTGCTGTTTTTGGGAAATGAATTGGAAGCGGCGAAAAACCCGGGAGTAGTGAATTCTCCGGGCCTTATCTGTGCGGCCGTTCCCTCCCAGACTTCCTGGCTTGTTATTGTACTTAAGGCACAGAAGCTGAGCAGAAAAAAAAGCATTATCCTGCGCATAAAGAGATCTCCTGTTATTAATAGTCGGCCTTATTGGCTGACTCTCTAACCATTATTTTATTGATCCGCCACTGCTTTAGCAACCGCTTTTTGGACCAGTGCGTTTCCCAGATTGAAGCAGAGGGTATGAAAATCAAGCTCTTTCTCCCTGCCGTCATTATCCCCGGATAATTGACCTTGATCAATAAGTTCACCGCTGGAAACCGCTACTATAAAATATATAACATCGGGCTGCACTTCGGCACCGGGCTGCACTTCGGCACCGGGCTGCACTTCGGCACCGGGCTGCACTTCGGATTTTGCTTCGCTTCCCATGGTGGTTTGAATACGGCTCAGGATCAGGTATGAAGCTCCCCACTTTCCGGCTAGAGAAATAACTGTGCTGAAATCCGGCTGCTGCCAATCAACGGACAAATCCGGTGGGCCCAGATCAAAAGCAATATGTTCCATTTCAAAGAGGGAATCAAGTATGCCCTCTTTTAGGGGCAGGGGCAGAGGAGCTTTTTCATAGTTGAGTAATTCCTCTGTATATATGGCAAAGGTTTCCGCACCCGCAGCAGCCGGCAGAGCCAGCAGTAAGAGCAGAAGTATAATTGAAAACTGTGATTGTCCGGCCATGGATCCTCCTATCGGCGGAGTCAATTTCAATAGAGCTTGACCAAATCACTGCAGGAGTTTAATCTTGCCTTGCTAATGAAGAGGCTGCTGCCCTTTATCTTTATTATTCTTTTTCTTTTATCGGATGCCTCTGCTAAAGAAATCAACAGGGCTGCTGCAAAAAGTGTTGTTCTTCTATTTGACCTCTCCTACAGTATGCGCCTCTTTGACACTCATTTTTCACAGGCAAGGATTGCCGGCGCGAAAAGAGCTGCAGTAACTCTGCTTGACAGGGCGGAGAAAAATGAAGAGTGGGCACTGTTAACTTTTTCAGACCGGGATGTAATAAGGGTGCTTTTTCCCTTCACTAAAAGGGTTGAAGCTATTGTTCCGGTTATAACCTCACTGAAAAGTCACAATACATCACCCCTGGATAGGGCCCTGCGTGAAGCGGGCCGCTATATAATAGAAGAGGGCAAGGGAGATCAACGGGAGATAATCATGATCTCTGATTGTATGGTGACTGAGGGGGGATACCCCTCTCCGGAACTATTAATTGATCACGGTATTCGTCTGAATATAATCGGCTTCAAAGTGGAAACAAATCCACTCTGGGAGAGAGCGGCCCGCGCCCTGGCCCGGGCAACCGGAGGGGACTTTTTCCCGCTTAACCGGGGTGATATACCCCTTCTTTACCCGGATGGTGCTGAGCAGTCAGGGGCAAGTTACAGATCAAATTTTAATATTCTCCTGGTTATCGAAGGGTTCCTCTTATTGCTGTTGGCGGTTATAGCGGCCTATAGCATTTACCGGATCAAACTCTGGCGGCGCGCACTTGCCGGGGCAGCCAAAGTGGAAAAATATGTAAAATTCCTCTCACTACGCATTTTAGACCCCCGGGGCGGGAAAAAGATACACCGCTTTTCCAGTTTTCCAGTGCTGGTAACCAGGGGAAAAGGGGGGGAGCTCTCTATAGAGCAGGGGGCGGAGCCGGCGGTACGCAGACAATCAGGTGCAGTCCAGGGCTTTACTATTGACATGGATAATCAAAATGCCCGGCTCAATGCAATTAAGCCCCTGCTGGTAAATGGGGTTATGAGAAGTGAAAAGAAGCTTAAGCCGGGTGACCGGCTCAACTTAAGCGGCTACCGGCTGGTGGTTGAAGGATTTTTTTCTGAGAATGTAAGCCGGCCGGAAATTAAGAAACCGGATTTAATGCTGCAGGGTGCGGCATTTATTTTCCTGACCGCCCTGGCTTTGATTCTGCCCGGAGTCATCGTTCCTGCCGGTCAGGCGGCAGCCGTTTCTGAAGCAGCTTCTCAAAGCGCTGTTGCAAGAAACCGGAGCAAAAACCATAGCGCCTCTTTACAGGCCCCTTTACAAGGGGAAGACCCCGGCGGCAAGGCGCCGGCGCAGGGCGGCTATGACCCTGCCGCGGTGATTGGCATGGCTTTGGGGAGGGCCGGATCTTTTAAATCGTCAAAAACCCTTGAACTCGTGGAGCCTGATCAAAAGCCGGAATTTTATCAGGCCGATCTGCTCTTTATCCATGCCCATCCTGACGATGAAAGCCTGGACTTCGGCGGCCTCATGGCCATGGCGGCAGAGAGCGGCAAAAGAATTGTGCAGGTGCTTCTTACTGATGGGGAATCAGGGCTGGACCAGTATCCGCGGAGAATAGTGGGAGGGCTTTACCCTGCCGGAGATATGTCCGGCAGCGAGCTGGCCAGTGTGCGGGTAAAGGAGGCAGCCGCGGCGCTGCAGCTTCTGGGGGCGGATACCTACATCCGTCTGGGGCTGCCGAATCATCCCTACAGCTCGGTGGCCCAGGAGTTGAGTATCTCCCGGGTTATAGAATCCTGGGGCGGTGAGGAGAGAGTGCTTTCCGGATTATTGGAGTTGATCAGGGGTTACCGCCCCAAAGTGATAATCTCTCCGGATGGCCCCAGCCGGGCAAGGGAGCATTTTGAGCATGAAGCCACAGGTTATCTTACTAAAAAGGCTCTTGCCGGCCTGAAGTTGGGGGGAGATGATTTTGTTATGGGCCATATAATCTCTGTAGATCCCCTGCAGAGGGCATTATACCCTGCTGCATTTAAACTGGAGGTAATGGGCCGCAACATTCCTTTTCGATTCCAACAGTTGCAGGCGTTGAAAGCCCATCAAACCCAGCGGGATGCATCGGTAATAGGGGTTGAGGTGCGCGCGAATTTCAAAGATGAATATTATAACCTGGAGTTCTGGGATTCAGGAATGACCCTTGATGAATACTTAAGCAAGTGATAGGTTGGGCTTCAAGTTTATGACCTATTACGTTATACAGGTGCAGACCGGGACGGAGGATAAATACCTCCATCTGGCGGCAAATATTATAGAAGCAAACCAGGTGCGCCTCTTATGGCCCAGGAGGAAGCTGCGCATAAAACGAAGGGGTGTGTGGAAAGATTACCTGGCTCCCATTTTTCCCGGGTATCTCTTTATTGAGAGTGAAAAAATAAGCCCTGAGTTCTACTGGCAGATCAAGCGGGTACCGGGTTTCCTACGCTTTTTAAAGGACAATCATAATATTGAACCCCTGGCCAGGCGTGACCAGGAGCTGCTTACTCATTTTTTATCCTTTGGCGAGGTGGTGGAACGTTCCAGGGTGATTTTTGATGAGAATAAACGCATCAGGGTGCTGCAGGGCCCCTTAAAGGGATTGGAGGGAAAGATAGTCAAGGTGAATCGCCGCAAAGGACGAGCCAGGGTGAAACTGGACCTTTACGAAGAGTCTTTTCTGATTGATTTTGGTTTTGAGCTCCTGGAGCCGACCGGTCAAGCTATGCTATGATAGCTCAAAAGTTTGTTATTTTAACAAGAAATATTTAAGTCCAGCGCCCGAATATATTGAGTTGGACTTCTGCCTTAAGAACTTCGGTTGCGGATGTAATCTGCGATGGGATAAAAGGAAAATAATAATCAAGAGTGGAAGTACTGGCGAAAATCAATATATGGGCAACGGAAAATCAAAGAATAGAATATATATAATCGGCGCCGGTTTAACCGGTTTAACTATTGCCAGGGAGATAGAGGCCAAGGGTATTTTCGGCACGGTGGTGGCCTTTTTGGATGATGACCCGGCAAAAATCGGCACCAGGCTTAACGATATTCCCGTTTTAGGTCCTTTAGAGGATGTGATGGACCTGCTTAAAAGCACACCGGCAAATGAGGCAATTATCGCTATGCCCTCTGCCACCTGTGAACAGCTGCGGCGGGTTTATAACACTCTGAAAAAGGCGGAGTTTTCCCGTATCAGAATTTTGCCCGGGATTCCCCAGATCCTCGATGATCAGCCCCACTTGATCCAGGCGCGGGAAATAGACCCGGAAGACCTCTTAACCCGGAAGGCGGTTAAGATAAACCTTAAAGAGAGCCTCTGTTATGTGCGGGGAAAGCGGGTTTTAGTAACCGGCGCCGGCGGCTCCATAGGCAGTGAGCTCTGCCGGCAGCTTCTCTCCGGCGGCGCTGAGCGCCTTTATCTATTCGGCCACGGCGAGAACAGTATCTACGAGATAACCAGGGAGCTGCGCTTATTGCAGGAAGAAGGGGTGGGGGAAAAGGTGGATGTTGTACCGGTTATCGGCGAGCTGCAGGACCGGGATTTCATGCTCTATATATTAAAGCGCTTGCAGGCCCAGGTGGTTTTTCATGCTGCAGCCCATAAACATGTGCCCATGCTGGAGGCCAATTCCGTAGAAGCGGTGAAGAACAATGTCTTCGGCACCTGGAATGTTGTTGAAGCTTCTATTGAGGCGGGGGTATCCCGCTTTGTCTTTATCTCCACAGATAAAGCGGTTAACCCAAGTAGTGTCTATGGCGCATCCAAGCTTTTAGCTGAAGAAATTGTTCTACAAGCGGGAAAAACCGGCGCCCAATACCTGGTTGTGCGTTTCGGCAATGTGCTTGGTTCGCGGGGAAGTATAGTGCCCCTGTTCAGGCGGCAGATACTGAAAGGCGGACCCGTTACCCTGACCCATCCGGAGGCCGGCAGGTTCTTTATGACCATTCCGGAGGCGGTGAGCCTGGTGTTAAAAGCCGGGGGGGTTGGTGAAGGCGGTGAGCTTTATCTGCTTGACATGGGCAAGCCGATCAATATTAAGGAGCTGGCTGAACAGATGATCCGTTTCTACGGCTACGAACCGGAAAAGGAGATCAAAATATCCTATACCGGTCTGCGCCCCGGTGAGAAAATGGTTGAGCGTTTATGGAGCGAGGAGGATTCTCCGGAAGAAACCGCTTACACAAAGATACTGAAACTCAAAAGGGCGAGAGCCATAAACGGCCGTTTAAATTCCGTGCTGGAAAAGCTTAAGCCGATATGTTTCGCAGATCATGATAAAGACACGGTATACCGCAATCGCCGTGAATTGAGAAAAACCCTGAGACTTGTCATCCCCAGCCTGAATATTCCGGAAGATGAACCGGAATACTGATTTTATTCCCTTTGCCCGGCCGGCCATAGGCAGAGAAGAAGAGAGAGCGGTAATCTCGGTTCTGCGCAGCGGCTGGCTAACTACCGGCAGGGAAGCTAAGAAATTCGAAGAAGAGTTTGGAGCGTATGTCGGCGCCAACTACACTTTAGCAGTCAGCTCGGCTACGGCAGGACTGCACTTAAGCCTGGAGGCTTTGGGAGTAAAAGCAAATAGTCTGGTTGTTACCACCCCCTATACCTTTGCGGCCAGCGCTGAGGTCATTCGCTATCTGGGCGCTTATCCTTTTTTTGTAGATATCGAAGAAGATAGTTTCAATCTATCACCTGAGAATTTAGAAAAGGCTTTAGCCCAACAGGGAGACAAAGTTTCAGCAATCCTTCCGGTTCATATAGCGGGGTTGCCCTGTTCCATGGCTGAGATCCTGGAGCATGCAGGTAATTATAAGCTGCCTGTTGTGGAGGATGGAGCCCACATGCAGCCGGCTAAATGTGCTGAGATGGACGGTTCCTATACAGGCGCCCTGGAAGGTACACGGGTATATTCCTTTTACTGCACAAAAACTATTACCACTGGTGAGGGGGGTATGGTGGCAACCGACCTGCAAGAGGTGGCGGAGCGTATCAGACTGATGCGCCTTCACGGAATAGACCGGGATGTTTGGGACCGCTACACCTCAAAAAAACCTTCCTGGTACTATCAGGTGGAAGAAGCGGGTTTCAAATACAACCTGACTGATCTGGCCGCGGCCATAGGGCGGGTGCAGTTAAGAAAGGCCGCGGGGTTCCTGAAAGCCCGGAAGAGGATTGCCGGGAGGTATCTGGCGGCCTTCTCGGCGCTGGATTTTTTGAAGATGCCGCAGAATAGTGAAGCACATAGCTGGCATCTCTTCTTGCTTCGCATTGCTGAAGATCGCCTGTCAATTGGCAGGGATGCCTTTGTAAATGAGCTGCAGGAAAGGGGTATCGGCGTATCCGTGCACTTCATTCCTCTGCATATTATGCCCTATTATAAACGAAGGTACGGCTACCGGGAAAATGATTTTCCAACTGCTTTTAATAACTTCCGCACAAGTTTGAGCCTGCCCATCTATCCCGGGCTTATTGATGAAGAGGTGGAAAGGGTAATTGAAGCAGTTAAGGATATAGGATCAAAGTATTATCAGAGGAGGAGTTATGGCGCTTAAATTCGGGACCAGCGGGGTCAGGGGTCTGGTAACGGAAATGACCGATCTTGAATGTGCGCTCTACACCAGGGCATTTATTCTCTATCTTAAAAATGGGGGTTATGCGGCTGCTGTCACCCTGGCCGGTGATTTTCGCAGCTCCACTCCCAGGATTCTAAAGGCGGTGGCCTTTGCCATAGAAGATGAAGGGCTGGCTGTTGATTTCTGCGGTTTCATACCCACCCCGGCTTTAGCCGCCTACTCTATGGAAAGAGCAGAAGCCGGTATAATGGTTACCGGGAGCCATATTCCTGATGACCGCAACGGAATCAAATTCTATATGCCTCAAGGAGAGGTGCTTAAAAGAGATGAGCAGGAGATTTCCGGTTTCTATGGCCGGTTAAAAGACGGGCTAAAAAGCGGGCTAAAAGACAAAACCGCGGCGGCAGTCTTTAATAGTGAGGGCTATCTTAAGGAAGAGTTTATTCCACGGCTGGGAGAAGCCAATGTCCGGGCTGAAGAGAGCTATAAGGAGCGTTATCTCAAGTACTTTAAGCAGGGCGCTCTTGCAGGCTTAAAGCTGGTGGTATATGAGCATTCATCGGTTGCCAGGGATATACTGCCCGGGATTTTAGCAAGCCTGGGTGCGGAGGTAATCCGGGTTGGACGCTCAGAGAGCTTTGTTCCGGTCGATACGGAGGCGGTGGAGGAACCAGAGCGCCTGGCAAAGTGGGTTGCGGATTATAATGCCGATGCATTACTCACCGCGGATGGGGATGGCGACCGGCCGTTATTGGTAGATGAGAGCGGCAGGGTAGTGCGCGGCGATATTCTTGGTATACTGGTTGCCGAATATTTGAGAGCGGATTCCATTTCCACACCGGTAAGCTCCAACACCGCTCTGGAAAAAAGCGGCGGTTTTGATTTTATAGAACGCACTAAAATCGGTTCCCCCCACGTTATCGCCTCAATGCTAAAAGCTGCCGGGAGTGGTTATAAGCGGGTGGTGGGCTATGAGGCAAATGGCGGTTTTTTAACGGCCAGCCATATGGTAAGTCCCAAAACCGGGGCTGAGCTGAAAGCCCTGCCCACCAGGGATGCGGCTCTGCCCCTGATAGCAGCCCTGCTTCTGGCAAAAGAGCGCGGCGCCAGGCTATCTGAACTGATTGCCGGTCTGCCCCCCCGTTTTACCTGCAGCGGTATAATCCGGAACTTTCCCTCTGAGGTAGGCAGAGTTGTGGTGGGCAGGTTCGAGAGAGAGGGCCGGAAGCACGCGGATAAATATTTCGCTGCTGTTTTCGGCGCAGCTGTGTACCTTGATCTCACTGATGGCGCCAGGATAACCTTTGCCGGCGAAAACATTGTACATCTGCGTCCCTCGGGGAATGCGCCGGAGTTTCGCTGTTACACGGAATCTTCAACCGAAGAGGAGGCAGTGGCAAATAACCGAAAAGCTATTGAGATAATCCGTACTGTTTTAAGAGAGGATGCGGAAGAATAATGCAGATCGCTAAATTGAAAAACAGTATACAGGAGTATGCCTGGGGTTCTTATACCGCTATACCAGAGCTTCTGGGTGAACCCTCTCCGGCTGAAACCCCCCAGGCGGAGCTCTGGATGGGGGCCCACCCCAAAGCGCCGTCCGAGGTGATCATGGGTAAGAGGAAGATTCCCCTGCCTGAACTTATAAAAAAAGATCCTGCTGCAATTCTCGGCAGCAAGACGGCTGAAAAATTTAACGGCTCGCTGCCATTCCTCTTTAAGGTCTTAGCCATGGCAGAGCCCCTTTCCATTCAGGCCCACCCCAACCTGGCCCAGGCCAGCGAGGGGTTTGCCCGGGAGAATGAGCAAAATATCCCTGTTGATGGTTTTAAGCGCAACTACCGGGATGCAAATCACAAGCCGGAGATACTCTGCGCTCTAACCACCTGCTGGGCGCTTAAGGGTTTCCGTCCGATTGAGCAGATTGTCAGTATAATGACTCCTCTGAATATTATCGGGGTAGCGCCGCTAGTTGACGCTCTGGATAAAAATCCCGATGAGCAGGGGCTGCGCCGTTTTTTTTCCTCCCTTTTGACCCTTGATCCGGAGAGCAAGAGAGTGGCTGTGGCTGAGGTTATATCACATATTCAGCAGAAAATGGGTGATACTGAAGGGGCCGGTGATGTTTGCCGGCGCTGGATTGTTAAGCTTAATGAGAGATATCCCGGAGATATCGGGGTATTGGGTCCCCTCTTTTTGAATCTGGTTGAGGTTAAGCCGGGTGAAGCGCTCTTTTTGCAGGCGGGCCAGCTTCATGGTTATCTAAAGGGTGTGGGTATTGAGCTTATGGCCAACTCGGATAATGTGCTCCGGGGGGGATTGACTCCCAAACATATAGATGTGGAAGAGCTCTTATCCATACTGGATTTCAAGGGGGAGGAAGCGGAAAAGGTCCAGGTTGAAAGCTCAGCCGCAGGCGAGGAGTTCTACCTTACACCGGCAGCGGAGTTCAGGTTGTCACGAATTTCTGTTGAGGAAGGGCGGGAGTATTTGAGCAGCCGGGAAAGGAGCATTGAGATTATCATCTGTACCCGGGGCGCCGCTTCAATTTGGGATATGTCAACTGTGGCCGAATTTCCGGTAAAAAAAGGAGATTCATTTATTATTCCCGCTTCGGTTGAAGAGTACCGCATTGCAGGCAGCGCGCACCTGTATAAAGCGGCAGTGCCTGTTTAACGTTTACGGGGTTTGCGAGGTTTCCGAGGTTCGCGAGTCAGCGAGTTCGCGGGAAAGAGCAGCGGGCGGTTTAATTACCCGCCGCTTTTCCCTGCAGGCTATTCCTGATCCTTGTGCTCTTCGATTTCAGATATCCTCTGTTGAGTTGCCTTAATGCCATCCTCCATATATTTTAGCTGCTCCCGCAGAGCCTGGACCTCGTCCTGGGGCGAAATCTGCGGGGCGGCGTAGGGTGGAGGAGCTTGAAAGGCCATATCTCTTTGCCAGCCGTAAAGGCCGGTGGCATAGTACCTGTTCCTGTAACCCCTGCCTCCACCGCGGCCCACACCATAGGCGGGAAAACCGGCTGCCTGGCCAGGCCCAGGAATCCCTCTGCCTACTCCAAAATTTGCATAGCCGGGTATTGAATATCCGGCACAGAAACCGGCAGCCCTGCCGGTCATTGGTCCATATCCTGAAGGACCTGTTCGATCACCTCTTGGCATAATTTGCCTCCTCTATTAGTTTTTTCATTAGCCCTGAGATCTTCCCTGTCGTTTGCCGCCGCCTCTGCCGCGGCCCTGCGCTCCGCCCTTCCCTGGGCCACGGTCACCACCGGGGCCGTCGCGCCGACCACCGCGCCGGCCTCTGCCAGGACCACCACCAGGACCCCCACCCTGGGGAGCCGGACTCCATCCCGCCTGTCTGGCCAGGTCCAGGAATTCTTTACTGCCGCACTGGGGGCATAGCGTTTCATTTTGCATAAGGGCGGTTCCCAGATTCGCTTCCCAGGTGTGGCGGCACTCTGAACAGTAGTAGCGGTTGGCGCTCAAATTGTAGCTCCCGCCTTCAATCCTGATAGCCTTTGCCAGGGTCAGGGCCTCGGCGATCTTTTTATGCGCGCTTTCCACAATCCTGGCGCAGGTCGGCCGCGAAACCGCCATCATCCCTGCCGCTTCTTCCTGGTCGTGGCCCTCATAATCCACCAGCCTGATGGCTTCATATTCATCCAGGCTTAAGGTAACCTGTTGCAGATGGAACAAGGGTATGCCCTGGGGTTTAAAGTATACAGCCATGGGCGGATACTTTACGGTTCTGCTTTTCTTCGGCTTGGACACGGAAAATCTCCCATAATGAGAATATTCTCATTTAAATTATAATGAACATATTCTCTTTTGTCAAGAAATTCTGTATATTTAAAGGAACTTATTATAAAACAAAGGAGCCTGATTTTAATGACCCATAAAAGTCGTGAACAGGAGATGAATGAACAGGAAGAGCGGATCAAGGATAGGCTGGCCGGGATCAGGAATATTCTTATAGTAATGAGCGGTAAAGGCGGAGTAGGCAAGAGCACGCTAGCGGTTAATCTCGCTGTGGGTCTGGCGCAGAGCGGTTTTAAAACCGGGCTTATGGATATAGACCTTCATGGCCCCAGTACCCTGAAAATGCTCGGTCTGGAGGATAAACCCATGAATTCTGAAGCCGGTTTTTTAATCCCCCTTTCCTTTAACCAGGAGCTGAAAGTTATTTCCATGGCCAGTCTTTTAGAAAACCCTGATGCTGCGGTTATCTGGCGGGGACCATTGAAAATAGGAGCTATTAAGCAATTTATTGCCGATGTGCTCTGGGAGGATCTCGATTATTTGATAATAGATTCACCGCCGGGTACAGGCGATGAGCCCTTAACTGTTGCTCAGCTTATTCCCCGGGCGAAAAGTATTATTGTGACCACTCCTCAGCAAGTATCTATACTGGATATCAGGAAATCCATTACCTTCTGCAGGCAGACCAATATGGATGTGGTGGGAATTATTGAGAATATGAGCGGCTTAACCTGTCCCCACTGCGGTGAGCAGATAGATCTCTTCTCTTACGGTGGCGGAGAAAAGACGGCAGAGGATATGGGTGTGCCTTTTCTAGGCAGGCTGGCAATTGATCCCAGTATTGTTGCCGCCTGTGACCAGGGAAAGCCCTTTATTTTAGATCCTGCGACTGCTGAATGCTTTAACCCGATTGTCGAGAGGATAGTGCAGGGGACATAACAGCCGGCCATTCTCTGTTTTCAGGGCGGAATAGGAAAAAACAAAATTTAAAAAGGGTATTATTCTGCCCATTTGTAAATATTAATAGTATTATAAGAGGGACATAGTTAATAATATTCAATTGATGGAGGATCTAAAGGTGAAAATAGCCATACCATTAGCGGGGGGAAATCTCTCGCAACATTTCGGTCACTGTGACCAATTCGCTTTTTTTACGGTAGAGGATCAGAAGATTCTAAAGCGCGAGCTGAAGGAACCCCCTGAGCATATACCGGGCAGTTTTCCGAAATGGGTAAAAGAAGAAGGCGCTTCAGTGGTGATCGCCGGGGGAATGGGAAGCAGGGCTGTGGACCTCTTCAAAGAGGCTGGAGTGGAGGTTGTAAGCGGCGCTCTCTGTGAAGAGCCACAGGTAATCGTTGAGCAGTACCTGAAGGGAGAGCTTGAAGCAACGGGAGGCGACTGCGGACATTAATCGCAGTCATACCCATACTTGGGCTTAAAACAGGCCGCATATTGACCTGTCAATAGCTATCTATGCTATGATAGCTCACAATTTTGTTATTATAGCAAGAAATATTAAGTCCAGCGCCCGAATATATTGAGTTGGACTTCTGGCTTAAGAATTTCGGTTACGGATGTAATCTGCGCTGGGGATTATGGATGTTGCTGTTTTTTTAAAAGTTTTATTTGTCTACCATTTTTGTGTAGGGCATGCTTGATTCTTCAATAAATTGCAAAAGGTCTCTTTCCATCTCCCTTTCACATTCAGGACAAATTCCATGAGTGAACTTAGCTTCAGAATGATTGCTGATATACGCCTCAACCCGATGCCAGTAACCCTGATCATCTCGAATTTTCTTACAGTGGGCACAGATTGGCAATAAACCGCTTAATGATTGTTTTTTCTGTAATGCATTACTGAGCTTGTTGTTAGTCTTACGCAAACGGCAGTTAAGATTTCTTATATAGCCCACTATTGCGCCGATTAAGATCATTGCCAACCAGCCGATTATTTTTGCATGTGGAAATAATCCATTCCCTGGTTCGGCAAAGAGGTAAAACAGGAGGGCATTTACCGGATAACTGATAATTCCCGCCAATATTCCCCAAAGTAAGCCGAAACAGCATGCAGCGGCTAAAATAGGCAATACAATAAATACCTCTGCTGCCTGTCCGCTCCAGCGATAAAAACAGGTGAAACCGAATACATAAGCGGCAATTGATACTAAAATTATTACCGACTTCACTAATAAACCCCGGGCTGTTCCTTTAATCTTCATCCCCTCCTCCTGATGGTGAGTTGCCTGGCCAAAACTAAAGAGCGCTTTACATCAACTCCGCTGGTTCAGTCAGCATTATGCAACTAAGAGTAGTATTTTGTCAAACATTATTTCTACTTTCGGTTTATGGAATCCTTTCACTTAAAACTATACAAATGACATACACTTAACTTAACCACAGGAATTACCATGGAACTCAATAAGATTGGCCAAAAGATCAAGATTTTCCGTAAACAAAGGCAGCTCAGCCAGATGGAGCTTGCCGAGCGGATCAACGTCTCGTTCCAACAAGTTCAGAAGTATGAGAATGGCAAAAGCCAGATTACCCTGCGACGCCTGGTGGCAATTATCCGGGCTTTGAACATCCCGATAACCGAATTCCTGGAAGAAGAGACTCTTCTCAAAATTTCGGAGGATTCCGGTTCTTATACTCCGGGAGAGATCCTTCTGCGCATTTCTAAAGAGGAAGCCGCTTTTTTAAAACAGTATCGAAAGATCCGCAGTAAAAAAGCCAGGGATCACATACTTAAATTCCTCAAAGTAATTACTGAGATCGAAGCCGGGGAGTAAGCAGCACCCCACCCCTTAATCCCGGCGGCTTTGACAATGGCATTTCAGCCGTTATAATTATAAAGGAGGATGAAACCTGATGTCTTATAAAACATTGCATAAAAACCGTTACCTTAAAATCTTAATCGCAGGGATATTTTTCCTGTCAGCAGCAGTGTCTCTTTTTTGCCAGACTACAGTGTTTGAGGGAAGACTGGATTCCGGAGATGCCAGGCTGGGAAGGTATTTTGATACTCACAGCCTTCAGCTTAGATCCGGAGTGCGGGTAGTCGCTGTATTGACATCATCAGATTTTGACACCTATCTCTATGTTGAATCGCCGGGTGGAGTAGAAAGAAAGAATGATGATTATGGTGAAGATGGAACAAATTCCCGTTATCACGTATTGAGTTGGTTACCGAGCAGGCCGGTGAATACTTGATTACCATTTCCTCCTATGAGGAGGGTGAAAGCGGCAACTATGCTTTGAAGGTCTTCACCTGGGATGATGCCAGCGGTAATTAGGGCCTAAATAAGTGAACCGTTAACCATGTCGGGCTAATAAAATGAGCCGCTATAACTTGCTTACCTTCAGTTTCCTCAACGCGGCAAGCCGCTCTACCAGCGCCGGGTGGGAGTAATGATAGAAGCTGTACAGCGGATGGGGGGTAAGGTTGCTCAGATTATCACGGCTTAAGTTTATCAATGCGCCCTGCAGGGACTCGCTCTCGCCCATAGCCCTTGCTGCAAAGCGGTCAGCCGTATACTCATGGCTTCTTGACCAGGCCGAGAATAGCGGCTTGAGCAGGAAGCTAAAGGGACCTGAAAAAAAGAGAAAGATGACCAGGGCGCTGTGATTGCCCGCCTCTGCAAAGCCGAAAGCGGTGAAAAAGGGATCATAGTTAAGCAAAAGGCTGATCAGCCAGAGGCCGAATAAGAGTGATATCATGGAGATGATAAGGTGGATCAACACATGGCGCTTCTTCTGATGGCCGATCTCATGGGCCAGTACTGCGGTTATCTGCTTTTCCTTTAATTTTTCCATCAGGGTATCGAACAGAACAATGCGCTTGCTCCTGCCGAAACCGGTGAAGTAGGCATTGCTGTGGCCCGAGCGCTTGCTGCCGTCAACAACATATACTCCCTTTATGGGAAAACTCTCCGCTTGAGTAAGCCCGATTATCCTCTCCTTCAAGCTGCCCTCTTTCAATGGTGAAAACTTGTTAAAGAGGGGGGCGATCAGGGTGGGATAGATAAAAATTACAACTATCTGAAAAATGGCAATCAGGCCGAAAGCCCACAGCCACCACCAGGCGCCGGTCTCTTCCATGAACCAGAAGAGGACAAAGAGCAGGGGGGTAAAAAGAATAAGGGAGACTGCCAGACTCTTAAGCAGATCAATAAAGAAGAGTTTCAACGTCATGCGGTTGAAGCCGTAACGCTCTTCAATAATGAACTGCGAATGTAGTGAAAATGGCAGGGAGATCAGGCTGAAGATTAAAGAGATAAGGTAGATATAGAGAATACTCTTCAGGCTGCCGATAATGGGCAGAGCCTGAATAAGTCTATCGAGTTGTCCGAGCCAGCCGTTTAATATCATGAGCAGGATGAAAAGAGCAGTGACCGTAGAGGAAATCAGGGCAAAACGGCTGCGCTCCAGGGTGTAATCCACTGAACGGGAAAATAATTTCAAGGTAATGTGGCGGCTTAGTGGTTCAGGCGGCTTCTTGCCGTGGCTGCGCACATAGCGCATGTTGAGCAGGGTAAGAAACCTTTCCCAGATAAAATCAGCGGCAAATACTAAAAGATAGATAATTAAGATAGTTTGTGCTTTCATAGTGATTGCTATAGAATATAACAATTTAACGGATCAATTTCAATTATATCAGCGGTTGCAGTTATGGTAATTTAGAAAATAGGGGAGTTAGAAAAATGCATAGAGAAATCAACAATATTCTGATTGCCGGTATCGGCGGGGTAGGCGGTTATTTCGGCGGCAGAATTGCCGCCGGTCTGGCCGATAAGCCTGAAAATCAGAGACAGAAAGTCTATTTCCTGGCCAGGGGAACGCATCTGCAGGCGATAAAAAGGAATGGTCTGCTCTTGAAACCCGGGCATGGACCGGAGCTTCGCTGCCGGCCCGAGCTGGCAACTGATACCCTTGACCGGATACCCACTCCTGACCTGGTTCTGGTTAGTGTGAAGAGCTACGACCTGGCTGGATTGATGGATGGATTATCAGGGATTATCACCGGAGACACCATGATAATTCCTCTGCTCAATGGCATTGATATCTATGAGAGGATCAGGGAAATACTGACTGCAGCCATTATTCTTCCCGCCGGCGTTTATGTAAGCGCAAATGTTGCTGAACCGGGCGTGGTGGTTCAGCGCGGTATGGCAGGGACTATTTTCTGCGGCCCTGACCCGGAGCATGGTGGCAATGATTATCAGCACCTTGCCGGCTTTTTCCAGGGTCTGGATATCAACTTTCAATGGTATGAGAATCCCTTTTATCCGCTCTGGGAAAAGTATATCTTTATAGCCTCCTTTGGCCTGGTAACCGCTTACAGCGGCGAGTCATTCGGCGGCGTGCTGGCCGATGCCAGGCTGGAAGAGCTGGTGATGCAAGTTATACAGGAGCTTATTGCTCTTGCGCAGGCAAGGGGGATCAGATTAAAAGAGGATGTGGCAGATAGCGTGATTACCAAAGCCCGGGCTTTTCCTTATGAAACAAAAAGTTCATACCAGCGGGATATTGAGGCTGACAGGAGAAACGAGGGAGATATTTTTGCAGGAACCATATTGCGTTTCGGTCGGGATTCCGGTGTACCAACGCCGGTAACCGGGGAGCTCTATTCTGCAATAGAGAAAAAGAAAGGCAAAGGGTTATAGCCGCACTCTATTTCCAGTTGATAAAATGTTCCAAATAGTTAGGCTGGCAGCGGGGACAGAAAAAGGCGTCATAGCCCAGGACTCCCGCCCTTCTTATTGTGGTGCCGCAAATAATGCAGGCAAGGCCCTTGCGGTTTCGTACCTTCAGATGGCTGCGCACCTTCACCTCAACCGGTTCTGCGGCTTTGGCAACTTCTGTAATTCCCCAGGCAATCACCTCTTTGATGGTGTTGTATAACCGCTCAATATCACTTTTGAAGAGCTGTGAGCAGAGGGTTTTCGGGTGGATACCGGCGGCGAATAGGATCTCATCAGCATAGGCATTGCCGATGGCGCTTAAAGATCGCTGATCCATGATAAAAACCCGCACCTGGCTGCGTTTCTTTTCGATCAATTTGACGAACCTCTCGAGGGTAAAATCCCGGCTCAAAATATCGACTCCCTGCTCATTATATCCCGGAATTTGTTCATAACGGTTCTCTTCAATCAAATAGACCCTGCCCATCTTTTTATTGTCGCCGTAGTGCAGGGCCAGACCATTGTCCAGGTAGAGGGTGAAGCAGATATTTCCGATTCGTTTTGTGCCGGGTTCCTGAAGCTGAAACCGGCCGCTGAGCATGAAATGGATTATCATCTGTAAAGAGCTAAAGTTGATCTTAAGAAAGGGCCCGTGTCTTTTAACAGCTTCGATCCGTTCCGATGAAAGAGCCTCTTCAAAGCTC
This sequence comes from Spirochaetales bacterium, assembly GCA_030604195.1. Classification (GTDB taxonomy): domain Bacteria; phylum Spirochaetota; class Spirochaetia; order SZUA-6; family DRHE01; genus DRHE01. Next base: position 36,977 of record JAUVWI010000028.1, read on the forward strand.
TGCTTGAGCATAACCCTGATCACAATGGGCTGCTTAACCTCTACCCGCTCAATTTTCCTCCCGGCAAGGTCGTTCTTTAATCTTTTTTCGATATACACCAGGTCGGGAAGTTCAGGCATAAGCCTATTATATATCCCTTTGGTGTATATCTGTTAATAAAAAACGGAAAAAAAAATAAAAATAGGGAGAATGGTGAATATCTATCTCAATCAGTTGATGGTAAGAAATTATCAAAGAGAGTTGCTCTTTCTAATAACAAAAAAAGGAGGCTCCCATGAAGAGCAAGAGCCTGGTTGTCAAGGTTGCAGTATTATTGATTTTACTCACTGCAATAGGGAACGTTTTATTTGCCGGAGGGCAGAAAGAGGGCGCAGGGCAGGAGGTCGCTGAAGTAATGGAGTTGAAGCTGGGACATTTAGCCGACCCGCTGAATCCCTATGCTTTGGGGTCCGCCCGCTTTGCCGAGCTGGTGGAAGAGAGAACAAATGGGCAGGTGGTAATCAAAATCTTTCCCAGCTCGCAGCTTGGTAAAGCACAGAAGTTGATCGAGGGTTTGGTCCTGGGAACAATTGACTTTGCCCTTACTACCACTGCTGTCCTGGGACAATTTGAGCCAAAACTGCTGGTATTCGGTTTTCCCTATATGATGCGGGACAGGGACCATGCCTATAAGGCGCTGGACACCATAGGCCTGGAGCTGGCTGAGAGCATGGAACCTAAGGGCTTAAAAGTCCTCTGTTATATGGAGAATGGCATACGCCACATGATCAATGATAAGCGGGAATTGAATTCTCCGGATGACATGAAGGGCTTAAAAATGAGAGTAATGTCCACTCCCGTTTATATTGAGATGATGAAATCTCTGGGAGCAGATCCCACACCAATGGCTTTCGGCGAGGTTTACTCCGCATGCCAGCAGCATACAATTGACGGTTTAGAGTGTCCGGCAGTCCATTTCTGGCAGAAGCGGTTTTTTGAGGTCAATAAGCACATTACCCTTACCGGCCATACCTATGAATCTGAGCCAATGATGATCTCTATGAAAACCTGGGAAAAGTTATCTCCGGAGGTTCAGAAGATTATGCTCGATGCTGCAGCCGAAGCCTGTGACTATGCCAGGAAAATTGCCGTGGAACAGGAAGCAGGATATTTCCAGCAGATCCTGGATTCAGGCAAATGTGCGATCGATAAGGTCGATACCGCGCCCTTTGCTGAAAAAACAAAAATCGTCTGGCAGATATTGGAAGAAAAGGTGGGCAGAGACCTGATTGAACGTATACAGGCTGTTAAATAATTTTTAATGCTGGAAGTGACTGCAAATGTTGCTTCCGGCAGTTTTACCTTTGGGAGAATCTAACTATGAAAAAATTAATATCCCTGGCTGACAGATTATTGGGCCATATTGATAATTTTATTCGCTGGCTTTCGATTATTATCATGAGCTTTATGCTGCTTTTGACATTTGTCAATGTTACAGGCAGATATGTGTTTAAGAAATCAATCTTTTTTTCTGAGGAGCTGGCCAGGTTTCTATTTGTCTGGGTCGTTTTCTTAGGCGCAGCTATAATAATTAAGGACAAGGGCCACGTAGCCGTTACCCTGTTAACCGATAAGTTGAGAGGCGGAAAGGGCGGAATTGTGCTGGAATTAATAATCGGCATCTGCGGTTATATTTTCCTGGTAATTGTCTTCCTGGGGGGGATCAGGCTGGCCGGAGCCATGAATATTTATGCCAGCGCTGCCCTGGAAATACCCATGGGCTATGTTTATTGGGCCATTCCCCTGGGCACCGGCATCATGATGATTCACCATACAAAAAACATTATTTCCCTCTTTAAAAAAGGCAGGTAAGGAATGGCATATTTTATTTTTTTCAGTCTATTCGTCGGGTTGATAATGATCGGCGTGCCTATTGCCTATTCATTAGGATTGTCATCAGCCTTTTTAATTGTGGCTCATCTGCACCTGCCCCTGGTGCTGGTTGCCCAGCACATGTTTGCTGCGGTTGATTCCTTTTCTTTCCTGGCAATTCCCTTTTTCATGCTGGCCGGGGCTTTTATGTCCTACGGAGGGGTAACTAAGAGGCTTATCAATTTTGCCCATTCCCTGGTGGGCTCTTTCAGCGGCGGCCTGGCTCAGGTTGTTGCCGTATCAGGCATGTTTTTCGGGGCTATCTCCGGTTCCTCTGCTGCGACTACGGCGGCAATCGGGGCAATAATGATCGACGCCATGGAGGAAAAGGGCTATGAAAGAGAATTTACCGCCGGCGTGGTTGCCGCAGGAGGCATGGTGGGAATTATTATTCCGCCGAGCATTACCCTGGTAGTCTACGGTGTTATTGCCGGTGTCTCTATTGGGGAGCTTTTTCTGGGAGGGTTCGGCCCCGGCATTTTAATGGGAGTCTTGATGTGCATTTTGAGTTATTTCATCTGTAAAAAGAAGGGTTGGGGTGGGGAAGGCAAATTTAAAATAAGCAATGTGATCAAAGCCTTCCTGGATAGCTTCTGGGCTTTATTGACGCCGGTAATAATCATCGGCGGTATATACGGCGGCATATTCACACCAACCGAAGCAGCGGCTGTGGCCTGCGTTTACGGGCTAATTATCGGTTTTTTTGTGTATAAGGAATTAAAGATCAGAGACCTACCTGAAATAATATCAAAGGCGGTGTACAGCACTACGGTTATTATGTTTATTGTAGCAGCGGCCAAGGTTTTTGGCTGGATACTGACCAATGCCCAGATACCGCAGCAAATCGGAGCATTTATTGCCGCCATAGCTCCCAATAAATTCGTTTTCCTGATCTATATGAATATAATCCTGTTGATACTGGGCACCATGGTGAATCCATCAGCCGCTGTGGTAATTCTAACTCCGATCCTTTTACCGACTGTGATCCAGTTCGGCATAAGCCCGGTATTCTTCGGGGTTTTGATGATCGTTAATCTGGCCATCGGCAATGTAACGCCTCCTGTAGGCCTGGACCTCTTTGTGGTAAGCGCGGTGACCAGGATTTCTATTGACCGGATTGCCAGGGCAATGTTTCCATACCTTTTAATCCTGATTCTGGGTTTGATTATTGTCACGTATGTGCCCGGGATTATTATGTTCCTGCCCAATTTATTGAGCCATTGATAGAGCGCCGATTCCCACCTATACACCATTTGGTGTATAGGTGGAGCCGGTATTCCTGAATTTACTTAAAAATACTCAAAATGATGGATGGATTTCCGGAATATTACCTGTATAATATTTCTTAAAATATGGATTCCGGTTAATGAATATTACCAGGCTGAAAGTCAAGAACTGGGGATTGAAGTATAAAATACTCTTCAGTTTTTTAATCATCTCCATTATTCCAATTATGGCTGCTTCCTATATCCAGTATAAAGAAAGTTCTAAATATATACTTAAGCTGGAACAGGACAGTCTTTCTGTTCATGCTGAAATAATCCGGAAACAGATCGATCTCTATTTCGATGACATGAAGAATGTCACCATGATGCTGGCCTTGAATCAGGAAATTATCGAGCTGATGGTGAAAAAGGAAAAAAGTGAAGAGAAGGTTGATCAGGTTAATGGATTGCTGGACAGCGCCAAAATGATAAGTGACCGGGAATACTCGGCAATTTTTATTCTGGATGTAGATGGGGTCTGCGTGGCCTCTACTGACCGGCGTTTTATAAAAACAGATTATACATTCAGACCCTATTACTGGAATATTGTGGATATTGGCAATGTCTATTACATATCCAACTTTTCAATAGGCTTGAGAAGCCTGATACCCGGAGTTTTTATATCCGCGCCGATCAGGAATAACAATCATGAACTTATCGGTGTAATGGTGTTAAAAGTGGCCGGTGCAGCGATCTGGCAGTTGATTGAAGATTTCAGCAGGGATTACCGCCTGCGCATAGCTGAGAATGAAGATCTTTCCCAAGCCGATAATGTGATCTTTGAAGAAGAAAAATATTCAAAACCCTATCCGGAAGTTTACCTGGTTAACCAGGACGGCATTATTATATCACACCGGGAAAGAGAGCTGGTATATAAGAGCCTGGACACCCTTTCGGAGGAGACTATTGACAGGATAATCAGCTCCAGGCAATTCCTGGAGAGAAAAATAGAAAGCATCAATAACCCGGTGCTTAAAGAGCTGCATGAAGAGGCTGTTAAATATAAAAGACCGGTAGCCAGAACCTATTTTTATAATGATAGATGGAATGTAATAGCAATTTCCCCCCTGGAAAATAAATCATGGAGTGTTGGAGTATCTCAGAGTTACAGTGAATTCAGTTTTTTAGCCAGAATTCTGCTTAATAAGATGGTAATTTTATCCGGTTTTTTTATAGCAGGCATAATATTACTGGCCCTGTTGCTCAGTAAAATTATTACGAAACCAATGGTATATTTGATATCAATAATTAAAGAACTGGGCAATAAGAAATGGTCGGCTAGAGTGGCGGTTAAAAGTCAGGATGAATTCGGCCTCCTGGGAAGGCAATTCAATCAACTGATCGATATCATCGAGGAATACTCCAATAACCTGGAGGCTAAGGTAATAAAACGAACGGAAGAGATTACCCGGCTGCAGCAGGAGAATTTGCGATTAAGAATAATTGAGGAGAAGGAGCATATCTACGGTGATCTTCATGACTCTCTGGGCGCCAGGCTGACCAATATATTTATCTGTAATGATGTTGCTCAATCTGTTCCCGGCAAAGATCATAAAAAAATAAAGGGAATGCTTGAAAGGATTGAAAGCAACTGTCAACTGGCAATCAGTGACTTAAAGGAGATAATATTAGATAAGGAGGATAGATATAAAAGGATTGCTGATTTTCCGGGTATAATAATTCTTAATATTGAAAGAAGACTGAAGTTGAAAAACATCAATTTTGATTATTCGATTAAAAATCAGAAAAAGCTGATAGCCTATTGACTTAGCTCATCAGACTCTTTATATAGCAGGGAACTAAAACGGATGTAACAACAGGCTGTCCCGCAACTATGTCTGGAGCGAATATTCATGCATCAGGAACCTTTTTTTTGCTTAG
>JAUVWI010000104.1 GCA_030604195.1 Spirochaetales bacterium
ACTCCGGAGCAGTAGTAGCAAAGCTTACGATAAGAATACCAATAGCCATTTTGGGAACCTTCAGGTCATATGCTATTCCAACAGCACCGTCAACAAGGAAGCCAGCGCTTTTTGATAGTATAAAAAAGCTCACCCCCATAACGAGAAAGTTTACAAAAACATTTTCCGGGAGGGTTATAGACACCGGTCGTCTCCTTATAGCGATAGGGAAAGTTATAATCTTATAAAACCTTCTGTCAAGATTTTTAATAAATAATATACTCATATTGACAAAATAGATCGAAAGCAGAGTAATGCCCATCGCCATCGTCTTTTGATGTGCTGTATAGACAGCAGAAATAACATTTTCTCTATTGAACTTAAGGACTCCGGAACCAGTATAGTACCTTAATACCAATTTTCTTGCTTTTTAGGTAAGAAAATTCTAAAAATCAAGAATGTGGCTTGCCCACATTAGGAGAGGAAGACAAAGAAAATTTGAGAAAAAGCAAGATACCCGAAAGGGAGAATTATTTTTTTAGATTTTGTTCAAAAAGAGGACTGTCTGCTGTATTGGAAAGAGAATACTCAGGCTGCCCTTGCTTCAATTTTCACCTTTCTAAACCTCTGCAATAAATACACAATAACGAACAATCCCAAACCGCTGATATCCGTCATCAATCCAGGCTTGATCATCAGAAAGGCCACAACGAATAGTAGAATTAACTCATACCAGATGGCTTTAATAATCATGCATCTCTGAACGCCAGCAGCCAGACTGTAAATACCAATAACAGCAGTACCAATACACAAGATTATCTTGGGAAAGCTGCCGATTAAAAGGAGCTCTGGTGCAAAAACAAACATAAAGGGAATAATATAGCCCGCAATGCCGAGCTGAAAGGCGGATAGCCCCGTTTTCCAGGGATCGGATTTGGCTATTCCGGCTCCTGCGTAGGCGGCAAGCGCAACCGGGGGTGTTATATCTGCCCTGGTACCAAAATAAAGGACAAAAAGATGGGCGGCAATAGCCAGCACACCCATATTAACTAAAGCAGGGGCAACTAAAGAGGAAATTATGATATATTGGGCTGTTGTGGGAACACCCATGCCCAGAAGAATACAGGCTATCATGGTAAAAGGAAGGGCTAAGAATAAACTACCCCTTGAGGCATCTACAATATAGGAGGAAAACTTGATACCCAATCCGCTCATGGTAATTGAGCCGATGATTATTCCCGCAGCAGCACAGGCGGCGGCAACCTCCACCGCTCCGAGAGATCCTTCCTTAAGGCCCTCCAGAATTTTCTTCCAGAATTCTATAAGCGGCTCTTTTCTGACAACTGCCATAACAAAGGATGAAAGAACGGAGGCGATTATTGCCCAGAAAACCGCCCTTTCAGGTGAAAAGTGCCGCACAAGGAAAATGATAAGCAATGATATTGAAAATATATTATACCAGCCGGCTGCCAGAGTTTTTCTAATGCTCGGCAAACTTTCTTTGGGAAGGCCCTTGAGGTTCAGAGTAACGGCCCTGAAATGCACCTGCATAAAGGTGGCAAAAAAGGAAAGGGTGGCCGGAATCGCTGCAGCAATACATACACTGATATAAGGAATAGCCAGGAACTCGGCCATGATAAAGGCTGCCGCCCCCATAATGGGCGGCATTATCTGACCCATTGTCGATGCCGAAGCCTCAACCCCTGCAGCAAAGTGACTTGGATAACCGGTCTTTTTCATCAGAGGTATTGTAAATGAGCCTGTAGTTACCGTGTTTGCTACAGAACTGCCCGAGATCATCCCAAAGAAGGTGCTGGAAACGACGGCGGCTTTTGCCGGCCCCCCCCTGGAGACACCGGTTAAGGCAAAGGCCATATCGGTAAAAAACTGCCCCGCTCCGGTTTTACGCAGGATTGCGCCGTAAAGGATAAATAGTAGAATAAAATTGGAAGATACTCCAATCGGGATGCTAAAAATGCCGTCCATGGAAAGAGCAAGATAGGTGGAAATCCTCTTTACGGAATATCCCTTATGGGCAAAGAAATCCGGTAAATAAGGGCCCATCAAGGCATATAAAATGAAAATCGAAGCTATTGTAGGCACAGCCCACCCTGTAGCCCTCCTTGCAGCTTCCAGCACGATAATAACAAGGATTATCCCTACAACTACATCTCTAATATCAAAAACACCGGCCCGCCTTAAGATGGCACTGGAATTAATAAATATCCACAAACAGATTCCTGTAGAGGCAGCCAAAAAAATGATGTCCAAAATACTTATCCTTTTTCGTGGAGACCATTTCTTTGAAAGGGGATAAAGAATAAAAAGAAGAATAAACATGAACATCACGTGTATAGCCCTGTGGTTTAAGGCAAAATACGGATGGAAATAGGCATATAAAAGATGATATAAAGAGGCGGCAATCGCAACAACCGAAACAACTATATTACCAAATCCGGCGAACTCTCTTTTCTTTTCAAATTGCTCTAAAACAGATTTAATAACCTTTTCGTCTTCCTCAAGTTTTAATTCTTTCCCTTCTTCCAATTCCCCGCTCTTTAATCCTTCTGTCATAGCTATCCCCCTCTGTTATTTATGAACCACGGATATTTGAAGCAGGTCGCCACCTTCTGTTAAATCTTTAATATTAACCTCTTCCTCCTGAAAAGTAAGAACCTGTTCAGCTACCCATCCGACTCTCAATAAAAGAGTAGGAAATAAGCGGTTTAGTTTTACCCGGGTGACTTTTCCGTCGAAGACAATCGTAGCCGATTCATATTCAGGATTGGACTCAAGACCCACGGCATACCAGTGATATTGTTCCTCAACTAAGATAATATTCTCATTTTCATCAATCTCAAAAACATCATGTATCGGTGTCTTTTCTGATGAGTGGATATAATCAAGATAAAACTTATCTCCTGTTTCTACCTTGAACTCCTTAACAACTTTTTCTTGCTGCATGCTGTAGAGTTGAAGATACAGCCCAGGCTCACTCTTACAGCCATGCAGAAAAAAAAATATTGAAACAAATATCAATGTTTTAATTACTAAACCAATTCTTATTCGTAACGGCATCGTTTCTAAATTTAAAAGGCTGCAGGGAAATCCGGAAGAAATCCCGCAGCCTTTAAGTGACTACATACCTCTTTCTTTAAAATACTTCATCGCACCAGGATGCATTGCTATTGGAGCATTTACTGCATTTTGAGGTGTAAGCTGTTTGGCAATGGGGTGAATATTTGTAAGAGCATATTTCCCCTGGTCAACATTCTCATAAATTGCCTTTACAATACTGTAAGCAATGTCTTCGGGCATATCTTCATTACAGACCATTACATTTGAATCTCCCGCACACAAAACATCGTAATCTACTTTGGGATAAGCCCCTTTTGGAATCGTTACTGCCACATAGTAAGGATTCTTTTTCAGAATTCTGTCAAGAAAATCTTTTTCCACGGGAATCATAACCAGGTCTCTGGTTGCAGCTATATCCATCACCGCTGAAGCTGGATAGGCGAAGTTGAAGAAACAGGCATCAACAATTCCATCTTTCAGAGCCTGCACTGATTCGGATTGTGTCAGATCAGCAAGCTTAACATCCTTCTCAAGGTCAAACCCGTATTCTGACAACATAGCCTTGGCCATAGTAGAGCAGCCGCTTCCAGGCACATCAATGGATATCTTTTTACCCTTAAGATCCGCAAAGCTCTTAATGCCGCTCTGTTTGGTTGTTACAATATGCTCGGGTGCCGGATACATCTGGAAAAGGGCCATTAAAGGATATTTTTTCTCAAATGGTTCTAATCCTTCGGTTGCCTTATAAGCAACACTTCCCATAACCATCCCCATATCGGTATCGCCGGTTCCTACAAGACGGGAGTTCTCAACCGAAGCGCCCGTGCTTTCCGCAGCACAGCGAAGTCCCTCGACTGTTTTCTCAATAATAACCGACATACCGCCGCCAAGAGGATAATAAACCCCTCCCGGGCTGCCTGTGCCCATGGTGAGGAATTGCCTCTCTGGTTTTTCTGCCGTTCCACCACCTGCAAAAGCAAAAGCAGCGCTCAAGGTAATAATTAGTACTCCTAAAAGTACCTTTTTCATAATACTGCCTCCTTATAAATATTTTTTTACCCTTAATTGGGAAATTAGGGTCTTATTAATCAGGGCCTTTCAATCAGGGCCTTTCAATCAGGGCCTTTCAATCAGGGCCTATTAAATTTCATGAAACACACCTTACCACCAGAGCGACGCCCTGCCCGCCGCCTATACATGCCGTAGCCAGGCCAAGCTCCTTACCGTAAGCCCGGAGGGCATGTAAAAGAGTGGTAAGAATTTTAGCTCCTGTAGCCCCAATCGGGTGTCCAAGAGCAATCGCCCCGCCGTGCACATTGCATTTTTTCATAGCAAAGGGCATATCTTTCTGAACCGCCAATACCTGTACGGCAAATGCTTCGTTGATTTCAATTAGGTCCATGTCTTCAAGCTTTAAACCGGCAATTTCAAGGGCCTTTGGACAGGCTTTAACCGGACCTAAACCCATGTGATCCGGTTTGACGGTTGCACTTGCGTAGCCCAGTATCTCGGCTATGGGCTGATAACCGCTGGCTTCAGACCAGTCTTTTCCGGTAATAACAAGGGCGCTTCCCGCGTCGCACAGGCTCGAGCTTGTCCCTGTTGTTACGGTTCCGCCTTCTTTAAATATTGCGGGTAGTCTGGCTAATTTTTCCAGGCTGGTATTTTTTCTGGGGATTTCATCTTTATCGAAAATGATTTCTTCCTTCTTTACACGCACGGTTACAGGAACTATTTCATCCTTGAATTTCCCTGATTCGCCCGCCGCAACAGCTTTACGATGGCTCTCCAGAGCAAAAGCATCCTGTTGTTCCCTTGAGATATCGTATTCCTCTGCAAGCAGCTCGGCAGTCTCTCCCATCAACATATCGGCCATAGGGCACATGAATCCGTCTTTATGCAGCACGTCAAGAACCTTTTTCTCTCCCATGATATGTCCCCAGCGAGCATCAGGCAGTATGTACGGTGCATTTGTGGTACTCTCCATACCCCCTGCAACTCCGGCTTTAATGTCCCCAAGGCGGATACGGTCAGCAATCAGCATAACTGCCTGTAATCCGGAGCCACATCGTTTGTTCACGGTAAAGGCCGGTACATCTTTAAGCAGGTTGGATTTCCAGGCAGCCATCCGGGCAGGGTTCGGCCCAACACCGGACTGCCAGCCGTTACCCATTATAACCTCTTCAATATCTTCCGGCGGTATCCCGGACCGTTTTAACGCTTCGGCTATTGAAATTGCTCCCAGATCACTGGCTGCCTTTGATTTAAGAGTTCCTCCGAACTTCCCTCCGGCGGTTCGACAAGCGCTTAAAATAACTGAGGTTTCCAAAATGATTCCTCCTTATTCACTTATTCATCTTCCCCTCATCTATTAAAATTTATTTCAGAGTCTGCTGCAACCTCTTTAGCAAAGCATCAGAAGCTGCAGTAATGCTTTCCTCAAGAATAGATACAATCTCTCTAATTTGATCTCCATTAACTATTAAGGGTGGAGCCACAAGCAGGTTGTCCCCTTCCACTCCGTTCACCATGCCCCCGGAGGGATATACCACCAGGCCTCTTTTCATACTTTCGGCAGTAACTGCCGCAGAAGCGCCCATACTGCGCGAAAAAGGTTTTCGGGTCTTTTTATCAGCAACGAACTCAATACCTCTCATCAGTCCCTTTCCACGAACATCGCCCACAATTGGGATTGTTTTCAAACGAGCCATCTCTTCTCCTAAAAGTTCTCCCTGTACCAGTGCATTTTCAATTAAATTATTCTTTTTAATGTAACGGAGAACTGCGCTCACGGCAGCAGCGCTTACCGGGTTTGCATTGTATGTATAACCGTGCAGAAAATGACCACTTCCATTCTTAATGGCTTCCGCGATTGTCTCTCTGACAAAGATTCCTCCGGTTGGTATATAGCCCGCAGCCATACCTTTGGCTGAGGCGATGATATCAGGAACAACATTCCAATGATCGACACAGAAGGCCTTTCCGGTCCTGCCGATCCCAGTCATAATTTCGTCTGCGATAAGAAGGACATCATACCGGCTGCAGGTTTCCCTGACCAATGGCCAATATTCATCCGGCGGAACAAGGGCCCCCACAGTGGAACCGACAACAGGTTCGGCAAGAAATGCGGCCACATTATCCGCTCCAATTCGCCGGATAGTGTTTTCAAGCTCATTCGCGCATCGAAGATCACATGACGGATATTCAAGTCCATACGGGCATCTGTAGCAATAATGTGGGGGAATTTTGGGGTGTTCTTTGAACATCGGCGCAAAGATACGCCGCCTTGCCATGTTTCCCCCGATTGCCATTGTACCAAGGGTAGCACCGTGATATGAATGCCAGCGGGCTACAATCAGATGTTTAGATGATCCAGAACCATCCCTTTCAATGAAATACTGGCGGGCCATTTTAACTGCGGATTCTATAGCCTCACTCCCACCGGATACGAACCAAACATAATTCAAATCACCGGGCGTGATTTCGGCAATTGCCTCTGCAGCCTCTTCAGTTGCCGGGTTTCGCCAGCAAGAAGGATGAGCGAAGTTAAGCATTTGCATCTGCTTATGAATGGCTTCTACCACTTCAGGTATACAGTGCCCAACACCCGATATCAGCGCTCCGGAGCATCCGTCGATGTAGCGTTTCCCCGTATCGTCATATATATAGATTCCTTCAGAGCGAGCTGCTTTGAGCATTTTTGCTTTAAAATCTCTTGGGAAAGCATGGCCTTTTCTATTCATGTTTTTACCTTCTTACTTCTTTCTTCATATTTTAACCATGAATTATATATTGGTTAAGGTACTTTTGTCAAATACTTTTTTAAAAAAAATTTTAGTTAGCAGAATACCTGTAATACAGCGCTGTCTTCTTTTGTAAGAGGGATGAAAGGTAAAACACCTTTGGAGAAACTAAGATAAGAGGATACAAGACGATGGTTCACACCCATGCGTGCCTTGAGGATTAGTGCGGTTTTCTCACAAATTGAGTAAGAGTAAAGTTAATTATTAGTATGTTAATACATTACATTGTCATGCATCGAATTGAGTCAGAAGTGAGAAAAGCGCCAAAACCCCCTATTCTATACGGTTAAGACAATTTGTGAGAAATGGGGATTATTGATCAGCATTCATTACATTCTTCCAGCTATTCCGGTATACACGTTCCGGACGAAATCGGTCTTCCGCTTCTGGTTTTACGGCAGGATATCCCAGCGAAATGAGAGATACCGGAATAATCCCATCCGGCAGTTTCAACAATTCTCTAATACCTTCTACCCTTTCCTTAGTAGGATGAATTCCCAACCAGACGGCTCCCAGCCCCACATCATGGGCTGCTAATAAAATATTCTGGGTAGCCGCAGCACAATCCTGATTGATATAATCCAGCCTCTTTTCCAAAGAAGTATCACCGCAGACCAGAATGGCCAGGGGGGCCTCTTTCAACATCTTAGAAGAGGAATGGAACCTGGGTATATCGTCTAATATCTCCCTATCGTCAATGATAACAAAATACCAGGGCTGCTTATTATTGCCGGAAGGTGCCTGCATACCGGCTCTAAGTATGGTTTGAATGGTTTGATTATCTACAGGCATATCAGTGTATTTCCGTATGCTTCTTCTCGTCATAATGGCATCAACTGTGTTCATTGTTTCTTCCTCATTAGCTTATTAATAAGAAAAACTGTAATCGTACGGGAGAGTGAAGTCAAGGTTTTTCCTTGACACACAACATTTTTTAAAATAGAATCAGCATTAAAGAATAAAAATTAAACAAGTAAAGGAGATAATTATGCAACAACCACTATCAGGTATCCGAGTTATAGCCATGGAACACTATATGAGCGCTCCCTACTGCACGATGCTTTTGGGTGATGCCGGGGCTGAAGTGATCAACATTGAACGGCCTGGCAAAGGCGACCCTCGCCGATCCATTCCCCCCTTTGCGGAGAAGGGAGGTGTTAAAAAAGCCGGCGGCTTTATGGGTTATAATCGCAACAAAAAAAGCATGGCTCTGAATGTACGTGATCCCAAAGGCCATGAAATTTATAAAAAGCTGGTGGCCAAATCGGATGTTGTGGTAGAAAACCTGCGTCCCGGTTCAGTTAAAAAACTTGGACTTGAGTATGATGACTTGAAAGTTATCAATTCCCGTCTGATTTACGCCGCCATTTCCGGATTTGGCCGTTTGCCCGATTTCCAGGGGCCCTACTGCAACCGTCCTGCTTTTGACATTGTCGCCGAGGCTATGAGCGGTATTATGCACATAGTGGGCTTTGAAGATAAGCCTCCTTCGTGGACCATTTACGGCCTGGCTGATATTTATTCCGGTCTGGTAACCGCCTATGGTATTATGCTTGCTCTCTTCATGCGTGAAAGCACAGGGGTTGGGCAATATATTGATTCTGCGATGTTTGACAACATGGTCTCTTTAAACGAACGTATGATTACGCTGTTTTCCATTGCCGGTCAATCGCCGCACAGAGGCCGTTTAAAAAACCTGTACCCACGTGGGGCTTTTAAAACCAAAGATGGATATATTGCACTCAATGTGCCGGATGATGTGATATGGAGCAGATTATGTAAAGCTATGGGACGGGAAGATTTAATTGATGACCCACGCAGCAGTAACGGCACTGCCCGGGCCGAAAATAGCCAGATTTTACAGCCCATTATCGAAGGGTGGCTGGCTGGTATGACACGTGAAGAAGCTGTTTCTTCACTCAATGAAGATGGCGTGCCCACCGGCCCAGTTAATACGGCCGAAGATATCTTTGCCGACCCTCAAGTAAAAGCTCGACAGATGCTCCTGACTATCAGCGATCCAGGGGTGGGTGACTACCAATTTGCGCGCACTCAGCCCCTTCTCTCTTCGTCGCCTGTTCCACCCACTGCACCTGCCCCTAACCTTGGTCAGCATACTCGATCCATTTTGGTATCTCTATTAGGATACAGCGAGCAGGAAGTCGATGAACTGGCCGATAAGGGAGTAATAGAGACAGGGTGAGTGTAGGCAATAGAAGCAAACTTTGATGGTGGAAAAATCACCTTTATTACAGGGCTTTTGCTCCTGTCAGGAGGTTGCTCCTGCAGGAGCAACCTCCTGAGAGAAGTTGAAGCAGCAAATAACTTTTAAAGAACCGAAACATGTATGTTTTATGGTATTACTTCAGTGCTTCTTTTTTCGAACCATAGAAATCCCGGTAGAAACTTAATGTGTCAAATATCTTTTGCTCCATCACCGGTGCCCCGTACAGTATAAGATTCATCATATTCCGGCCAATGCCCGGTCCTATCATAAAGCCCTGCCCGCACATACCCACTGCAAGGTACAACCCCTCTATCTCATGCACACAGTCACATATCGGCAGGCCGTCAGGCGTCATAGGGTAAAGCCCACGCCAGACACGCCGAATGAGCATATTCTTCAGACGCGGAAGGAGGTTGACCATTCGCCGTGCAACAATCGGCAGAAACTCAGAAGTCGGCTCCCTGTTGGTTCCTAAAAATGGTTTAGAAGGCGTGTAACAAAAAATAACAGCCCCTTTGTTGTTCTGGACAAAGTAGAAATTGGATGTTTTCCTTTCCGGTCCAGGCCGCAGGTCCACAACCAGAGGGCCGAGAAACTGCTCTATCGGTGCAGAGATGCCTGCCTCGTGGCTGTCCGGAGTTACCGGAATGTCCAGGCCTGCCAGTTTTCCCATCCCTTTTGCACTGGCACCAGCAGCGTTCACTACTACAGGCGTGTAGTACGTATCTTTCTCAGTCCTGATGCCTTTCACACGGTTTCCTTCAATCAAAAGTTCCACCACTCTCTCGCGAAAACGATAAATGCACCCCCTTTCCCGCGATACACGAAACATTGCATCAATCGCCAGCAGTGGCGAAGCCTGACCGTCATCAGGTGAAAATGTACCCCCAATCAATCCCTCATGCTGTATCCCGGGCACAACTTCCCTGATACCATCTGCATCCAGCCAATCAATATTCAGCCCGAAGGATTTCTGAATTGGGAGAAGGCTTTTGAGGATATTCTCCTCATGGGTCCTGTATGCGGGAAAGCAGTATCCACCCTTCTTCCAGCCAATGTTTTGCCCGTGGGTTTGTTCCCATTCGCTAAAGATACGCAAGCTTTCCTGGCAGATGAGGATTTTTGCCGGATCAGAGTGGGTAGCCCTTATTCCTCCGAGGGCCGCCTTATTCTGGCCCTGGCCAACAGAGGAGCTTGATTCTACAACCAGAACTTTCTGTCCTTCCAGCGTCAGGAATAATGCTGTCGGAACTCCAATGCTTCCACCACCGATTACTATCACATCATAATTATTGCTCACTTACATTCCTTTTTTTACCCCGGCAAACACTCCAAGCGGGACTTCTGTCTCCGGGAGCCTGTGTACTGGGAGGATAACATCTTTTAAATCCACACCCTCTTCGCGGAACAATCCCAGTATCAACTCCGTACATGTCTTACCTCCGCAAGCACCCATTCCAGTCCGCAGAGCAGCTTTGATTTGATTCATATCACGATACCCACAACGAATTAACTGTACAATCTCGCGCTTCGTTACTCTTTCACACCGGCAAATAATAACGTCCTCTTCCGCTGAAGGTACACTACCCCTTGTTCCTTCAGTTGCCTCTCGCAGCTTGATCCCGGCAACGTGACCACGATCTTCAAACGGCACATC
>JAUVWI010000075.1 GCA_030604195.1 Spirochaetales bacterium
ATTTACACCAATTTTATCATATCAAACGGGCTGTGGTGCGTCTACTCATTTAAAAGACGAAAAAAAATCTATTTGTTTGTAAGTATCTATTGTGTGTGGATTTATAATTTATGCGTCAGTACTGGCCGGGGTAATGATCAGCGGAGCGGCAGGAACCGGAAAAGATATGACAATTCCCTCGATTTGGGTTATAATCAGAGACCGGGGGTAAACTATGCTATTACCTTTAGAATTTTGCGTGTTCAGCGCAAAAAATAATCAAGTCCAGCGTCCGAATATATTATGTTCAACTTTTGCTTTAGTAACTTCGGTTGCACATGTAATCTGCGCTGGAAAAGCAAAGTTTTTATGGCTGGCCTTTCTTATGCTCCTGCCGGGGATGATTTTCTGCCTGGACGATGCTTCAACTTTTAAGAAAAAGCGGGAGAACATGGTAAAGACCCAAATTGAAGCCCGGGGTATAAGGGACAATAGAGTATTAGCCGCTATGCAGGATCTTCCCCGGCATCTCTTTGTTCCCCAAAACTTAAAGGCAAGGGCTTATGATGATTCTCCGCTGCCCATAGGCCAGGGGCAGACAATTTCTCAACCCTACATTGTGGCACTGATGACAGCCAGCCTGGAGCTGAAAAATACTGACATTGTTCTGGAAATCGGCACCGGTTCAGGTTACCAGGCCGCTGTTCTTTCTTACCTGGTTGAGGAGGTATATACCGTGGAGATCAAAGAGGCGCTCTATAAGCAGGCCACGGAGCGGCTCTACTCATTGGGGTTGGCAAACATCAGGACCAGCCATGGCGATGGCTACTTCGGTTGGCAGGATGATGAAAAAGTATTTGACTGTATAATGATAACTGCGGCTGTCAACCATATTCCGCCGCCGCTGCTGGGGCAATTGAAAGTCGGGGGGCGCATGATCCTGCCACTGGGCAACCCCTTCAGCTTTCAAAACCTGGTGCTGGTAACCAGGGGGGTCGAGGATTACACGGTAGAGAATATTACCGGAGTGCTTTTTGTTCCCATGACCGGCGAAGCGTTGAAATAGCCCAATCATGATCCTGGCTGCCGTATTCTTTCTATCTCTATCCTCACTGATGTATGAAGTGCTGCTTACCCGCTTTTTTTCCATTGCTCAATGGAATCATCTATCATTCATGGTCATCAGCATTGTGCTCTTTGGTTTCGGCGCGGGCGGTTCATTTCTGCGGCTGCTTAGTATAGAGAAGGCAGGCCGGCAGTTATTTTTGAAAAGTGATTCAGTTATTAAGGTTGTATTGCTCCTCTTCGCTATCACGGTGTGGAGCTCATTTTTACTGGTCAATTATCTCCCACTCGATTACTTCCTGCTGCCGGTAGAAAAAATCCAGGTATTATATCTCTTTCTTACTTTCTTGATACTTACATTGCCCTTTTTCTTCTCAGGGGTGGTTACCGCACTTGCCTACTCATTTGCAGGGCAGAGAGCGGGACGTTTGTATTTCCTGGCAATGAGCGGTTCAGCTTTGGGCGCCCTCTCTGCGGTTTTTTTGCTGCCCTTATTGGAAACCGGGGGCGCTATTCTGTTCAGCGGCATTATTCCTTTACTCCTGCTCTTTTTACCTGGCCGCAGGAGGCTTCTCTTTGCCACTGCCGCGCTTATTATGGCCTGCGCTTTCTTCTTTATCTATCTCTATGGGGGTGGTGCTCTGAAAGAGGTAAAGCCATCTGTCTATAAGCAGCTTTCGCAGCTAATGAGACTTCCTGAAAGTGTAATCATACGGAGCAGTGATTCTGCGGAGGGCAGGATCGATCTGGTTGAAAGCCCCTATCTACGCTATGCCCCGGGTTTGAGCCTGAAGTATACAGGAGAGATACCGGGACACAAGGCAGTAATCCGGGATGGCGATGAAATGCTCATTTTAAGCGATCCGGACCAGGAGGAGTTGATGAGCTTTGCCCGCTCTACCCATTCCTTTGCCGGATATGCTCTTTCCGGTGAAGCGGAAAAGGCGCTGATTATTCAGCGGGGCGGCGGGCTGGCGCTCCCTGCTGCGCTTGCCGGCGGCGCAGAGGAAATTACCCTGCTCACTGAGCTTCCCGGTATCGCTGATCTGCTTAAAGAGCACTATGTAAAGGAGCACTATGTAAAGGAGCAGTTGAACATTCTGCCGGGAAATCCCCGTTCTTTTCTTGCTGCCAACCCTGCCAACTATGATCTGATCCAGGTAGAGAACTGGGGTTCTTCCGTACCTGGTACGGCAAGCCTCAGCGAGGAGTATCTTTTTACCGTGGAGGCTTTTGAAGAATACCTGCTTCATCTTACCGGACGGGGCCTGCTGATTATCTCCAGGAAGTTGCTCCTGCCTCCTTCTGATTCATTGCGGCTATTCAGCGCTGCTTTTGAAGCGTTAAGGGAGATGAACATAAAAACCCCTCAAGCACACTTGCTGGTAATTCGCAACTGGGATAGCTATTCATTGCTGGTTTCCCTCTCTCCCTTTGACACGGATTCAATCGATAAGCTCAAGGATTTCTGCTCCACACTGAACTTTGACCTGGTATATTATCCCGGTATCAGGGCTGATGAAGCAAATATCTATAATCGTTTTGAGCAGGCTTTCCATTTCAGCCGGCTGGAGAGATTGGTATTAGCTTTGGAGAGTTCTACGGAAGAAGAGTTTTTTCATAACTATATGCTCGATGTCAGCCCCTCCCGGGACAACCGGCCCTTCCACAATCGATTTTCCCGCTGGCTGCGGATCGATGAGCTTTACCGGAGTACGGGCAGCCGTTTTTACACCCTCTTTCTTTCCGGAGAGGTGGTGATTCTGACGGTGCTCTTTATAACCATTACTGTGGGCGCTGTTCTGCTCTTGCTTCCCTTAATCAGGCGCCGTATAAACGGAAGCGGTTTGGGGCCCTCCATGACCATCTATTTTCTATGCTGCGGCGCAGGGTTCATTCTGATAGAGATGGCCTTTATTTACCGTTATACCCTGCTGTTGGGTAATGCTGTGCTTTCATTTACCCTGGTACTGGTTTGTATGCTCAGCTTCTCCGGGCTGGCAGGATTGTTAATAAAACGGCTGGATCGAGCCGCTCTGCAGAGGCTCCTTTCGCTGCTGATTTTTTTTCTCCTGCTTACCCTTCTGTTCAGTGGCTATATTGTGCGCCGGTGTTTAGGTTTTTCTCTGCCGGTACGCATTGTTGCCGGTGCGATATTGCTTTTTCCTGCTTCTTTCCTGATGGGTTTTCCCTTTCCCGGAGCCATGTCTTTATTGGTGAAAAAACCTGAAGCCAAAGCATATGGCTGGGCGGTTAATGGCGTAGCCTCGGTAATTGCCGCTGTTCTTGCCGTGCTGGTGGCAATAACCCTGGGTGTATCACAGGTGATACTAACCGGAGTTTCAACTTACCTGGTGATCTGGCTGGTTTTACTCCGGCTGCGACGCTCTGATCCTGCCGGTTGAGCCTTAAATGGAACCTTGACCTGGAGGGCAAGGGAGGGTAATTATGCTATGATACCTAAAAATCTTGTTATTATAGCAAAAAGTTTTAAGTCCATTGTGACCGAAGGAAATCCTTTAGGGCGGTCGAAGACCGCTATGGGAGCATAAAGGAGAATATATGGCTGAAAGAGAAACAAATAAGGTTCGTTGGGGTATTTTAAGCACTGCAAAGATTGGTACACAGAAAGTGATACCAGCTATGCAGCTTGGTAAATACTGTGAAATTACCGCTATTGCATCGCGTAATTTGGAAAAAGCACAGGCAACAGCAGAACAGCTGGCTATAGCCAGGGCTTACGGCTCTTACGAAGCACTGCTTGCCGATGCTGATATTGATGCTGTTTATATTCCACTGCCCAACCACCTGCATGTGCCCTGGTCAATAAAGGCGCTGAATGCCGGCAAACACGTTCTATGCGAAAAGCCCATTGGCCTGACAGCAGCGGAGGCCCGGGAATTACTCACCGTTACCCGAAAATACCCGCAATTAAAGGTAATGGAAGCATTTATGTATCGATTGCATCCTCAGTGGCAGCGGGTGCGGCAGCTGGTCGCGGCAGGCAAGATTGGCGAACTGCGGGCAATTCAATCTTTCTTCTCATACTACAATATCGATCCGGACAACATTCGCAACCAGGCGGCTGCTGGCGGCGGCGCACTGATGGACATTGGCTGCTATTGTATATCGCTTTCGCGGTTTCTGTTTGAGGCAGAGCCACGGATAGTCAGTGGTTTTATGGAATACGATCCGCAGTTTGGAGTCGATCGTCTTACATCCGGAACACTCGAATTCAGTAAAGGGATTTCGACATTCACCTGTGCCACACAATTGGCGCCTTATCAGCAGGTCAATATATTCGGAACTGAAGGACGATTGGAAATTGAGATTCCTTTCAATGCCCCCTCCGACCGGTCGTGCAGGATTTGGCATCAGCGTGAATCAGAGATTGAAGAAATTGCTTTTGACACCTGCAACCAATATACAATTCAGGGTGATCTATTCTCTCAGGCGGTGCTTAATAATACTGAAGTGCCGGCTTCTCTTGAAGATGCTGTAGCGAACATGCAGGTAATTGAAGCCCTTATAAAAAGCGCTAAGAGCGGAAATGAGGCCCGTTAGCAGCAAATATTAATGCATGAATAATAAAAAAAGGATAGAAATTTAAAGATGATCTAAGTTATTATAATGAACAGAGAAGAAAGATCAGACCAATGCCGGAGACTATACCCGGCCACACATTGCACGGCCTAACAACACTGCAGTAGTAAAAGGAGGAGAATTTATGAATATTCCAAGAGAGCTCAGGTACTCTGAATCACATGAGTGGATAAGGATTGAAGGAAAGATTGCTTATGTAGGGATCAGTGATTACGCACAGGAATCATTGGGAGATATTGTCTATGTGGAAATCCCTGAAATCGGCGTCGATGTCGACAGGGGGGATGAGATTGCCACCATAGAATCAGTCAAGGCCGCCTCCGCTATTTACGCCCCTCTTACCGGAACCATAAAAGAGGCAAATAGTGAATTGGAAGAGACACCGGAGTTGATTAATCAGAAGCCCTACGACACCTTTATCTTTGCCATTGAAATGTCTGATCCATCGGAGGCTGAAGAGCTCTGGGATGCAGCTGAATATGAAAAATTCCTGGAAGCGGAAGAGGAAGAGGAAGCGGAAGGGGAAGAGGAAGGGGAAAACCAGTAAGCGGAGAGGCTGATATTCCAGGAGGTGTTATGGGAGCAATCAAAAAATTGAATAAGAATGAGTTAATTCAAGCTGCCGGCCAGATGCGGGCTTTGGATATAATAAGTATTCATGCAGCGGGTTCAGGCCATCCGGGAGGAACCCTCTCTATTATGGATATTGCAGCAGCCCTGTTTTTAAATGAGGCGGCGCTGGACCCCCGGAACCCCGAGTGGCCGGAACGTGACCGGATCTTTTTTTCTGCCGGGCACAAAGCCCCGGCCCTTTATGTTGCCCTGGCAAGGGCGGGTTTTTATGACTTTGAAGAGGTGGTTACACTTCGCAAAATAGGCAGCCCCTTTCAAGGGCATCCCTATGCTCCCAAATTACCCGGTGTTGAGATTTCCAGCGGTTCCCTGGGCCAGGGGTTGAGCATTGCAGTGGGAAGCGCTTTAGCGGGGAAAAAAGATGGCTCAGACTACCGTGTCTACTGCATAATGGGAGACGGCGAGCAGCAGGAGGGCAGTATCTGGGAGGCGGTTATGGCGGCTTCACAATTCAAGCTGGATAATCTATGCGGTATTATTGACCGCAACCGCCTGCAGATTGACGGCCTGGTTGAAGAAGTGATGAATGTAGAGTCCCTGAATGAGAAGTATGAGGCTTTCGGCTGGCAGGTCATTGAAATCGACGGCCACGATATGGGGGCGATCCTGGAGGCTTTTGCCGGGGCCAGGACTGTAAAGGGAAAGCCCACAGTAATCATTGCCAATACCATAAAGGGTAAAAACGTCTCTTTTATGGAGAATGTTGCCGGCTGGCACGGGGTTGCCACTAAAACCGAGGAAGAGTTTGCAAAAGCCATTGAAAATATCGGCTGCCCCGACTTTAACCGTCAGAGGGTTGATCAGCTCCTTGCCTCTGCCCGCGAATACCAGCAGAAACAGGAAAAGCAGCTAGCCCTGGAGCTTCCCCGGCATGGAGGAGATTACTGGTGGAACCGGGGTGATAGTATGAAAGTGGAAATGGAGCCAACCCGGTTCGGTTTTGGCAAGTGTCTGGACAGGATCGGCGATGATCCGCGTATTGTAACGGTGCATGCTGATATTTCCGGTTCCATAAAGATTACCGGTTTTGAAGAGAAGCATCCTGAGCGAAAGGAAAGGGTGATCAGTGTAGGTATTGCCGAGCAGAATATGACTACCCTTGCTGCCGGCCTGGCCCTGGAGGGTAAAATACCGATAATCGGCACCTATGGAGTCTTTGCCTCCGGCCGGCCCTGGGATCAAATCAGGACCTCGATCTGCTACGACAGCCTTAACGTCAAAATTGCCGGCGCTCATGGCGGCGTTTCTGTGGGTATGGATGGGGCCACTCACCAGGCTCTGGAGGAGATAGCCCTGATGTCCATACTGCCGAATATGAATCTATTAATACCATGCGATACCGTGGAGACTGAAAGGTTAAGCGAAATTGCGATTTTAGAGGTAAAGGGTCCGGCCTATATTCGCTTCGGACGTGAAGCGGTGCCGGTTGTCACCACAGGCAGCACGCCGTTGCAATTCGGCAAGGCCAATGTAATCCGCTTCCGCGGCGCAGGGGGTGATTTTAAGGATTCCTTTGAAACGGTACTGGCTGCTGAATATAAGAGTGAAGCAGAGAATATATCTCTGTTGGCGTGCGGCGCAATGGTAGCGGAGGCTATGCGCGCAGCCTGGATATTAAAAGAGGAGTATGGCATTGAATCGCGGGTAGTTAACCTGCACACCCTGAAGCCTATGGACAGGGAAGCGATCATGGCTGCCGTAATAGAAACCGGCGCCATAATAACCTGCGAAGAACATCAAATGGGCGGTTTCGGCGGTCTTGTCTGCTCGGTAATAAACCGGGAGCGTGATTACCGCACCCCGCTGCTCCTGGATATGATCGGTGTGGAAGACCGGTTCGGAGAATCCGGGGGGCCCTGGGAACTGATGGTCCGTTTCAAGCTCACCGCAGAGCATATAGCTGAAAAGGCGGTGAATCTGCTCAAGAAAAAGAAATAGGGGTAAGTATTATTTTCAGCAGCTGATGCAGAGCTGATCCGGTCAGCCGGTCAGCCGGTCAGCAGGCTAGCTTACCCTCTGCCATAATTTTATTCCTGCGGCCGTGAGCTAATATAACCTCCATGGTCGGCTTTTTTATCAAGCCGTCAAGATGGATCAGCGCCGGGGTTTCTTTGTCGTAATTCGAACCGATTGCAACATGGCAGGTGCCGTATACCTTTTCATCGACCAGCATATTGCCCAAAATAGAGGCTTCGGGATTAAGGCCGATACCCAGCTCACCCAGGCTCCTGGCATTGCGGGCGTAGATCTCGCCCATTCCCGTGGGCAGCTTTCCCTCCCTCTCCATGTTAAGGGCCTTTTTTTCAGCCACAGTAACTGTTTCCAGCAGCTCTTCCGCCTCTTCTTTTCCCTTGATAGCTGTTATGCGGCCCTCTTCAACCTCCAGGATAATGGGAGTGCGGGTAATGATTACCCCCCGGCGGCAGGAAATGGAGCCGTCAATTACAATTACTCCTTCAGAAACCCCCAGCTCCGGCGAAATAAAGATCTCTCCGGCCGGCAGGTTGCCGCCGCTTCCGGGCCGGCTGAAATCGCCATCATCCACAAAAATCTGCCGGTCCCTGGTCCCTATGGTCAAATCTGTTCCGGCCCTGCTGGTAATCTGCAGGGCGAGAGAGCCCTCTAACTTTTTTTTAAGGTTGCTGCAGGTCTTTTTAAGCTTTTCATAATCTATTGGCACGGTGCTGATAAAAATATCCCTGGTTACTCCGGGGGACCAGAAGCCCCTTACTGTTTTTTTTCCGTAGAGCAGGTAATGGAAGATAGAATCATACTTTGTGTCACCGCTGCTGTAGGGTTTCTTCAAACCGCGGCGGTCCTTGCCCAGCTTCAGCCGGCTGATGGAGATGACTATCTCAGGTTCGGCGGCAATGGCTGAGAACACTGATTCATGGGCAAACTCCAGCTGACTTTTCTCAGGTTGAAAGAGCAGCGCCGGTTCAGCGCCAACAGTCAGAGCCGCATTAAAGAGTCCCATAGATATAGGGGCGACATCTTCATAAGGGTTGGTGATTATAAGAAGGCGTTCACCCCGGTTGACCTTGAGGGAATCCCTTAGAGCAACCTGGCAGGCCTGCTCAAGCTCTTTGTCACCACCGTAATTATTAAAGTAATCATTCATTTTATTTCCTGCTAAAAGCTGATTATGGAGAGCAGGGCAGTTGAGAGCCAGGGCACATAGGTAATCAGCAGCACTGTGACCAGCATGATAAGGAAGAAGGGGAATACATTTTTGTATATCTCCGACAGCGGTTTTTCAAAACGGTAAGAGGCTAAGAAGAGGTTTAGTCCCACGGGAGGGGTTAGATAGCCTAAACCGAGATTTGCCAGGAAAATAATACCCAGGTGCACGGGGTGGATGTCATAGATTCCGGCCAGGGGAATGATCAGGGGAACGACCACCACAATAGCAGAAAAAACATCCATAAGGCAGCCGGTAATAAGCAGGGCAATATTCAAAAGGATCAGGAATGTATATTTGGAGTGGATATTGGCTTCCACCCAGAGGGATAGCCGCGCCGGGATTTCCACATCAATAATATAATAGGAAAGCCCCTTGGCCACGGCTAGAATAACCAAAACCCCACCGATAATGGGCACTGTTTTAAGAAAAACAGTGCGTAGGTCTTTCAGTTTGATATCCTTGTGAATGAAAACCTGGACGATCAGGGTATATATCACGGCAATCGCTCCGGTCTCCACCAGGGTGGTTATGCCGCCAAAAAAAGAAATGAGAATAATAAAGGGCAGGAGAATATCCCATATTGATTCTCTGATAGCTTTAACTGCTTCCTCCACTCTGAATTCTCTATAAGGCATGGCTTTGGTTTTACTTTTTAAAGCAGTCACAACCCCGGCCGCCGAAAGGGCAGCCACGGTGAGCAAACCGGGGAGGATGCCGCCGATAAATACATTCTTAATGTTTATCTGAGCGGCCACACCGTAGAGGATAATGGGCAGGCTCGGAGGAAAGAGCAGGCCGATACTCCCGGAGGCGGTTAACAGTCCGGTGCTGAAATTTTCCCGGTAACGGCCGCTTTCCACCAGCATGTAAGAGAGAAGACCGCCGAGCGCGAGAATAGTCACACC
This sequence comes from Spirochaetales bacterium, assembly GCA_030604195.1. GTDB lineage: Bacteria > Spirochaetota > Spirochaetia > SZUA-6 > DRHE01 > DRHE01. The sequence continues at coordinate 9,370 of JAUVWI010000075.1, forward strand.
CGAAGCCCCGGTGAAGGTGGTGAAGAAGGTTGAAACCAGTATTGCCATAATGGCTAATCCCCCGGGCAGCCAGCTGAAGAATACTTTGAAGAGGCGCACCAGGCGTTCACCTGCCTTGCTCTCTGAAAGAATAAATCCTACCAGGGTAAAGAGGGGTATGGCCGGGATCGCAGGTCCGGTAAGCATGGTATAGGCTTCATTGGGAATTACCTCGAGTACACCCCAGGAGCTTAAGAAAAGGAACAGGGTAATACCAGCCAGCACTATAAATATTGGGGTGCCTAAAAATGCGGATATTATAAGGATAATCACAGCAGGCCAGATCAGGGTACCTGCTGCCAGATAAGAGAGCTCAATTAAATTCTCCATAAAGGGCGGATAAAAAAGGAAGAGGATGTCCAGAATATTGGCCAGGGAATTAACCGCCAGAAAGATCCCCAATATTACGCCCAGGCCTGCTGTCAGCTTATTGAAAATACTGCCGGGAACGGCGGTAATAAAGCGTGCTGTCATTACGGCAAAACCCAGGGGAACGATTGAAAGGGCAAAGCGTATAGAAAAAATTCCTACTCTCAGATCAGGATCAAAACCGATGAGCAGCAGTGATAATGAGCTTAAGGTGAGTACCGTGGTTACAGTTACCGAGATAAAAGCGGTTACTGTATTGATGAACTCTTTTACCGGCAGCTTTAATAGCTCAACACCGGCGGAGAGTGATAGATGTTTCCCTTCCCGCGAGGTAATCATTCCGCCGGCAAAGGCGATCCATAGTATCAAATGCTGGATATATCTGGCGGAGCTGGGAATGCCCGTTTTGAAAACGCCGCGCGCTATCACTTCAATGGTGGGAACCAGAGCGATCAGGATAAGCACTAAATAGGCAAGGTTGTTTTCTGCTTTATACCAGAGGGAGACTATTCTTTTAAGGGGCATGATTATCGCGATAATCCTTCAAATGGCTCCTCACCAGCTCGTAGGTTTTGTGGTCAAAGCTCTTGCCAATCAGCATGTCTAAGCCGTTAGCCACAATTTTATGCCACTCCTTTTCCGCTTTCGGAGGTAAAGGGTTTAACACCAGGCCATTCTCTTTCATTACTTCCATGGCTTGCGCTTCGATCTTTGCCGCTTCAATCCTTAAGGATCTCTCGATTTTATTGGCCGCTTCCAGCAGTTCGGGGCGCATACTTTCAGGAATACGCTCCCAGGTGCGGGTGGAGATAACAATACTGCCGATCATGGGCGCCCATTTGAGGCCGCACATATTTTTGGCCAGGCCGAACCACTGCATTGCCGCAGCGGCCAGCGGTGTAGTGGTTACCGCATCAACCATGCCGCTCTGCATGGCCGGCAGCACATCGTTTACCGAAAGGGGAACTACGTGAAAGCCCATCTTTTTCCAGGCCAGTATATCGTTACCGCTGCCCTCGTTAACGAAGAATTTCTGGTTCTTAAGATCCTCAGGATAGACAATAGGCTCTTTGGAAAAGAAGTAGGCCCAGCCGGCCATTGTCCAGAGGATCACTTTAAAGCCCTTACTTTCAAATTCCTCTTCAAAAAGCGGCTTCATCTTCTGAAGCACGTAGTCCAGCTCGGCGTCATTGCTCAGAAGCATGGGCAGCTGTACAGCCAGAACATTCGGTGCGATATGGGTCATGCCTATGCCGGTAATGCCGGTGGCATCTAACTGGCGTATGCGGATTTTGCGCAGCATATCAGGTTCATCGCCGGCTATACCTCCCGGATAGATCTTCATGTTTACCCGCCCCCCGGATATTTTCCGCCACTCAGCAGCTAGCTGTCTTAAGGCATTGTCCCAGGGGGAGCCCACCGGCGCCAGGCTGCCCAGTTTTATGGTCAAGGCTCCAATGGGGTTTGCCAGTATTATCAGCAAAAATAAAACAGCAATAATTTTGCCGGTACTCTTCATTGTGCTTCGCTTCCTTTATCTGCGGAGTTATCGTTAATATCGCCCGGCAATAGAAAATAGTCTTCTATATGATCGAGCATCCATCTGGCTTTTCTCATGCTTAATATATTTGCCAGCCTGTTTTCCGGATTACTGTCAGGATTGATCTCCAGGGCTCTATTCAACAGATTGATAAAATCTTCTGTATTTTGTTCATTCACGGCAATACTGCCGGCCAGGGCCACATAGGGTCCGGCGTTTAAGCCGCCTGACAGTTCCAGGGCCCGGTTAAAATGGAAGAGGGCTTTCTCTTTGCTGCCTCCCAGGGAAGCCGGCAAAGCCCCGTAGTAAGAAATAAAGAATTCATGAATGGCGCCCTTCCGGAAAACTTCATCAAGCTCAAATGCACGCTCCATCAGCGCCAGTGCTTTGGGCCGGGACAGAGTCAGGCGCATATCAAAGGGATCGGCGCTGAAAGCGGCCATCCAGCCGGCGGCTGCCCAGTAAAGATAGGGCACATCATCCATTTCCATTCTTTCAAGAACAGTTACATCTGATTCTGCTGCCGTAAAGCTTGAGAATTGATCATGGCGTATTGCTAACGCCTTAAGAATATAATCTCTGCCCCTTAAATAGAGTCTTTTTGAGCGCATTTTCATCTCACTGCTCTGTTCAAAATCTTCTAAAGGGAGCATTGTAGCAGGAGTATCAACAAAAGCATTGGCATACATAATAAAGGTTCTACCGGTGGCCAGCAGAAGTTCGCAGTTATCGGGAGTGCTCTGCAGCAGAGATTCATAGACCTTCAAAGCAAAGGGCAGGGCATCGGCAATAAGTTCCGGATCATCATCCCCGGAAAAGACTGTGCCGCCGCCGCTGGAGAGCATATCAGCAACCCTGTTTACCGCCCATTTATTGATGGAACAGCTATTCATAAAAGTAAGAGAGATGGTGACAACTATGAGAATGATGGATTTATTAGCTACCATAAAATAATTATGCCATGATATTGGTATGAATTCAATAAGAGTAGAAAATAATTTAAGCCATAGCCATTATAGCCCTTTATACCGATTATGTAGTATCCTCTAAACCATGATGAGAGTATGATTTATCATTCTCTTGTCCAGGGAGAAAAGTGAAATGCCAAAAGTATTAGTGATTGACGAATCAGAGCTCATACGGAGCTATTTAAAGAAAAAACTGGAAGCCTACGGCCTGGAAGTGATTGTAGCGTTGAATGGTTTTGATGGTATGATCAAAATGAAGAACAACCTTCCTGACCTGATAATCATGGATTATTATCTCTCCCGGGTGAGCAGCCTGGAGATCCTTAAAGAAAAAAAAGCAAATCCCAATACTACCGGCACACCTCTAATTATGGCTACTTCGAAAATTGATAGGCCGAAACTTCTGCAAGTGGCAAAATATAATGTAACTAAATTTTTTGCCAAGCCTATTAAGATGGATGCCCTGATAGAGGCAGTAGCTTCAATTCTGGGAATGGAACTGAAAATTGATAGTACTCCCTGTATAATCGAAGCACATTTTAATGATGAAATGCTCTTCATTGAAATTGCCAGGGGACTGAACAGGGAGAAAATTGATCTTCTCAAGTATAAGATCAAGGAGCTTTTAGAGCTCTATAAAGTGAAAGTGCCCAAAGTGCTGATAATAATGTCTGATATCCAGATAGAAAGCGCTGATACGGGTAAACTCAAGCTCCTGTTTGAAAACATTGTCGCTGCTACCAGCTCTCCGGCAAAAGCTATAAAGATCCTTACCTCTTCACAGCAGGTTAAGGCTTTTATTCAAGGCCATTCCGATTTCAGTAAAATTGAGATTACCGATAACCTAAACAAAGCACTGGATGGTCTTCTGGGAATTAAGGTCTCAGATTTTATTGATGACGGTATGAGTGTAGTAAAGTCGGATTTTTTAGTTTCTCAAGCCCCCAGAAGCAGAAAAGAGGAAACCATACAATTGCGTTTTGCCGAGGAAATGCGGGATATTACAATAGGCGTAATAGATGATGACCTGGTAATTCAGGAATTGATAAAGACAGCCTTTTCCGATACCGATTGGCGGGTAAAGGCCTATGAAAACGGCCGGAAATTTGTTGATGACCTGGAAAATGAGACTTTCGATTTGATTTTTCTGGATCTCCAGATGCCGGTTCTGGATGGCTTCGGTGTTCTGGCATATCTCAAAGAAAAAAAAGTGGAGATGCCGGTTATTGTCCTATCCGCGGTAAAGGATAGAGATACGGTAGTAAGGGCAATTCGATCAGGCGCCAGGAGTTACCTGACCAAGCCCATAAGTCCCGGCGGAATCTTTAAAAAAACCACTGAAATATTGAAGCGAAATTTCTGATCGACTCCATGGATTTAGACCATTGTTTTGAGGATATTTTCAGCCACACAATAGTAGGTATGCTCGTTCTGGATAGAGAAGGCCGTATTTTACGGATGAATAAGATCCTGGGAAAGATGATTGGCTATGATGAAGAGGGTCTCAAACATTCCAGCCTTTCACCATTTATCCATGCTGAGGATGTCTTTGCCTTTGAAACCAGCCTGCAGAAACTCCTATCCGGCGAGGAGGATCACTTCCAGGCAGAGGTTCGTTATCTGCGCACTGATACCCGGACAGCCTGGTGGCGGTTAAGTGTTTCTTTAGTCAAGGACAGCCGCACAGGCGATTATTTCGCTTTTGCTGTGGTTGAAGATATTACCAGGCGCAAAAGAGATGAAGAGGAATCAAAGAGGGCAAAGGAGACAGCAGAGGTAGCTACTAAAACCAAATCTGAGTTCCTGGCTAATATGAGCCATGAAATAAGAACTCCTATCCATACTATAACCGGCATGACGGAACTGCTTTTGGATACGGAATTGGATGAAGAGCAGCAGGAGTATGGTGAACAGGTGCGTTTTTCAGCGGATGTATTGCTCAGCCTGATAAACAATATTCTGGATTTTTCCAAAATCGAAGCCGGCAAACTCCATCTGGAATCTATAGATTTTGATCTATATAGAATAGTCGAAGAGGCGGTGGATATAGTCACTCTGGAAGCCCATAAAAAGGGGCTGGAGCTTGCTGTTTTTATTAACCCTGCTGCTCCTCATATGCTTCAGGGTGATCCGGTGCGCCTGCGTCAGATACTGGTCAACCTGGTTAAGAACGCGGTCAAATTCACAGCCAGGGGGTCGATCCTGGTCAGTGTCAAAGCCCTGAAAGAAGACCGCCACCTGACTACTCTTAAATTTACCATATTCGACACCGGAGTTGGTATTTCTCTTAAAAAACAGGAGAAGCTCTTTCAATCATTTTCTCAGGTGGATTCCTCGACTACCAGAAAATTCGGCGGCACCGGCCTGGGTCTCTCTATTGCCAGGAATTTAACAGAGCTTATGGGAGGGAGAATTGGGGTTGAGAGCTCCACCGGAAAAGGCGCTGCTTTCTGGTTCACGGCGGTAATGGAGAAGCAGGACAGGGCCAATGTTTTCCTGGATGTTTCTGACACTTTCTTTGGGGGCCTAAGAGTATTGATTATTGACGATAAGATAACTGTTCGTTCTATTTTGAAAAGATACCTGCGCTGTTGGGGCTGTGAGACAGAAGAGGCGGAGAATGGTTCGGAGGCCCTGGAGGTGCTGCGCTCCCGGGCAGGGTCGGATAGAAATATTCAACTGGCCATTGTGGACCTGCGCATGCCCGGTATGGATGGCTGGCAGTTTGCCAGCGAGGTTAATGCGGATAAGGTTATCAACTCCACCAAGCTTATCCTGCTGACCCCGGCGGGAATGAGCGGCGCGGAAGCTAAAATGAAACTGCTCAAGTGGTTCGACGGTTACCTGGGGAAACCGGTTAAGCGGGGCGAGCTGCTGGAAAAGGTGTTCCGGGTGGTAAACAGTGATTTCGATCTGGAAACTGTGGGCGTGGAAAAAGTTGATGAGCTCGAGGCCTTTATTTCCCAGGCCGCGGTCAGGAAGGAAGAGAGGAGCTTGAGAATACTGGTGGCTGAGGATCATGAGGTGAACCAGATGCTTTTTAAAACCATTTTAGAGAAGATGGGTTACCTGGTTGAGCCGGCCCGGGATGGTCTTGAAGCGGTAAAGGTTGTTTCCAGTGGCCATTTTGACCTTATATTTATGGATATCCAGATGCCCAATATGAATGGCTTCCAGGCCACGAAGAAAATCAGGGCCATAGGCTTTAAAGGGCCGATTATTGCGGTTACGGCTAATGCGATTAAAGAAGAGATAGCGCATAGCCGCCGGGCAGGCATGGATGATTTCTTGACCAAACCCTTCAATCAGAAGGATCTACTGCCTTATTTAAAGAAGTGGCTGCCGGATGGAAGAGTTGATGGAGAAGAGAATCCGGAAGATGAAGAAGCGAAGGAATTATTTGATTTTGAGAAGGCAGTTGGGACCTTTATGGGAAAGGAGAGGGTGGTAAAGAAATTGCTTTCTTCCTTTACCGGTAAAGTGACGGGACAGATAGAGGCCTTGAAAGAGGCGGTTAAAAATCAGGACTTTGAAGTTGTCAGGACGGAAGCCCATTCAATAAAAGGGGGAGCCTGGAATTTGCAGGCTAAAAAACTGGGCGATGCTGCCGCTGAACTGGAATGGGCGGGTACAGAGAAATTAAAGGCGGAGGCTAAAAGATCTCTTGCGGAGCTGGAAAAAATCTTTATATTGTTCAAAAAGTTTATCAGCCGCTATTAAAAAAGCCCCCCTGAAGTCTCAGGGGGTTCTCTAATTTTTATTCAACAGGTTTGTCGGGCACGCGCAGCCACTTTACAAACATGCTCTTGCCGTTTACCTCGACCTTGCCCTTGAAGAGTTCATCCGTAGAGCTGATCCTGCCGAATCTCCAGTATTCTTTCCTGTAATCATCGGCGCTCATCTGATCGCTGGTTGCCCAGGTATGATGTAGAACCAGCATGCCCAGTTTCAGCTTTTTTTCACTTGCCTTATGCGATGGAACTACAAACTCGCTCCACGCCTTTTTGCCGCTACCGACAAAAAGTACCTCGGCCTGGTTTTTGGTTGCCGAAGAGGCGGGTGTCAGTATTTTAGCTACATAATATGTACTCTCTACCAGGGACCGCCCTTCACTGTAGGAGCAGAGTACCTCGCCTTTCTTAAAATCAAGACCGGTCACCGGCGTTGCCTTGGCCGGAGCTTTATCTGTTATATCGCCCACTACTTCGGCACCTTTGAGCACCGTATCCATGGTTTCACAGCCGCTGAAAATAAAGAACAGCGCCAAAGCGGTAAGTATAAAAAATACTTTTCTCATTATTATCCCCCTCTAATAGCTTAATGCTATGAAATAAATTATAGATCAGAAACTGGTGGTTGTCAAGACAGAAATCAAAAGCCAGGTTATCTTAACTACGATTAATCTCCCAATATTCACCAAATAGTGTTGATGATTTTTGCTTTGATGAGATTTTTGTCAGCGGTTACTAATGGAGCATCCTCAACCAGAGAGGTAGCTGCTATAATTCTAGCCGCCGGGTCATGGTTTATACTATCGTCGAACTCCACAGACATTTTGGCGATTTCTGGAGTTACCGGATTAACTTGAATAGCAAATGAGTTCAAGAGAAGTTCAATGTATTCTGAGTAGCTGGTGTCTATGATCAATCGGCCACTTTTCGTGAGCATCGCGATTTCCCAAAGGCTTATGTCTGACATGATCAGAGAGTTGTTTTTAATCGCTTTATTAGCATTTTTTGACAGCCTGTCTGGGGAGAGAGATAACCACACCAGTGAACAGGTATCCAGAGTGATCATGTCGATGATTTCCAATCAACAGAGATTGGGTCCGTCACATTTTTGAGGACAGCCGTTTTTGCCAGTTCTTTCAGTCTTTTTCGGGCTGAATCAATTTTGTTCTCTGGTGGTATGATCCTGGCAATTTCCTTTCCTCTTGAAGTTATAACAATTTCCTCGCCTCTTGAGATATATCCGAGATATTCCTGAATGTGGGCGCGGAAATCGCTTATGGCAATTGTGATCATTGATATCTCCTATTGTACATCTCAAACGTACAATATTGAGAACTTTTTGTCAAGTTTTTCTTGGTGCCCTACAGATGGAGAGAAGTCAAAATAACAGCTCTTTTTTCATAGAAAAAACTTGCAATCAGTATAGCATGGACATGGAATAGTTGTTGTACATATTAATATTCTGCAGACGATATAATTTTTAAACGAGCACCCATGTGAGTTTCAAGGTAGCTTGTTGCGGCGGCGTCTTGAAAAGGGTGCTTCCATAATCGCTTCAAATTATACCGCTTTGGCGGGAATAGGAGAGAAGTCTCCCCGGCAATTGCCTGTAGATAGTGTGTTTGCTTTTTTCTTTGGAGAATGAAAATAGATAAAATTAGAAAGTCCTCTTTATTTGTTCTGGCAGTTATGCTGTCATTCAATGCTGAAGCAGCTTTTAGCGAAAAAACAGATTCAGACAAGGCGCCGAACGACTTTTTTTTATCTATCGCCCACCCTGCTTTATCGAACGGATTCCTTTTACCCTGCAGGTGAAACCACCAGTTCACCGGATTTTCGCCTGTTTTATGAATACGAGGCTGTTCCCCTGTTTGCAGAAATAGGGTGGCGGAACTACATCGGCAACCTGTCAACCTGGTTTTCCCTGCCAATTCGCAGATCCTGTGTAGCTGCCGGTGAGCATTCACTGGGAACCAACCTTCCCTACCAGGGTATGGATATAGATACTACCTTTCCCTTTAAGGGTTACCTGGCCTGGCAAAATGACTACCTGGGTTTGAAATTGGCGCGGGATAAAATTAATATAGGCCCGGGATATTGGAGCTCTGTTGAATTAAACAAGCAGAACCCCTATTGGGATTATTTTAACTTCTATTATCAGGCGGGTGATTTCCGCATGGAGCAGTATATTATCCGGCTCAATCCCTTTTTGCTTGGTGAAGAGCAAAGTACCCAGGATGATATGACGGGCTCCTACAATGTTTGGGATCCGGAGGCTTACTCGGAACGGGTAAAAAACATTGTGGTGCACGAGTTCAGCTGGTCTATAGGTGATTCGTTAATCTTAGCTGTTGGTGAGTTTCTTTTTGAGAAAATATAAACATATGCTGGTCACCGGGGGGGCGGGATTCATAGGATCGAATTTTATCCGCTACCTTTTTGAAAACACACCCTTCAGGGGCAGGGTAGTCAATCTGGACAAGCTGACCTACTCGGGCAATCTGCTCAATCTGCGGGACATCGAGGAAG
>JAUVWI010000059.1 GCA_030604195.1 Spirochaetales bacterium
ATTGCGGGTTCCTCCTCTGATCAATCTGCTGGAGCTTTTCCCTGTGCCCCAGCTCTATCATACGTAGGAACCCAGTTTTGTCAGCCCCTCCAGGGACTAACCGGAAATACACCCGGATCGGAATTCAATAGTTTTCTCTTAAACTCAAGACTCATCCTACACCATTACATAAAAAGAGCAAATAATAAAAGAATATTCAGAATAAAGCGGCATAACACTAGTCTCGGTAATAGATATGTAGAAAACTCTTAAACTTCAATAATTAGCTGCATTTCTACAATTAAAAAAACAGGCCCGATTGTGATAGAACAATTCAGGGTATACTCTGCGGAAAGGAATTATTGGTAAAGTTAAGCCGGGAAAGTGCTCAATACTAGAGACTTAACCGGGGGCGGGCCGGCGGTGCACGCTGATATTGGAGGGGTAAAAAGCCCTCTCCGGGGGGCTTTTAGAGTCCGGCGGAGAGGGTGTGAAATGCGCAAGTGTTGGACTAGTAGTTGAGAATGAAACCTACCCGGATGGTGGGGATGATGGGTGCTGTATCAACCTGGTAGCGGTCTGTGAGATCGGCAGCATCATTATAAGTTGCTGTTCCAAGTAAATCCCAGAAATGGCCCTCACTGTCGCCGCTGGTAAAAACCGGCGGGGTGAGCATGGCGCCCAGCCGGGCGAAGATGCGGAAGTTCTTGCCCAGCCTGATTGCCGCTTCCAGGGCGGTGTCGAGAATTACGCCAAGGCCCATGCCGTCGCCGTAGAACTCCTTGCTGCCCCAGCTTTCAATACCTGCACCATCATCTAGATGGGTTTCCAGTCCCAGGTAGCCCTGGGCCAGGCGCGCGCCTATGCCCATCTCCCAGCCAACGCTTACCCCGCCAAGGGCCATGCCCAGTTCCAGGCGGTAGCCGTACTTGGCCATGAGAAAGACCATGGCCATGATGGTATCGATGTTTACCGTATATTCTTCGACGCCCGGATAGTTGTCCGTAAAAGAAGAGGCTTTCTCAGGAGTTAAGAAAAAGAGGGTGCCCACCTCAGCGCCGGCAAAGAAGCCCCCCCGCTTGGCCACATTAACCCCGCGAAAAAGGCGCAGGTCAATGCCGGGGAGCCAGACCAGCTCAGTATAGCCCTCCTCGTCGCGGCTGTAGATGTCAAGCCCCATAAAGGCAAGGCCGTAGGTGGGCGAGGCCAGTTCCTGCTTCCATTCCCCCAAAAAGCCCCCGTCAATCGTCACCGAATACCATGGGCGAAGCTGCCATGACCACTAACAGCATGGTTACAATCAATTTTTTGTTCATTACTTACCTCCAGTTATATATAAAGATTATAGACTCACAAGAAGCGTTTTTCAATGCTGCGGGCAATAAATTTACGCTCAAATGCAAAGTTTATTACTTCCGGGAAACGCTCCCTGATATCCAGCAACGCTCCCAGGGTAAGCACTACAGTCCAGGCTGCGCAGGTGTGGAAATGGCCCTTGGCGCCGAGCCAGTGGTGGCGGTAGTCCCAGACAGTCTGGTTTAGCTGCTCCGGTTGCCAGCCGCGGAAGCCGCTCCCCCGCGCCAGGGGCTGCTGCGCTGAGGCAACCAGCTGGGCGCAGGCCTCGATCATGGCCTGCGCATATTCCCGCCAGGGGCCTTGCGCGCCGGCCGCAGCCAGGCGCAAAAAGTCATACCCTATGGCCAGGCCGTAAAAGTCCAGGTGGTGGTGGCTCACCGATACCGAGGTAAGGCCCCGGGTTTTAATGGCGAGCGCGGCAGCGGGGCTCCGCCCGGGCCAGGGCACATTATAGGTCCAGAGCCAGCTCACCAGGAAGCTGGCGGCCTTGCGCGCCCCTTCCAGGTATTCAGGCCTGGGCTGCCACTCGTAGAGGTCCAGGAAAGCCTTGAGCAGGGCAGAGCCCGCCTCCCTGTCCACACAATCTGCATCCAGGGTGTCGCCGTAAAAATCCCCCCGGTCGATCAGCGAGGCATAGTAAGCGGCAGCCCCCTCCAATGCCTGCTGCCTGCGGGGGGAAGAGTGGGTGAGCTTTTCCAGCAGGCAGAGCAGGGAGATTATATGGGCGCCGTTGGTGCCCAGGGTGTTTAAGGGCTTGCCCTCTTTGCTCCACCAGCGCCCGAAGCTCCCCTCCTGTTCCCCTGTAAGCTGATGGGTAAAATAGAAAACCCCGTTCCGTTCGGCCGTTTCCAGGAACTCAGGCCGCGGCCGCCCCTCTTCCTTCAAGAGCGAATATAGGCGCAGGTAGGCGCACATTACCTCGCCGTTGCAGCGGGCATTGACCGCGCCGGTCAACTCGGCAGGGGCGCCGGGCGCTGCATAGCTTGCCCAGCTTCCCTTCCGGGGAATAAAGGTGTCCTGGTGCAGGCCATTGTCCAGTCCGCCGCCCAGAAAGAAATTGCACATACGTTCTGCCAGGTCCAGGAGGCCGGGGGCGTGCAACTCTTTTCCAACCTTTGCCAGGATAACGGCCGCCTCCATGCTCTTTACCAGGAAGGAGCCGGAGAGGTAATTATAGAAGGACTGGAATAGCCCATTGCCCTTTCCCGCCCATAAACCGGTAACACCCTTGCGGTCATGGACCAGGAAGAGCAGATGGTTGAGCTTTAAAGAGGAAATGGCAGACCAGTCAACGGCAGGGGAGGCTGCCCCGGCGGCAGCGGAGCGTTCTGCCCGGGGAGCGCTTGGCGCCCAAGCGGCCTTTGGCCGCAGCTCCCTCCAGGCAATCCGGAAGATGTGGCTGTAGAGCTGATCCATCCCCCGGCTATGCGGCGCTGACACCAGGTAAAAGGTGCGCCTGTATATATAGGGCAGCTGATAGAACTTAAGCTGAAAAAAATGGCCGCTTCTCCTGCTCAAGCCCCCGAGCAAAATACCCTTTTCCCTGTAGGTAAAGGGCTCTTCGGTAAAGGGAATACTGATCTCCCAGGTGGGCTTGCCCCCCTCCAGACTCGATTTGATGCTGGAAATCTCATTCTCTACAGCAGCCGGGCTGCAGAATACTCCCTGTGCGCTGCCCTCACTGTCCAGGAGCAGGGAGCAGCAGGGAAGAGGAATCCGGTCTTCACGAAAGGACCAGCCCTGTTCCAGGCCGCCGCCGGGAAAAGAGCCCTTACCCTGTTCATTACCCTTATACATTACCGCGGGCACACACCACTCCCTTACTCTGCCCAGGCTGGGACGGTAGGTAAAGAGCAGTCGCCAGCTCCCCGGACGGTATACAGTCCACTGCCGCTCCACCACCAGGAGATCATCCTTCTCTTTAATAGTATCGCTTAACAGGGCGGTGCCGAAATCAACGCGAACCGTTGCTTCGCGGCCGCACTCCACCAAACGGGGATGGAATAACCTGCCCTTGTGGCTGAGCCGGTAAAGCAGCTCGCCCATAAGGCGGCCATCTCTTTTTACCTGCACGCCTCTTTTTTTCCAGGCGCTCGTCAGGGTGACCATTACCCGGAGCCTCCGGCTTTACAACCGCCGGCTGCCCGGCCGTAGAGTTCGGCAAGATCTGAAAGACGCCCGGCTATATCTTGAGTCAGCATGCCGTCGGTTAAACGCCACTCCCAGTTGCCGGAAGGAGTGCCCGGCAGATTGAGGCGCGCCTCGTTTCCCAATTTGAGCAAATCCTGGGGTGTGGTCATGGCCAGCCATGCCACTGAGGAATAGGCCAGCCTGATAAGGTCCCAGGCAATATCACTGCCGTCTACTCCCAGGTAGCGGCGCACATGATCCCTGGTTTCTTCAGGGACTGCCCTGTACCAGCCGCAGAGAGTGTCATTGTCGTGGGTTCCGGTATAGACCACACAATTCGGTGAATAGTTGTGGGGCAGGTAGAGACTGTCACCCCACTGCCCGCCGTCAAAGGCGAACTGGAGCACTTTCATACCGGGAAAGCCGAGGCTCTCTCTAAGGGCAACCACTTCAGGGGTAATAACTCCTAAATCCTCGGCAATAACCGGCAGTTTGCTCAAGTCCTTCTGCACGGAGTTGAAGAACTCAGCGCCGGGCCCCTTTAACCATTTACCCTCCGCCGCTGTTTCACTGCCGGCAGCCACCTGCCAGCAACTCTCAAAGCCCCTGAAGTGGTCAATTCGCACAATATCAAAAATTTTCAGAGCCTGGGCAATACGCGCCTGCCACCAGGAATAACCGCATTTTTTGTGCTGCGGCCAGTTATATAGGGGATTTCCCCACAACTGGCCGGTCGGGCTGAAATAATCAGGGGGCACCCCGCCCACGCTGTTGGGATAACCCTCTTTATTGAGGTCAAACAATTCCTGGTTGGCCCATACATCGGCTGAATCTAAAGCGGCAAAAATGGGAATATCACCGATTATGCTGATGTTTTTACCGGCGGCCGCTTTTTTTAGCTCATCCCACTGGGAAAAAAAGAGGAACTGCCGGAATTTGTTCTCTTCCACCCGGTCAGCCAGCCTGTGCCGCCACTTTTTTACTGCTGCAGTTTTATGCCGGGCAATATCTTCAGGCCATTGCTGCCACATTAACAGATTGGGGCCATGGTAATTATCTCTTAAAGCCGTGAACAGGGCAAAATCATCCAGCCAGCAGGCTTCCCGGGAACAGAAGCCGGCAAAAGCCTGCAGCTTATCAACGGCGCCTCCGGAACGGAAGTGCAGGAAACTTTTTTCCAGAATGGCCTTCTTGAAGTCCGATGCCCCCCTGTAATCCACCCGTCCTGAAGGAAAGGCGGGTATCTTGTTTAATGCTGCGCCTGGCAAAAAGCCCCTTTCAACCAGTTTTACAGGGTCGATCAGCAGGGGATTGCCGGCAAAGCAGGAGGGGCTCTGGTAGGGTGAATTGCCGCAACCCGCAGGCCCCAGGGGCAGTACCTGCCAGAAGCTCTGCCCGCTTGAATGGAGGAATTCAATAAACTGAAAAGCCTGCTCTCCAAGGCTGCCAATGCCGAAAGACCCGGGAAGAGAAGTGGGATGGAGAATCAGACCGCAGGAACGCTTAAGTTCCATAGCAGAACATTGTATCCTACCTGCCGGTAGTGTCAAGAAAACAGGGAGAAAATAGAATCGCCCGCGACATGGAAGCTTGCATATCCTGCCTGGGGAGGAAGAACTTTGCTGTTAAGCCTTTTATTGAGTACATTGAAAGTACAAGGAAAAAGATGGTTGTCAGAATTTGGGTGCTGTTCCTATGCACAGCACTCAGTATCAGAAGCCTGGATGCCCCTGGACCCATTCCCCATAAGGAGTATGCTGCGCCATTTTCCGGGCCTTGCTGCACCTCATATTCAACAACCGTCTTCTTAACCTCCCCGGCAATTTATGAAAATCTGCTTGAAGTTGAGATATGCCCAAAGGCGAGGTTAAAAACCGAGGAGGAGCTGTGCCTTGAGTATATTATCGAAAAGGCCTATCGGCGATGTTTAAGGACCCATGAAATAGGGGGAAAATCAATAGTCCTCAGTATACCTTTCGGTCAAAACGGGGAAAGAGAGGGGAGTCTTCAGTTTTACCAATATATCTATTTAGGCGGCAAAGGAGAGCCGGAAGATATATGGCCCCAGGTGGATTCCCTGCTGGCTTCGGTAGAGTTTGCTGAGTATCTCGATAGACTCAGGCAGCCGGGGGAGAAATTAATCCTCTTCGACCTGGAAGAAAAAAATTATTCTATTTATGATGATAAGCAGCTGATTGAAGCAATGAAAGAAGGCCCTTATCCGGGAACCAGAGTGCGCGTTTTTGTGCTTAAGCGGGATAGTTCGATCTCGGAAGTTGATATTTATAATTATCTCTACTGCGTCGGAGCGGTGGGAATGGACTGTTCCGGATTTATTTATTACATCCAAAAAAGCATTGCCAAAGCTTACGGAATCGACCTGGACGGAATATTAGCCGCCATCTGGAATTCTTCATTAAAGACTGTTCCTCAACTGATGGGCCTTTGGTTTTTCAAGCCGGAAGAGGGCAATGTTGATAGAGTTGATGATAAGATTAACAATCTCAGGCCTGGGGATATTTTTCTATTCAAAGGTCGGGGCTACATATTTCGCCATTCCGCTGTCATTCAATCTATTGATTTTCATAGAGGTGTTATTAGATACGTTCAATGTACGGATTGGGCGCCCCAAAGGGAACGAGGCGTTCATGAATCCTTCATCTATTTTGATCCCGCGCGGCCGGGGATCAGCCTGAAAGATGAGGCTTTAAAGTGGAGCCAAAAGATTAGTCCGACTTTTATTGGCGAGCCTCCCCTCAGGTTCTGGAAGGATGACGGGGATCGATATCGGTCTTATATGGAAGCCGGCGGCAGTGTAATCGTCAGGCTTAAGCTGATTAAGGAAATCCTCGAACAATATGAACCAGCCTTTTATTACCCGGTAAATGGCTAAAGTGGAGCAATTTTATTACTGCTATCAAAGCTAATTACCGGAAGCGGCAAACAATTTTCTTGACTGTCATGATAACAGAATCTATAATAATTTTAAAACTAGGTTGAGAAAGTAATTCTCAAAAAAAAAATGGAGGCAGAGTATGAAAAAGGTTTTGATTATCATTCTCATTACGGTCTTTGTTGTTGGCTCTCTTTTTGCCGGTGGTAAAAAGGAGGGGGAGAAAATTATTGTTGGCACCTCAGCCGGGTTCCGTCCTTTTGAATATAGAGAAAAGGGTGTGGTAACCGGTTTTGACATCGATCTGATGACGGAAATAGGGAAGGCCCTCGGTAAAGAGGTTGTAGTCCAGGATATGGATTTTGATGCCCTTATAGAAGCTGTAAGTACCGGGACTATTGATGTGATTGCTGCAGGAATGACCATTACAGATGAACGAGCCAAGCGTATTGATTTTACTGTTCCCTATTTCACCGCAGATCAGGCTGTATTAGTCAGAGAAAACACCGATATAAAGGGCTATGCTATTGAAGACATCAATAATTCTTCCATAAAGATTGGTGTTCAAACCGATACAACCGGTTCTTTCTGGGTTCAGGACAATGCGCCGGATGCAACTCTTCAACAGTACGGCAAGTACATTGAATGTATTCAGGATCTCGAAAATCAGAATATTGACCTTATTATTGTGGATAAACCGGTTGCCAGCGCATATGAGGCAAACAGGCCGGTCAAGGTTGCTTATGTCATTAAAACTGATGAGCAATACGGGCTTGGGCTGAAAAAAGGATCTGATTTATACGAATCAGTAAACAGTGCTCTTAAGGAGCTAATGAAATCCCCAACCTGGGAAAAACTTATGAGCAAGTATTTCGGGGAGTAAGAATAGATTTAGTTTTTTAGATAAATTATCCCGGGCGAGAGCCCGGGGTTTTTGGAGTAAAGTGTGGAGTTTTTTTTCTATTCTGTACTTGCTGTCTTAAAGGGCGCAGGGGTTACCCTTCTCGTTACTGCTTGCAGTATCCTTGTCGGATTTTTCCTGGGAGTGCCGCTGGCCGTTTTCAGGACCTACGGGAACAGGGTTGTGCAATGGATAATACAACTGTATGAAGGCTTTTTTCGGGGAACGCCTCAAATAGTAACCCTGTTTATTTTTTATTTCGGGCTTCGTCATACCGGAGAAATTTTCGGTAAACCTGAGTTTCAGATTGCCATGCCCCCCTTTCTTGCCGCCGTGCTTGCGCTTGGTATGACAAGCAGCGCCTACCTTTCTCTGATTTTCCGAGGCGCTATTCAATCAATCAGTAAAGACCAGTATGATGCCGCCCGGGCCCTTGGCATGGGGAAATGGGAGGCAATTTTTCGTGTAGTGCTGGTTCAGGCATTCAGGTTGTCAATTCCCGGGTTTACAAATGAGTTTACCATTGTGCTAAAGGATTCTCCAATAACCTATGTGGTTGCCATTCCTGAAATGCTGACTCAAGCCCGGGGAATAATTGATTCCTCCATGGGCAAAGTGTTTTTTGAAGTTCTTATCCCCATATCAATCTTATATTTTATTTTCTTTGAGGTTTCGAACAAGCTGTTCGGGGTAATCGAAAATAACCTGCGAATTCCAGGTTATGAGTTGGAGAGAAGGTAGCAGCTATGAGTTATATTCTTGAAGTAAAAGATCTTGTGAAAAGTTTTGGTAAAAATATCGTTTTGAACAGGATATCCTTCTCTGTTGAAAAAGGGGAGGTAGTAGTAGTTATCGGGCCGAGCGGAACAGGCAAGAGTACCCTTCTCCGGTGTATAAATGCTCTGACTCCTCCGGATAGCGGCAAGGTCTGGTTGGATGGTGTGGATGTCATGGACCCTCGTAACAATTTAAACAGTATTCGCCAGGACATTGGTTTTGTATTCCAGCATTTTGCCCTTTTTAAGCATCTTACCGCCCTTCAGAATGTAATGGTCGGGCTTCAATATGTGAAAAAACTGTCCAGGCAGGAAGCCAGGGAGAAAGCTGAAAAGGAACTTCAGAGGGTTGGTCTTTTAGATCATATGTTTAAGTACCCTGCAGAACTTTCCGGCGGCCAGCAGCAACGAGTCGGGATTGCCAGGTCCCTGGCCATGGACCCTAAAGTCATGCTCTTTGATGAACCAACATCCGCGCTGGATCCGGAACTTACCGGGGAAGTTCTGAATGTAATGAGAGACCTGGCTAAAGAAGGGATGACTATGGTTGTAGTGAGTCATGAAATAGGTTTTGCCAGAAGTGTCGGAAACAGGATGATCTTTATAGAAAACGGGGTGATTGTTGAGGAAGGGACTCCTGCCAGGGTCCTTAAGAATGCCCGGAATGAGAGGACGCGAGAGTTTCTACAGAAAATTACGGAACTCTATGGTGAATAGGAGGCTGGGGGATTATGGGTCTTTTTGAATACGCCCGTTCGATTTCCGGAGAACTTGCTCAAGGAGTTTTGGCAACTCTGGTTTTTACATTCGTTGGAATGGTGCTTGGCTTTTTAATTGCAGTTCCTCTTTGCCTGGTACGGATTTACGGAAAAGGTTTCTGGCAGAAAATCATCATTGCCTATGTGGAAATTATTCGCGGGACACCCCTTCTTGTACAGCTCTACATTATTTATTATGGTTTTCCAAAGTTCCTCCTCCCCTTAGGGATAAGGGTCACTCCCTATGTTGCTGCTCTTTTAGGATTTGTGATAAATAGCACTGCCTACCAGATTGATTATATGCGGGGAGGATTCAAAGCAATCTCAATAGAACAGATTGAGGCATCCTTTTCCCTTGGTATGAGTAAATGGCAGACTGTGTTTATCATTCTCATGCCCCAGGGGCTCCGTTTTTCAATACCGGCTCTATCAAACGAGCTTGTCTATCTTTTAAAATACACATCACTCGGATTTGTAATCCAGGCGCCTGAATTGATGACCAAAGCAAAGCAAATGGCATCAGTTCATGCACGGTATATGGATACCTACCTGATTGTGGCATTTATTTACATCTTTCTAACTTTTATTTTCACCAGATTAACAGATTATTTAGATAAACGATTACGCATACCCGGATTCGAAATTGCGAAAATTCGATAGTTGAATATAGAGGGAGCCTGCATCAGGAATAAGCAGGAGTAACAATAAGGTTATTCCCGCTGACCTGCGAAGTAAAATATCTATATTTTTGTGAAATTCAACGATTATCTAAGGAGAGTATAATGAGTGACAGGGTTAAAATTGTTCTTCTTGGAACAGGTCAGATGGGTACGGGAATCGGCAATCAGATACTCAAGAAAAAAGGCATGGAACTGGCCGGCGCTGTGGGAAGAAGGAAGAAGCGGGCCGGCAGAGACCTGTCAGAGATACTTGGCCTTGAAACAAGGCTGGATATACCACTCTCTGTCGATCTGGATGAGCTTTTAAAGGCTGTCAGGCCTGATTTGCTCATTCAGTCTACCTGCTCATGTCTGAGGGATGCCTGGCCTGAAATTGAAATTGCGCTGCGGAATGAAGTCAATGTAATATCCATAGCGGAAGAGATGAGTTATCCGGCGTATAGCTCTAATGAGCTGGCAGAAAAAATCAATTCCCTGGCAGTCAAACAGGGAGTTACAGTTTTGGGCACCGGGATCAACCCCGGTTTTGTGCTGGATTATCTTATAATTGCCTTAACCTCTGTCTGCCTGGAGGTGGATTCCATAACCGCCAGCCGGGTAAACGACCTTTCACCTTACGGTCCTTCGGTGCTTAAAAGCCAGGGTGTCGGCCTTACCCCTGAAGATTTTGAAAGAGGCATTGCGGACGGAAGCGTGGTTGGGCATTTTGGTTTTCCCGAATCGATCAGCATGATCGCCCGGGCTTTAGGATGGAAGATCAACAGGATCGAGCAAATGCGGAAGCCGATTGTGAGCAAGGTAAAGAGGGAGGCCCAGGTAATGACAATATATCCGGGCTATACAGCAGGGTGTGAGCATACTGCAGTCGGGTATATGGATGACAGGGCAGTGATCACCCTTATTCACCCGCAGCAGGTATATCCATATCTTGAGGGTGTGGCAACAGGAGATAATATAATGATCAAGGGCACACCGGATATAAACCTTTCCGGTTCCCCGGAAATCCCGGGCGGTATCGGAACAGTTGCCCTGGCTGTTAACATGATCCCCCATGTTTTAAATGCAAAACCGGGTCTTGCGACCATGGCGGATCTTCCGGTTCCGGCTGCGCTATTAGGGGATATAAGAGATATGATGGGGAGATAGGAATGGCAAAAAAAGGAAGCTGGGTAGAGATTCACAGGGTTATTCTAAAAGCCGGTGAAAGAGCGCCCCAGGTCCCCGAGGAGACTCAGGCAGTTCCCCTTGAGCTGAAGGCAAGGGGATTCCTGTTAAGTGATGCCCTTCTAAACGAGCAGGTTGAAATTAGAACCTTAAGCGGGCGCGTCCTTTCCGGCAGGTTCATTAAGCAGAACCCGGGCTATTCCCACAGCTTCGGGCGCCCCATAGCTTCCCTTATTACAATAGGGACTGAGCTGAAGGCCCTGCTTAAGGGAGGGTAGGGAGAATGCAGGGAAAAAACAGGCCCGCGCCCATGGGCTATGACCAGGTCATGAGCAGGCGGGGTGAGATTATGCAAAGCTCGGTGGGGATTGATTACAACTCCTATAGAACAGGCATTCTCTCATTTGATTACGAGCGAATGCTTGAAAATACATGCTATACAATTGAGAAAATATTTGAGATTCAGCGGCAAAGTGCGGTGGGAAACACGCCGCTGGTTGAGTTGAAAAACATGACTGAGCTGGTGCGAAAGCTCTCTCCTGCCGGCAAGGGGGCCAGGGTCTTTGTAAAAGACGAGGCTGCCAACCCTTCAGGGTCATTCAAGGACCGCAGGGCCTGCCTGTCCATATTTGAGGCGGCAAAAAGGGGCTATCCCGGTGTGGCAGCGGCGACCAGCGGGAATTACGGCGCTGCCGTGGCCTCGCAAGCGGCAAGAAGGGGACTGAGCTGCATTATTGTACAGGAAGCCTTTGACAGCCGCGGAATTGCCCAGCCTGAAATCCTGGAAAAGGCGCGCGCCTGCGAGGCTTACGGCGCAGAGGTTTTAAGGCTTAGCGTCGGGCCGGAGCTCTTCTATGTATTTCTGACAATTTTGGAGGAAACAGGCTATTTCAATGCCTCCCTCTACACACCCTGTGCTGTTATTGGAATAGAAACCCTGGGCTTTGAGATTGCAGAGGAGTTAAAAGAGCGGGAGGGTAAATTTCCGGATATGGTCGTTGCGACCCATGCCGGAGGGGGAAATATCACCGGCACGGCCAGGGGCCTGGATAAAGCGGGCGCCGGGCAAAGCCTGACCATTGCCGCCAGTGTCGACCTTTCGGGGCTTCACATGGCCTCTGACAGAGATTTCAATAGAAAGTCCTTTACCACGGGCCATACAGGTTTCGGCATTCCCTTTGCCACCTGGCCGGACCGGGCTGATGTGCCGTTGAATGCGGCAAGGCCGCTCCGCTACATGGACCGCTACGTTACGGTTACCCAGGGCGAAGTATTCTATATAACCCAGCTTTTAGCTGAGCTTGAGGGAATGGAGAGGGGGCCGGCGGGAAACACCTCTTTAGCAGCCGGCTTCGCTCTGGCCCGGGAGCTGGATCAGGATCAGATCCTTGTAGTTCAGGAAACTGAATATACGGGCGCCGGCAAGCATCCCACAGCCCAGCTCAACCTGGCCAAAAAAATGGGCATAAAGATAAAAAGGGGGGATCCTGAAATGAATATCCCCGGCAAGGTTATTGTGATCCCTGAGCATCCGGCCCAGATCAGGGTAAAGGAGGTGGACCTGGAAAAGCTGCGGGAATCCTATCTGAATAAGGCACTATCCGGGCTTTCTGCGCAGCAGCAGCGGCTGGATGAAAAAGAGATAGCTTTCTTAGCCGCAGACACCGGTTCAGATCCGGCCTTTGTAAAAGAGTTTATTGAAAATGCCGGATTAGCCGGATTAGCCGGCCATAGCCGAGGGGAGAGCCGGGGGGGGAATAATGGAACGAGAGGATGATTTTCAAAAAAGAAAGGCTCATTTAAAAAACCTGAATGACAGGGAACTCAAGCAGAGGTTCTGGGAGCTTGTAAACAGTATTGTGGATCCTTTAGTAGAGGAAGCAAGAAACTATACAAGCCCCTCGATTGAGCGCTCTGTATTACTGCGCATGGGTTTTTCCGGCCCGGAGGCAAAAGCCCTGGTTAACCTGGCTTTAGAAAAGGGTCTTTTAGGACATGGCGCCGGCGCCCTGGTCCTGAACGCGGCGCACCGCAACAAACTGGGCATCCGGGAAACCGGACTGGCCATGATACAGGGGAATTACTGGAATTATGCGACTTGATCCTGATAAAAAGATAGATATAAAGGCAATCCTGAAAGACCTGGAGCATTACCGGCCCAGAAGATCGGGTTGGACCTGGAGGAAAAAGGCTGAAGGTAAAGAGAGCCAGGCCGGCCCCTTTGACCTTAAAGATACAACGCAGCCTTTGAAAAACTCCGTGCCATTGCCTTCGGCACATTTTTTCGGCAATATAGACCCCCAGTGTGATTTTGTGATCACCACAGAGATCGCCTCCGGCCGCTTTGAGGATGATATCCGAAGAATGCGAATGGCGGCCTGGCACGGGGCGGATCATATTATGGTAATCCGCACAGCCGGGCAGTCTCACTTTGACGGTTTGATTGAGGGAACACCGGAGGGAGTAGGCGGGGTGCCTATAAGCCGTAAACAGCTCAGGGCAAGCAGGAAAGCCCTGGACCTGATTGAGGATGAAGTGGGACGGCCAATTAATTTTCACTCCTATATAAGCGGGGTGGCCGGGCCTGAGATAGCGGTCCTCTTTGCAGAAGAAGGGGTTAACGGCGCTCACCAGGACCCACAGTACAATATACTCTACCGGAACATCAACATGCACCGCTCTTTTGTGGACGCAGCCGAGGCGAAGAAGATCATGGGCAATGCCGGTATTCTGCAGATAGATGGGGCGCATAACGCCAATGCCACTGCTAAGGAGGCCTGGAAGGTCTTGCCGGAGTTGTTTGTCCAGCATGCAATCAACTGCGCCTTCTCCCTGGCTACGGGCATGTCTAAGGACTCTATAGCTCTCTCAACCGTGCCGCCCACCGCGCCGCCGGCGCCCAAGCTGGCTCTGGATCTACCCTATGCAGTGGCCTTAAGAGACTTCTTTTCCGGGTTCAAATTCAGGGCCCAGCAGAACACCCGCTACATGGAATCCGATACCGGTGAGGCTACCGTTACCCATGTTCTGGATACCCTGATATCAAGATTGACCTCAGCGGATATACAGAGCACTATTACCCCGGATGAGGGAAGAAACGTTCCCTGGCATTACAACAATATTCTTGGCGTGAACACAGCCCGGCAGACATTAATGGGATTGGATGGAATGAACGAGTTCGTAGGCCTCAAAAAAGAAGGTCCGCTGGCCGGTTGTGTGCGGGAGATCAAGGAGAGAGCTGTCCTCTTTTTAGAAGAGATACTGGAAATCAGGGGTTACTATGCTGCGGCGGAGCAGGGATACTTCGTGGATTCCGGATATTTCCCTGAAAGGAGTGGCAATGGGATTGCCCGCAGCCCGGAAGGGGGGGTGACCGCGGATACTATTGTAAAGCGGGAAAGGGATTACGGAGCTCCGGTGTGCAGCCATTTTGGAAATAACGCCTTTGCCGGAAAGAGTCAAAAAACATGTGAGGCCATAGGGGGCTGTACCCTCTGCAAACATGAGAAGATAATCTATATAGACGAGATGGATAATGAGGACAATGTCAACCGGAGGCTGGAGAAGCCCCTGAAAGAGGCTCAAGCGGGCTTGATAAGACCAGAGGTGGAATGGGCCGGAGATGGTGTGGTCTGTGTCACCCTGTTCATCCCGGAAAGCCTGGAAACAGCAGAGGCCGCCGGATTGAAGATGGCGCAAAACATGGGGCTTTCAACACCTGAGATTATACACCTGAGAGTCATCCACCCGGCTGAGGGCACCCTGCTGGAAATAAAGGGCAGGTTGGCTGAGGGGGTAAAGAGGAGTGAACTGGTGATTCCTGAAAAAGAGGAGCTCCTGCCGGAGGATGAAATAAGCGCCTTTGTGCGGGCGCGCGGGCTTTCTCTTGTTGCCTCAACCGTGGGCGAAGACGAACATTCCGTGGGCATGCGGGAAATACTGGATATCAAACATGGGGGCCTGGAGAAGTACGGTTTTACCTGCCGTTACCTTGGAACATCCGTGCCTGTTTCCAAGATGCTCGATGCGGCTGAAGAATCAGGCTCCGGGATTGTCCTTATTTCAACGATTATTACCCATAATGAGATCCACAGGATCAATATGAGAAGGCTTAATGACCTGGCCGTGGAAAGGGGTATCAGGGAGGGTATGCTTATAATTTCAGGAGGCACGCAGGTGACAGGCGATATAGCCCGTGAGTGCGGTATGAATGCGGGTTTCGGCCGTGGAACAAAGGGACATGAAGTTGCAAGCTTTATTGTGAAGGAGCTTATAAAAAGGGATGAGCAATGATCAGGGCTGACATCCTGGCCGCGGAAATAGGCAGCACAATTACCAAGCTCTCGGCTTTCTCAGGCCCTTTGCCGGATAGACTTGAGTTCCTGGGCCAGAGCGCCGCGCTTACCACGGTAAAGCAGGGGGATGTCAGCCTGGGCCTGGCTGAGGCAAGGGAAAGGCTTGAAGCAGATTTGGGCATCGATACTGGGAATGCTGAGCTAATTGCCAGCGCCTCTGCAGCAGGCGGCCTGCGCATGAGTGTCCACGGGCTGACCAGGGATATGACTCTTAAGGCCGCCCGGGAGGCCTCCCTGGGAGCGGGCGCCAACCTGGTCTGCTCAACAGCCGGCCTCATTAGCCCGGAGCAGGTCAAAGAGATCAAGGCAGCTTCTCCCAACCTGGTTCTCCTGGCCGGGGGTGTCGATTTTGGCGATAAGCATACAGTTGCTCAAAATGCCCGTGTGTTATCCTTGGCAGGATTGAATGTTCCGGTAATCTATGCCGGGAACAGGAGTGCGGCGCCCCTGGTTGCCGGGCTTTTTGAAAGGCAGGGCATACCCATCCGGGTTGTAGATAATGTCTATCCCCGTATAGACGAATTGAATATAGAGCCGGTGCGAGAAGTTATCCATGATCTCTTTTCAAAGCATATTGTGACTGCCCCGGGAATGAAAAGGATCAGGGAGATGGTCTCAGGGGAAATAATACCCACGCCGGGGGCGGTGCTCAGGGCCTCTGAGCTTCTCTACCGGGAGCTGGAGGACCTGCTGACCATTGATGTGGGGGGCGCAACCACGGACATCCACTCGGTAACCCAGGGCACGGGCGATAATTCAAGAATACGGGTGGCGCCGGAGCCGCTTTCCAAAAGGACGGTTGAGGGCGACCTGGGGGTTTATTACAATGTGGAAAAAATAATCGAAGCATCCGGGGGCGCTCTTGGAGATCTGTGTGATCCGGAATCAATACGCGAATCAATACGCGAAGCAATACCCATTAATGTGGAACAGAGAAAAAAGGTGCTTCAGCTCAGCCAGTGGGCCGTTAATGTAGCCCTGTGGCGCCACGCAGGAGAAATCAGGTCGACCTACGGCGCCTATGGGCCGAATGAGCTGATTTTGGGCAGAGACCTGACAGCAGTCAAGGTGATTGTGGGAACCGGGGGCGCGCTGACGCGCCTGGATGGCGGTATGGAAATACTATGCTCATTATGGCCTGATCCCAAAAAAAACAGGCTCCTTCCCGGGAATAAAACCGAAGTATTTCTCGACAGCCACTACATTATGGCCGCGGCAGGCTTGCTGGCAAAATCCTATCCTGATAGAGCATTAGCCATTATGAGGAAAAGCCTTGGTTATGCCCGGAAAGCTGCCCGCCGGGCAGGGGTTTAAGATTATGTCCGGCCCCGTTTTGACCATTGATCTTGAGAAGATTGAAAAGAATGCCAGGGCAATTGTTTCACTATGCCGTGAGCATAACATTAAAGTAGCCGGGGTAACAAAGGCAGCCTGCGGCATGCCCCAGGTTGCACGGGCCATGATCCGGGGAGGCATACAGGAAATCGGCGAATCGCGTTTAGAGAATATCCACCGCCTCAGGGCCAGCGGCATTAACTGTACCCTCATACTCCTGCGCATCCCCCCCCTCTCGGAGGTTGACGAGATTGTGGCTTCAGTGGATATAAGCCTGAACTCGGAGCTCTCGGTCATTAAAGCTCTATCCGGTGCCGCGGATAGACGGGGTATAGTTCATAAGATCATATTGATGCTGGACCTGGGGGATCTCAGAGAGGGAATATGGCCGGATGATCTTATGCCCATGGCCAGAGAGATCATTGAGCTTCCCGGTGTCAGGATTGTGGGGATTGGCACGAATCTGACCTGTTACGGCGGGGTTATTCCAACGCGGGATAACATGGGGGCTTTAGTGGAATATGCTCGCGCTCTGGAGGCAAGATATTCTGTTAAGCTGCGCTATATATCCGGAGGCAATTCCAGCTCTCTTCCTCTTTTGGCTTCAGGAAAAATGCCTGAAGCAATCAACCACCTGCGCATTGGCGAGGCCATACTACTTGGCAGGGAAACCGTTCACCGAAATCCCTGGCCGGGTACCTTTCAGGATGCCTTCCTGCTCTCATCGGAGCTGATTGAGCTTAAGGAAAAACCCTCGCTTCCCATCGGAGAAATCGGTGAGAACGCGTTTGGGGTTAAGAATACCTTTGAAGATAGGGGAAATATAATTCGGGGAATATTGAATATAGGAAGAGAGGATGTGAATATAGAGGGCCTGAGACCGGTTGACCGTAGACTTGCCATTCTGGGAGCTTCCAGTAATCACCTGCTTCTCGATGTCACTGCTGCCGGTACTTCCCTAAAACTGGGAGACAGACCGCTTTTTGAGGTTAACTATGCCGCGCTTCTCTCTGCCATGAACTCTGCCGATGTGCAAAAGAAGGTGCTTTTAACAGAGGGAAGCGCTGAGCATGCTTTGCATGCTTTGCATGCTTCCGGGGTCTCTCTTTCAGGGGAGCGGGGTGTTATTGAAGCTTTTAAGAAACGCGGTCTTGAGAAAGGACTTGAAGCCATAGGCTACCAGGTTTTTGAGGCAGAAGAGACCATTGCTTCCGCTTCCGGGGTTAAGCTCGCTCTGAGTAAAAACAGAATTCCGCTTATACTGGGAAGGGATCACAGCATAAGTCTGACTGGTTTCCTTGGCTTATCCGGGCAGCTTGATGCCTTTGGACTTATCTGGTTTGACTCCAAAGCGGGGTTTAGTCCTTCCGGCATGGAGCAAAAGGAAGGGCAGGGCCGCTCTGCCCTGGCTGCGGCTTTAGGCTATGGGATGTCTCCGGCTTTCAGGGAACTGAAAGCCCATCTATCCCCGGAAAATACCGTTATCATAGGTCTCAGGGAGGTAGAGCCGCAGGAAGAGGAGCTTCTTGCCCACTCCCGGGTCAGAGCCTTCACCATGGGAAATATAGACGAGCTGGGGATCAAGGAGGTTGTACATCAGGGTCTGCGCATAGCAGCATCCGGTACCAGGGGTATCTATGTGAGTTTCCGCCCCGCAGTAGTGGCGAACCTTACTGAAGAGGAGAGCATGGAGGGTCTTACCTTCCGCGAAACCCATCTGGCCATGGAGATGATTGCCCAATCAGGATTGATGAAGGTAATGGATGTTG
Source organism: Spirochaetales bacterium (assembly GCA_030604195.1). Classification (GTDB taxonomy): domain Bacteria; phylum Spirochaetota; class Spirochaetia; order SZUA-6; family DRHE01; genus DRHE01. The sequence continues at coordinate 18,097 of JAUVWI010000059.1, forward strand.
TCGGCCTTGAGCCCGGTGATCCGGACAGGGTTTTTCGAAAGACTCTTGAATTTATCCTATCCGCTTTTGGCAAGAAGATACTCGGAAAAATTTATCATGTATAGCCTTTAACTTATTACCTTCCCCCTACTTGAACAGTTGAATAATCTAAATTATATTGATTTTTATTAATTAGATACCGGGTTGTGCCTTGCAGCAACAGCAGGCAGGATAGGTCTTTGTATTGATATACAAAACAGACCTGAGTATCAGGAGGAGTAGGAAACATGACAAAAAGAAAAAGGGCGCTCATTTTCACCATCATTCTGGTGTTTGCGTGTTCTATGGCGCTCTATGGCGGCGGCGCCAAAGAAGTAGCTCCGCCGGAGGTTGAAGAAGCGGCGGTTGAGCAGAAAGAGGCAGGCGTAAGTCTTGCTCTTGACCCGCCGGAAAAAATAGTGGCAGCTTATGTGCCCATTATGAAGTTCGCAACCATGTATGTGGCTGCAGAGCGGGGATTTTTTAAGAAGTACGGGCTGGATGTCCAGATTGAAAGGGTTAAGTCCGGTACAGAGGCTATCGCTTTTCTTACTGAAGGCAAGATGGATGTCGGCGGTATTGCGGTTGTCGCTTCCACCTGGAATGCCTGGTCACAGGGCATGGATCTGCGTATTATAGCGCCCGCCGGCCTGGAGACTATGAAAAACAGTCCCACAAAATTGCTCGTGCGCAAGGATCTGATAGAAAGCGGCAAGGTAAAGGATGTATCTGATCTGAGAGGACTGGTAGTTGCCATGGCAGGCGGTCCGGGAAGCGGCGGTGAGTATCTGGCCTCAAAGGGACTGGAGCGCGGTAAATTAACCATAAGGGATGTGGAGAATGTTCGCATTGGTAATGCCGATATGCAGGCTGCCTTCGAGAATAAGTCCATAGACGCCGGATTGCTGGGTTCCCCCTATGCTGATCAGGCTATAGACGCGGGTCTGGCTCTGCCCATAGCAGAGGACCTGACTCCCGGTGTAATGACCGTGGCTTTTGTAGGTTCAGGAAAGTTCGTAACCGAGCGTCCCGAGGCGGCCAAACGCTTTGCCCTCGGATTGATGGAAGCGGCCCGGGCCATGCAGGGAGATCAATATCTTTCTAAAGAGAATGTTGCCGCCTACCTGGCGTATGTGAAAACCACCGAGGAAGCGCTGCGCAAGGGAGTGCCGGTGATTTATGACCCCGATCAGGTTATCCCTGTGGAGGGATTGCGCGATATCGAGCGGGTGCACCGGGAAAACGGGCGCACCGCGTATAGCGATCCAATTGACCTGTCTAAGGTAATAGACGCTGCCTTCGTTGATTGGGCGCGCTCAACTTTGGGAAAGTAATAGTTTTTAATGCAAGGGGGCGCGGACGGCGGGCTGTCTGCGCCCGCTTTATTTTCCGCTTTAATAACCAGCAGGCAGCCATACAGCAGCAATGACAAAAATACTGGCCAGAAATGTTGTTAAAATTTATCCCTCCGTGCATGGCCCGGTAACGGCTATCAGGGATTTCAACCTGGAAGTGCAGGAGGGAGAGTTTGTCTGCATTGTGGGTCCATCAGGATGCGGTAAATCGACCTTCCTTCGGATTCTGGCAAATCTGGCGGCTCCCACTTCCGGTGAAGTCAGCATAGTACCGGGAAGTGATCCCGGTAAACCGCTCAACAATATGATCTTTCAGGAGTATGCCATCTTTCCCTGGAAGACGGTGCTGGACAATGTGGCCTTTGGCCTGGAAATGCGCGGTTGCCCTGTTAAAGAGCGGCGGGAAATTGCCTGCGGATGGATAGAGAGGGTAGGTTTGAAGAAATTCACCCATCACTATCCCCACCAGCTTTCAGGCGGCATGAAACAGCGGGTGAGCATTGCCCGCGCCATGGCCAATGACCCCGAGGTTTTGCTTATGGATGAACCCCTTGGCGCCCTGGATGCCCAAACCCGTGCCGTGCTCCAGGAGGAGTTGATGAGCATCTGGGAAAAAAACCGCAAAACCGTTGTTTACATTACCCACAGTATAGACGAGGCGGTCTTACTGGGTGACCGGGTTATTCTTATGACTGCTCATCCGGGCGCTAACAAAGCTACTTTTAAGGTAACCCTTGCCCGTCCCCGGAATATCAAGACCACGGGTACTGCTGAATATGCCGAATTATCATATTCCATCTGGGAGGCCTTGAAAGACGAAGTCAAACGGGCTATGGAGGTGGAGCATTGAGAGCGCCGGAGCTGAAACATTTAAGTGAAAATAGAAAGCTTGCTCTTGCAGCCCTGGCCCTGTTAATCTGGAATCTGGGAATGTTCGGCTTCAGCTTATGGCAGCCCCTGTGGCACCTCGGGCTGTTGGTGAACTTTTTCTTTATTGTGGCTCTGGCCGAGGCGTTGGGCAGGCGGGTATCAACCCGCCATAAAAGAATATATGAGCGCGCTCTGGCTGTGGGCTTTCCGGTTCTGCTGCTGCTGGCCTGGGAGCTGATAGTGGGAGCTGAAATACTCAATCCCCGCTGGTTTCCGCCGCCATCTAAAATTGCCGTAGCCCTGTGGCAGCTCGCTGTAGACTACGACCCTTTCACTAAAACCAGCCTGTTGGGCAGACCCTGGCTGATCCCTCAGAAGCTGGTCAGTGAGGGCTGGCTTGGTGTCCAGGCCCTTATTGCCGAAAGCCACCTGCTGGCCACGCTGATGCGCGTATTTATCGGCTTCATTTTAGGGGCAATACCAGGAATTGTAATCGGCGTACTCATGGGTATGAACAGGACCGTGCGCTTAATGCTGGATACAACGCTTTCTGCGGTCTATGTACTGCCCAAGATCGCCATTTTTCCCATAATGATGCTTATCTTTCCCAATCCCTTTGGCGAGGGACCGAAGATTGCAGTGGTGGCCATAGCCGCCTTCTTCCTGGTAACCATTAATACCATGGCCGGTGTGCGTGATATTGATCCCGTTTATATCGAGGCCGGGAGGAATTACGGCGCCAATCGCCTGCAGATGTTCCGCCACGTAATCATTCCAGGCGCCATGCCGGTTATCTTTGCCGGACTGCGCCTGGCCCTGGGTACGGCTCTTATTGTCATTGTGGCCATAGAGTTCGTCAGGGCCAAAAAGGGGCTCGGTTATCTGACCCTGTACTATTGGGAAATCCTGGTTACGGAAAGAATGTATGCCGGCCTGGTAGTGGTAATGATGCTTGGTGTTTTCCTTACCGGTGGTTTAAAATGGCTGGAGAGAAAGGTTATGCCCTGGCAGCGGGAAGAACAGAAGCACCCCCCGGATAAATAAAGTAATAGACAACTTGATACTTATATCCCGAGAACTCATATATTAACTGAAATACTTTTTTACCCTTGTATTTTAGCACGAATAACACTATAATAGCCTTGTATTTTAGCACTATTCAAGGATAAAACGATGTATAGATATGCAATGGAAGCATTAAAAGAATGGAAAGGTAAAAAGAACCGTAAACCTCTTATAATAAGAGGCGCCCGGCAGGTGGGAAAATCCTATCTTGTGAGGTTATTCGGGAGTGAGTGCTTTAAGATAGTAGTTGAAATCAATTTTGAAAAGAACCCGGAGAAAGCAGCGCTTTTCTCCGGGAATGATCCGGTTGAAACAATTAGACTCCTTGAAATGGAGTTCAATATTTCGGTTAAATTGGAAAATACGCTTCTTTTTCTTGATGAAATTCAGGCAGCATCCGGCGTTCTTTCCTCGCTCAGATATTTTTACGAAGAGATACCGGATATTCATATTATTGCAGCAGGTTCCCTGCTTGAATTTGTACTGGAAGAGCATACCTTTTCCATGCCTGTGGGCAGAATAGAATATCTGTATATAGGACCATTTTCTTTTGAAGAATTCCTTCTTGGTATGGAAGAGGTCAGGCTGGTAAATTATATTCAGAACTATTCCCTGGAATCGCCGATCCCTGCTTCCATTCATAATAAGCTGCTGAAATATATTTCTATTTTCTTTTTTACAGGAGGTATGCCGGAAGCAATTGCGCTTTTCAAGGAAGAAGAATCATATCGACAGGTGGATATGGTAAAGGAATCAATTATTTCTACTTATGAGGATGATTTTGGTAAATACGCAAATAGGGTTGATCAGCACAGGTTGAGAAAGCTCTTTAGAAAGATTCCAAAGGTTGTCGGACAGAAGTTCAAGTATGCAAATATTGACAGAGAAGAGAGATCAAAAGATTTGAAAAGAGCTCTTCATATGCTCTGTAATGCAAGAATTGTATTTCCTGTCTATCACTCTTCATGCAATGGACTTCCTCTTGGAGCTGAAATTAATGACCGTCTTTTCAAAGTAATCTACCTGGATATAGGTCTTATGTGCAGTATTTGTGGACTTGATCCTGCAAGACTTAAAGATTCGGATAATCTAATGCTCATCAACAGCGGCGCAGTGTGTGAACAATTCATAGGTCAGCATCTTCTTTTTTTAAGCGACTGGTATAAAAGGCCGGAACTCTATTACTGGGCTAGAGAGCAGCGAAATTCTTCCGCAGAGATTGACTTCGTTATTGCAGAAATGGGTAGAATTATTCCGGTTGAGGTAAAGGCCGGTAAAACCGGAACAATGAGATCTCTTCACCTTTTCCTGCACGAAAAAAAGCTTGATCTGGCTCTACGGTTCGATACGAATCCTCCATCTATATTCGAAGGCAGCTCCAGGCTGATATCACTTCCGTTATACCTTGTAGGACAGAGCCGACGGATTATAAGGGAGCTTAGCTGATTTAATCGATCAGCGGCAGCAACTGCAATTCGACCAGGGAATCTGCCACCCATTATAGAATCCTAAACCCCTATCTGAAGAGGCTTGACAAGGGTGGAGCTATCTGCCCATATTCAAAATATGGAAAATCAGCTAATTGATTTAAAAGAAAGTTTAAAGCTTTCATTGGGCGATTCTTTGATAAAAATGGTTCTGTTTGGTTCGCGGGCAAGGGGAGATTATGATGAAGATTCAGATATTGATATAGCTATTATTGTTCGCAGTCTTTCAAAAGAGCTTAAAAACAAGATATTTAGTCAAGTGGCTGAAATAGAGTTAAAGTATCTCAGGTCAATATCTTCAATTATATTTTCAGAAACAGAGTTCAATCGCTTAAAGGAGCGGGAAAGAAGAATTGCCCTTGATATTGAAAGCGAGGGCATACTGCTGTGACAGAGAAGAATAAAAAAGAAAATATCCGCGAGGAACTCGGAAGAGCGGCCGAGGCAATGGCTGCGGCCTCTCTTTTATTTGATAAAGGCTTTTTTAAAGATGCTGTTTCAAGGTTATATTATTTTCTTCTGTACAATGTCAGGGCACTGCTGTTGACAAAAGGGCTTGAAACTAGAAGCCACGAAAGTGCTCTAAGAATGCTCGGCCTTCATTTTATAAAAGAAGGAATCTTTGAACCGGGATTTTCTCATATATTCTCAAAACTAATGAAGTACAGGGAAGAGGCCGACTATAACCCATTCTATATATTTACCAGGGAGGACTTCAGCGAGCTAAGGAAAGAAGTGGAGGATGTTTCTGAAAAAACAAAGGCTTATCTCAAGAGCAAAAGCTATTATTAAGCCTGATCCCCAGGGGTGCCAATGCCGAAAGCGCAGCTAAGATCTGTCGGAATTACCTGCATCCCTACTGGTACCATTTCCTTGGGCAGTTCTATACCAGTTTCCGACATGACCTTGCTAAATGTATGCATTACTGAAAATGAGGAACGATCCGATTTTTCTTTATCTCTTCCCAATTCATGCCATCTTTTGCTTCTGCAAGCAGCTTATCAGTTAATTTGACCTTATCATCCAGCTGTCTCTAATCCACACGGGCTCGAGCTGCTGCTTCCTTTGCCTTAGCTACAATTTCAGGTATCTTCTGCAATAGATCTTCTGATGAGGATCGAACTAAAAATATCCACGGTATGAAGCTCTCATCAACTCCCAAAAAGTTATAACTGCCCTTCATAGGCATTTGTCTTACCCCGTGCCATCCTTTTGTAACCGGATACATTCCATAGTATGGAAGAAAATGACCGTCTATATACAGCACCCCAAAGCGAGCGA
>JAUVWI010000033.1 GCA_030604195.1 Spirochaetales bacterium
CATGCATCAGGAACCTTTTTTTTGCTTAGATTTCATATCTTTACATGCATTGCTGTAAGGATACTTCCTATAATCACTTTGCGAGAAGGTCTGAATTAATTGATGAGCAAAGTCAATAGGCTAAAAGGATATATCATCCTGCATTACACACCCATCTTAAAAGAGAAGATGGGGGAGATTATTACCATCATCTGCGATTCGGATTTGCAACAAATAACCCCTTTGTCATTCTCTACCAGGTGGCTTTTCAGATAATTGACTATCAAAATAAAATAAGCGTAATGAGAGATAATGAAATATCACGAGTAGCAGAAATATTACACTCCAACAAGGATAAGCTTGAAATAAGTGCAGGTATTTTATTTCCCATGTAAAATCGTAATCATAAGAACTGTTGAGAAACCGGGGATGGTATACTTATTAAAAATCTGCAAGAGATGTTATGCTGTTCCTATAATAAAACAAATTTAATGAGTGAAGACATGTTGACATATTTATCAAGCAGCATATAGTCAGCGCAGGCACAAACGATGATTAATAAAGCCAATGTATCGGGGCGGAGTCATCCGTCAGCGAATGGGACACCGAGATTGACCAAATGGTCTACAAACTCTATAACCTCACCCCGGAAGAGATCAAAATCGTGGAAGGTGAGAATGAAAACACTGATTGAACATATAAAATCACATGAAAGTTATGCTCAATTCAACTTAAGCGAAAAAAAAGATATAGCATTGCAGGCTGAGGCCGTGATGGGTTAAAGTATTGATACTGGAGGTTCAAATGGTCTCTTCTCATGCAAGCAAACTGGAAGAGCTGGCCAGGGCCGGTTCCCTGCTTACCAGGGAGCTAGACTTTAAAACTCTTCTATCGGTATTGGTGGAGCAGACCCTGGATATTACCGCTTCAGACCTGGCAGTGCTCTATCTTTACCTTGATCCTGAAAAAAGAGAGAGTGACGCTTTTTTGAGCTACAGGCGCGGCAGGTGGTCTGCTGCTGAAAGAATCTCAAAAACAAGTGAACTGATTACTTTTATCAGGGAAAGCAGCGAGGCAGTGGTGCTGACAGAGCGAAGGCAGAGCCCTTTTGCCGATCTTTTCCTTGATCCGGAAATGCAGAGCGGTATTGCCCTCCCTCTCTATACACCGAAGGCGGCCATCGGGGTGCTGATCTTGAATTCTCATAAGCCCTTTTTTTATAACAGGGAACGCTTCAATTTTTTAAATTCCTTCACCAAACTGGCCGGCGGCATGCTGCACAGCTCCCGGTTATTTCAGGAGTTGAAAGATTATCTGAAGAAGATAGAGGAGCTTGAACGCTACCAGGAAAACGTTTTTACCTCTATGACCAATCTCCTGATAACCACTGACCGGGAGGGAAGGATCCACTATTTCAATTCAGCCGCCGGCGAACGGTTAGGCTTGAATTCAGAAAAGATAGACGCCACACTGGGTGAGGCTTTTAAGGGTTCCCTGGATCGCAAAATATTAAAGGCATTTGATACCAGTAAAGATACGGGTAAAGAGGTTCTGGGTGTTGAAGGCATATATAAAGCGGCTGAAAAGGAAATGGATTTTTCTCTGAATGTTTCCCCTCTAAAAGGCAAGCGGGGCCAGTATCAGGGATTAACCATCCTGATTACAGATCAAACCAGGGAGAGAGAGCTGCAAGCCAGTATGGAGAAGGTGGTTGAAGAGCGAAGAGTAATCAAGGACATGTTCTCCAGTTATCTCTCCAAGGACATAGTCCAAACATTGATGGATTCTCCCGAGTTAGTCAGACCCGGGGGGGGTAAGAAGGAAGCCACTATATTCTTTGCCGATATCCGCGGTTATACCTCATTTTCCGAAGGAAAAGATCCTGAATATATTATCGAGGTGCTGAATGAATATTTCAGCGAGGCGGTGGAAATAGTCATTAAATATAACGGTTATATAGATAAGTTTATTGGCGACTGCATTATGGCAGCCTGGGGTGTGCCGCTGCAGACGGTGGAAGAGGATGCTGTAAGAGCAGTTTCCTGCGCCCTGGAAATCCAGGGTCTGGTAGCTGCAAAGGAAAGGCACTTTTTCAAGGGCAGGGCCTCCAAACTAAAAGTCGGCATAGGCATGCACACCGGGCCTCTGGTAGCGGGAAACCTGGGTAGTTCACGGAGGATGGATTATACGGTAATCGGTGACACGGTAAATATCGCAGCCCGCCTGGAAGGGATTGCTGAAGCCAATGAAGTAATAATCACCCAGGCTACCTGCAATTATCTGGGCGATAAATTCAAGCTGGAAAAGCGTCAACCGGTAAGGGTAAAGGGAAAATCAGAACCCATACCGATTTACCGGGTAAAGCAAAAGGTAAGCTAAAAAGGAGGAAACATGACCTCGATCTATTTGTTATTAAAGAGCCAGCCGCTCTGGCTGCTGGCAGGAACGGCGGCAGCGCTGTTACTGGTATTGACTCTTATACTATGGCGCTTTTTGGCCGGGAAGTATTTTCTAAAGCTATTAAAAAAGGTTTCAGCTAATCCGGAGCTGGCGCCGGCTCTGATCACCAACAGATATTCTAAAGAGGCTTTACTGCGCAGGTCAGGATTAATTGAGCGTTCCATAGAGAAGAATGGGACCGATATTATTGCTTTGACTGCCATCGACTCCCTCTGGGTAGATAACCTGGCATTGAAGAAGAGGAAGAAGGATTTCTTAAGGGTATTAAATTATGCTCCTGAAATCGGCCTTTTCAAATGCTTCCTGATCAGCCTGGAAAAGAAGGCCCTGGCACCGCTTTTAATTGAAAGCTTAAAAAGCAAAGGAGATTTTTTCTATCTCCACCGCCTGGCCCTGTCAGGCAAGGGCGAGGATTTTGTGGGCAGCGACGCTCTGGAAATATTCCGTGACCGTCTGGATGAGATCAGGGAGATGACCGGGGATCCCGAATGGGCCCCAAGGTACTTTGCCGTTAAGATCCTATTAAATGATGATCAGGATCGCTCGCAGCGTGCCCTGTGGGAGAGTTTTTCCGATCCCCATCCATTGGTTAGAAAGACCCTGGCCGGAGAATTTGTCTCCGAGCAGAGGGAGAAGCTTTACGGCGAATTACACCGGTTGATGGTTGGCGATCCTGTTTACGAGGTGCGCATAACAGCCTGGGAAAGGATCCGGAAGGATTTCAGTGATCTATATACCCTGGAAGCGGGCAAATTAAAAGAGGAGGAAGTCTGTCATCTATTGGAGCTTTTAAGAGTGGATTCCAATGATGACCAGGATTTCGCCCTTCGCAATCTGGCATCAGCAAACCTTGAATTCCGTTTCACCGCGGCCCGTTATCTGGAAAAGTGCGGGGTATTGGAAAGACTCTGTCTGGAAACCGATCTCGGGGACCGTGAAGGGCTGGAGCGAAACTTCAAACTTCTGGCAAATGCGAGCGAGGTTAATGTAACCACCTTTCTTTCGTGTACTGAAAAAACGGAAAATATGGCTGCTATGTCTATATGTGCCCGTATTTTAGCGGTTAATGGCAAAAGGAAGTATATCACCACCCTGGCGCGCAAGGTTTTCAATAAGGGTTTAGAGGATAACTCTGAGATCTATAAACAGACCTTAAAGGCAATTTCTCAAAGGGGTGATGAAGCTGCACTGCGGCTCATGGAGCAGGAGCTGTTAAAGAGAAAGAAAGATATTAAGACGGCAGAGCTCATCCTGGCAGCCGTACCGGCCAGGGGCGATCAGGTATTCCTGGGAACCCTGATATCTTTACTCAAAGATCCCGGCTTTCCGGCCAATGACGGCCTGCGCAGGGCGCTGAAAATAATGCCTGCCCCCCCGGTTCTCTTTGAGCTTTTTCCGATAATCCAGGCGGAAAGGGCACGGTATGCCCACCAGGTGCGAATAGAGGCCCTGAAACTGTTGGGCGAAATGGAAATGCACTACTGCCTGCAGACTATTCTTGAGCAGCTGCCCATATTTCCGTTGGCTGAGGCCAAGGAGTTTGCCAGGGTGCTGGCCGGTTTTCCCAGAAAGCTTTTGATCAATAAGGTCGAGAACCTTTTGGCTGCCAGCGATGCCAAGGTAAGGGCTTCACTCATTTCCATACTTCCATCAACAGAGGAAAAGGAATTCTTAAAATCCATTCGCCAGGCTTTGAAGGATGCCGATCCTGATATTCGCATTGCCAGCGTCTGGGCGATAGTTGATTTTGCTGATTTTCGTTCTCTAAACCAGGCCTTCTCCATGCTCAGAGATCCGGTAGAGAGAGTGCGCAGCGAAGTGGCCAGGGCCTTTGGCAGCTATGGCTCTGCTGATGTGCTGGGCAGACTCAAAGCCCTGCTCGCCGATGAAAATGAGGTGGCATCCGTAAAGAGGGCAGCCCTGCTGGGACTGAAAAATGCATCATCCCTTAAGGCAGTTGAAATACTGACGGCCAGGCTGGAGGTTGATGAAGAACTGCAGGGTAATATTCAAGCAGCCCTGGCTTCCAAGTCTGAGAAAAGGGAGGTGGCTGCTCTGGTTGAGGATTTCAAAGATGCAGACCCAGGCCTGCGTGCCAGGATTACCGCGGTATTCAAGGCCATGAAGGAAGAGGGAGAAGATGCCCTGGTTGAGCTGCTTAAAGAGGATATCCTCTCTTTAAATCCCTTTGTAATTGAAATACTGGAGAATACCGGTTATGTGGAGAGTCAGATCCGTAAATTATCTCACCGCGATTCTACGGTAAGACGGGAGGCTGCCGAGGTGCTCTCTTTAGTAGGCACTGAATCCGCGTTCAGGGGCATTGTTCTGGCTGCCCGCGATCCTGATGATGAGGTCAGGGTAAAGGTAATCAAGGCTTTAGAGAAACTGGAAACCAAAGAGGGTAAAGAGATACTTGCCGCTTTAGAAAGTGATGGGGATAAGCGGGTGAGGAAATATACCCACTGGGCTTTGGAGCGCCTCAAGGCAAAGGAACTTTAGCGGCCCCGGAGGGGCTCAAGTCCTGAGCGGGGCACTCCTGTTCGATTGCCGGTCGCTCCTCAAAACTTGGGGGGATCGGTGCTCAACTCCTGCAGAAGCCAGGTCCGCCAGTCTATATTATCATCTGTGGATATGGCCTCGCCGCTACGTAGCAGGAAGAGGCAACAGAAAATCTCTTTATCCGTTAGTTGGCTGAGGGCGAGTTTGTAAAGCCCCAGCTGAGCGGAATATTCACCGGGGAAATATTTTTTGCCGGTCTTAAAATCTATTATATAGGCTTTGCCCCGGCTTTCAAAATAGAGGTCCACCTGGCCGCTGATATAAACATTCCGGTCATCAAGAAAATAGATAAATGGGAACTCAGTTTTTCTGTTTACCGCTTCCCGGGCCAGCCTGCCCGGTTCAGAGTCTAAGAACTTATCCCTAAGCAGCAGCCCCTGTTCGATAAATTCTTCGTAATACTCCGGTGGTATCTGCTCTTTATATAATTGGAGCGCCTCATCCGGTCTTTCCGCCTGCAGGAATTCTTGTTCAATAAGATGGTGAGTGAGGCTGCCGAAGACATTATCCAGCCTCTCTTGCTTCAGAACAGGATCAATTGGCAGTTCCGGCAGTTTTTTGCCCCTGTCCGCTGTGGCTGCCGGCAAGCTTTTAAAGTAAAGGTCGTTAAAATAGGAAACATTATAATCCATCTGTAAAAATGACCGTGATATCGCAGTGGTGTGGCTATAGATATTATCCAGTTCAGCCAGCCTGAATCTCTGTTTCAGTTTTTTTCCTTTCTTCAAATGGCTATTGTACTCCTCGCGGGAAACATCCTCGAGAAGCTCGATGGTAAAAAGGTAATCCTCCTTTTCTTCCCTTGCCGCTCCCGGCTCTTGAAGAGAGCCCGTACCGTGAAGCAGCATATTCAGGTGATTATTCAGACCGGTGCGATTCCTGGAGTGATGAACTCCGGATAGTATAAGATGATGGCCGGCCCTGGTCAGCGCTACATAAAGCAGTCTCTTTAATTCAGCGTTCTCTCTGTTGCCGGCATCCTGCTCGCCGATTATGGCAAAGTAATTTTTTTTACCCAGGTTCAGGGTGAAGCCGTAGTCTTTTAAAAAGTAATAGGCACGGGAAGCCGGGCTGCCGCCCCCTCCTCCCATATTGCCCATATCCGGGAGAATAACGATGGGGAATTCAAGCCCCTTTGCCCTGTGTATGGTCAGTATCTGTACTCCATGATTTCTATTTTCTGATATTTCCGGTTCCTCCTGTTTTTCGTGGCTGCCCAGATTCTGCCGTAGAAAATCAAGAAATTGAGATAGATTCTCTCCGCGCTGATCAGCTTTTTGAGCAAAGCTCAACATATAGGTGTAATACTCCAGGAAATTATGATTCCGGGGTTCAGTTAAAATGAAATAGCGGTAGCCGCTTCTCTGCCATAGCAGATCAAAAAGCTCGGCTATTGGTATTTTATCAGCTTTATCTGCGGCCAGCTGCCAGAGTTCTCTGCCGAGATCCAGTTTGTAACGTTCCTCAGTTTCCGGGTTCAGATCATCGATCCCGGCGAAGGGTTCCCGATTGAGAGACAATAGAGCGATTAAAGTATTATCACTGATGTTAACCAGTGGTGAACGCAGCAGCGCTCCATAGGCAAGGCGGTCATCAGGATATATTGCCAGTTGAAGAAGCTGGTAAAAATCATAGATCGGCGCTTCCAGGAAAAGGCTGCGCACACTGACGGCAGTATAGGGAATATCAAAGAGCCTGAAAATTCTTTCATAGGTTTTCTGATGGGTTGTAGAACGCAGCAGCAGGGCGAAGTCATTAAACTCAGCCGGCCGCAGACCTTCTTCATCCCTGACCTGCAGCTTCTGCTTGTTTACCGTTTCAACCAGGTATTGAGCAATACGAAAGCCCTCGCTTTCCTGGCTGTTATAGAAGGGACTCTTCTCTTTTTCACTGAGATAGGGTTTATAGAGCAGTCTGATCTCTGACTTAAGGGGCGGCTTTCTATTACAGGCTCTCAACTCCTGAAAATCAGCCTCAAAATCAAAAACCGCACTGCCCATGATATTCCTGAAAATCCGGTTGAAAAAGGCAATCAAACCGGGTTCGCTGCGGTAGTTGGTATTCAGGGAAACGGCAGGCTCCCTGCTCTGGGAGGCGAGCTCGCTGCTTAAGCCCTTGAAAACACTGACATCGGCGCCGCGGAAGCGGTATATGGACTGCTTTTCATCACCGACAAAGAAAAGCTTATCCTCTTCCAGATCACGGGCTTGCGGAATTCCCTCCCCCAGGAGATCCTCTTTTTCGGCCAGCAGGTAGAGCAAGTCCTTCTGCAGCTGATTGTTGTCCTGGAACTCATCGATCATAATGTAGCGGAATTTCTTTTTATAATAGCTTCTCAATGCTTTATTCTTAAGCAGCGCTGCCACGGCCAGCCGGGAGAGATCGGCAAAATTAAGAAGCGCCCGGTTGCGTTTTTCCCTGTCATATTCTGCTTGAAAACTTTCCAGCAGCGATAGAAAGCCTTTAAGGATATGTTTATTAGCCAGTAGAGCGACAACTTCAGTCAACAGCCCGGCTGTTTTTCGCAGCTGATCTACAATATCCTTCATCTCCAGGATTACTTCAGATTTACCACCGCCCCGCTTGCTTAAGTTAAGCCCGCCCAGCAACTCTGCCAGTTCGTTATAGCCCTCCTCTTCAAGCAGGTTCCTCAGGGAATCCAGCCTTTTAAGCTCCTCTTTGTTTTCCGCAAGAACTTTACCCGGATGTTCCAGGGCTGAAAGCTGATCCTTTAGACTTTCCCACTGAGCAAGCAGTTCAATAGATTTTCTGATGAGAAAGTCCTGCTGCCGCGCATACATATCTATGAAATCGAAATCTGTTCCCAGGCGCAGGTGGTTGACGGCGATGTCGCTTAGAATATTATACTGTACCCTTTCGAAACCCATTAGTGAGACCAGCTCACTCAAAGCCGGGTTTTCAAGATGGGTAAGGAGGAAATTAAAAGAAGTTTCTAAAGCCAGCTCTTTAACCCTCTCTTCATCAAGATCGAAGTTTTCAGGCAAACCGAATAAATGGCAGCTGCTTCGCACAATCTGTGAACAGAAACTGTCCAGGGTGGATATCTGGGCGCGGTCGAAGCGTTCAAGCTCTCTGCCGGAATGGGCCTCTCCTGCACCTTTAAGACGATGGTAAATTCTTTCATACATTTCAGCCGCTGCCCGGCGGGTAAAAGTGAGGGTCAGGATCTGGTCAACCTGAGCCTTTTTTTTGTGAAGGAGCCATAGGAATCTTTCGGTGAGTACCGAGGTCTTGCCGGAGCCCGCGCCTGCGGTAATTACCGAGTTGCAGTTAATTGTGCAGGCTTTTTTTTGGTCGGAATCAAGGATCAACGCCAATTCTCATCACCCCAGAATAAAATTATGCCGGCAGATGCCCTGATAGGGGCAGAAGCGGCAATTGATTTTTTTTGCAGCTATTGCCATGGAAAAATCCCCGCGTTCAATATTTTCGATCATACCATCTATTGTTTCAGCCAGGTTCCGCCCGGCATACTCCTGAAGTTCAGGCTCATTGTCCAGCACCATAATGTATTTTTTCTCTTCCATTGAATAATAGGCCGCCCAATCCGTTTTTCTTCCCGAAGTTGACAATAGGAGAATATAGAAGGGTATCTGAAAGGAGGTAGGCCGGGTTCCGAAGATATCCCCGCTTTTTGGTGTTCTGCTTTTTTTGTAATCCACCACTCCCATGCCCTTGCTGTTCTCAGCTATCCGGTCAATGCGGCCGGTGAGCTTTACCTTTCTGCTTTCCGGCTCAAGAGAAAGAGTGAGCAATTTTTCAACATCAATTATTCTCTGCTCCGGAAATATCTTCATATCAACATCCAACAGGGCCAGGGCCAGGCCTTCTATATTCCGCCATTTCTCCCGCCAGAGAGGAAAGACCGGCAGGGGCTGATTGCGGCTGTAACTTTTGAGTACTCCGCCGGTGAAATCCTTTAGCTGGACTTGATAGAGGGTAAAACTATCTCTTTCTAAATGTCCGCCCCGCTCTATTACCCATTGATAGAAGCGGCGGTAGATTTCATGGAGGATATTGCCGGTCTCCCTGGCTTCCCAGTTTTCCGGCAGGTAGCTCTCTTCATCTATGGCCAGGCCGCGGTCAAGTAAAAAATTGAAGGCGCAATTATCATACTGCTCCAGGCTTGAAGGGGAGATTACCAGATATCCCTCTCTGCGGCGCAGCCGGCGGTTGATCACTCTGCTCTGTTCCTGGTCAAGGGGAGTGTTCCATAGGTTGAGGCTCTTAGCTTTCAGAGAGGTCTTTTCGGCCCGGCTAAAGCCCTGAAGCTGGCCGCGGTAAAGCCTCTCAGGTCCTGCAGCCTGCTTCCCTGCCCAGAGCGCCCTCTCGCTACTGTAAGGATCGGAGAGCCGCTCCTCCTCTCTTTCACTGAAATCGGAAATAGCGCCCGAGGTAACAAAGTGGGCAGGTGGAAGAGAAATCCCTGAGTAGGATTTACGGGCATAACTGAAAAAGACCTCCTGGCCGGACAGGGAATAGAGGCGGATAAAGGGAGCGGAGAGGTCATATTCCCCGGTTGATAAAATATCCGCCAGGCTGTACTCCTCATGGATGTTGAGAAAAGGATAGGGCTTGATTATATGTTCAGTGCCGGACTGGCAGGCATTGACAATAAAATGATACTTTGGGCGGATCGCAGCGGCCAGCCGGTAGGGATAGACTGCAATACCGGGCGGAAGATCGCCTGGTGCATAGGGCTTCTCCTCCAGATAGGCAACCAGGATGGCAAAGGGGGAGGAAAACTGACGGCTGTCGCAGCGGGCGGCGGCGGTGATCAGCTCGTTTAAAGCCTTCAGGGAGAATTGGAATACCTTGAGCTCTTCTTCGTTGAAATCAGCAGTGGAAAGAAAAGAATCGCTGAAGCTTAACAGCTTTTCTTTAAGAACATTGAAATCCTTGCTTTCTGCTATAGCTTGCAGACTGCTCTTCAGCCGCTTGAAATAGCCGGCTATCTCCCCTATTTCCGCACTTTCAAAACCGCCCTGCAGCTCAGAAGATGCCAATGCCTTTTTAATATTTTCCTGCCACAGATCGATCTTCACACCTGGGGTGGAATAATTCCTGAATACACGGTAATAAACTGCGAAGCGGATCAGCTTGCGGTTGAGCTGTTCTTTTTTCCAGGGAAGAGCATAATTAAACAGCAGGGCTTTTAATGATTCTATGCTGAAGCCTGAGTCTATACAGCCCTTCATGTCACCGAATAGTCTTGCCTGGGGATAGCGCAATACCGGTTTACTCTGGTGCAACTGTAAAGGCACTTCATGGAGCCTGGAGAGCAGCAGAAGCCGGCTTTCCAGCTGCTCTAAAGCCGGTACAGAGATCGCTATTTCCGCCGGCTCCACCTGGTTGTCCAATAGCGCCCCGATTTTGAGCAGGACCCGGGTAAGTTCCTCTTCTGAGTTTTCGAAAGAGGTGAGCTTAAGCTCCGGAAGGGTAGCTTCATCAGCGAGGGATATAATTTTTATTTCAGGATGGTTGCTGAGCCATCCTTTTCTGTTGAGATAATGAAAGTCAGCGAGTATTTCCGGGTAAAAGAGAAGATAATTGAAATTATTAACCTCCAACCATGGCTGTTCATAACCCGGTTCAAAGAAGCGGCCCGCCTCCAGGAACTCAAGATACTTATCCAGGAGCAGCAGCAGGTCTTTCTTTTTGCCGGCTTCTATTCCCTGGTCCAGGCGGGGAATATCAGAGATCCTGTTCAGGTAGGGCAGGATCTTTCTCAAGGTAGTAATCTGCAAAGGGGAGTATTCAGCATAGTCCCTGGGAATAATGGAGCGGAAAAAGCTTTTTTCCCTGTTTTCCGCGAGCAGGTGGTGCAGGAAAAGGATTCGCGCCGCTTCATTTACCGGCCGGAAAGCGGGAAGAGAATATTTGAAAGTGATTTTTTTAAAGTGATCCCAGGAAATAAAGCGCTCATGGCTCAATGTCCTGCGGTGAGTGAAAGAAAAAGATCTTTTCAGCCAGAAGCGGGATGCGGTTTCAGAGGGAAAAACGAATATTGTATCTCTCTTTTCTATATATTGTTTTATGCTTTGAAGCAGTTGCATTTAACTGATAAGCTTTTTCAGGAGCTGCTCATTCTTTCGCCATTTGGGCCTTACCTTTACCCTGACGTCGAGCTTCACCTGGTAGGGAAAGAGATCATTCAGCTCTTCCGTTGCCTGCCGTACGACATCGCGAATAAGCTCTCCCTTTTTACCCACTACTATTCCTTTTTGTGAATCACGCTCAACACAGATGAATATCCTCGCCCAGAGCTGAGTCCCCTGGTTGTGCATCTCCATATCAGCCACTTCAACATAGATCTGGTGGGGAATCTCCTGCCTGGTCAGGTTGATCACTTTTTCTCTGACCACCTCGGAAATCCTGAACGCAGGGTCCTGGTCGGTGTAATAATCCAGGGGGTAAAAGGGTTCGCCATTGGGAGCTGTCAGCAGTATGACTGCGGCCAGGGCCTCAACGCCGCTGCCGGTAAGGGCGGAGATTTCATGTATGGGCACCTGCTTAAGTTTATCTTTGATCAGCTCCAGGTAATCGTCCCTGTAGTTCTTCTTTATATCGATCTTATTTAAAGCGATTATCAGAGGGCCCTTAAACCCGGCCAGCAACTCCAGCAGCTCTCTCTCTTCTTCACCGGGCCTGCGGCTGACATCCAGGAGGTAGAGCGCCTGGTCAACATCCTGTAATGTGGAAAGTAGCAGACCCTTAAGATGAAGGTTGAAGCGCTGCTCCGATTGATAGAAGCCCGGAGTATCTACAAAAACCAGTTGACCCTCTTTGGAGTTGTAAATACCCCTTACCCGGTTGCGCGTGGTCTGGGGGTGGCTGGAGACAATGGATATTTTTTCCCCGCAAACCTGGTTGATAAAGGTCGATTTTCCGGTTGAAGGTCTTCCCACCAGGGCGATAAATGATGCTTTCATGGCTAATCGGAAAATCTCGCCGCTATCTGAGAGATTTCATTTTCCGCCTCGCAGAAAAAATCAGCCAGCACGGGACAGAATTGTTTTCCCCTCTGTTCCTTGATTTCCTGAATTGCCCGCTCATGGGGCCAGGCCTCTTTATAGGGACGCTTGCTGGTTAAGGCGTCATAGACATCGGCGATTGCCACAATACGGGCGCTTAAGGGTATGTCCTGGCCTGCCAGGGAGTTAGGATAGCCGCTGCCGTCGAATTTTTCATGGTGGTAGAGGGCTACAGCGGCAGCCAGGGTCAGAAAGGACTGTTCACCCAGTTCCTTGTCGGCTTTGCTTAAAATAGTCCAGCCCCAGACGGTATGTTGCTTCATAATATCCCATTCCTCAGGAAGCAGCTTGCCCGGCTTGAGAAGGATGCTGTCCGGCACTGCCACCTTTCCGATATCATGGAGCATACTGGAAAGGTAAAGATCGGAAACATAAGAATCACTGATCCGGAAAGTGAAGGGATCTTTCTCCTTTACCTTCCTGGCCAGAAGGCCGGTAAACTCACAGATGCGCTGCAGGTGGTTGCCTGTTTCCGCGTCCCTGTATTCAGCCAGGCGGGCCAGGGCTTTAATGGACGCGCTCTGGGTTTTCTGCAGCAGCTCAGTGGCGGCTATGATCCGGTCATTCAGTAATTCCTGGATCTCCAGAGCTTCCCGGTTTTCCCGGTTAAGGCGCACCATCTCGGTGATGTCAAAGAAGACCCCGAGAATAAATGATTCGGTAATATGCATAATCGAATCGCTGACTTCCAATAATCCGCCTTCTCCCGTTCGGATCTGCAGGTTGTAATTATTTATTTCTCCCTTGTTCAGAATGGTTTGGAATTCGTGCTTCCTCTTTTCCGGCTCGACAAAGAACTCAGCATCATTGTTCAGATCGGAAAGATTCGGGTATTTTACCAGGTCAAGAAAAGCCTGGTTGGCGTGGATAAACCAGCCATCCTTTCCGGCTATATAGAGGGGGAAGTTAAAAGTATCAATCAGCAGCCTTAAACCCCGTCGTTGTATGCCTGAGAGTTTTTTGATATTTGCTTCCAGGAGTACATCGGTAAAGGCTTCTATCCTGTTAATCTTCTCTTTTAAAAAGTCTGCCTCCAGTAAACTTTTTAGTCTACAGGAAACCAGATCAATCTCCAGTTTGTATTTTGCCAACTGCTCTGAACGCGCCATGAAAAGAAGCAGGACAAGGAGCTTTCCTTCTTCACTTTGAATGATATGACCGTAAGCCTCCTGTCCTTTAAGCTGTTCTTTAAGGGAGGCGGGAATAGGCCAGTTAAGCTCTACCTCCAATACTTCAAGAGGTACAAAGATGTCATTTAGCTCACCGCCGGCTGCTGCTTCATTGCCGGGACGGATGAAAAAAATATCTTTCACTTCCATAACACGCTCAAGCCAGCGTTTCAGGGTATGGATCTGTGCTTCTGTGTCACTCCGGCGAAAGCCAACCGGGTGCGGCTGTGCTTCTATTGTGATACTTTTTCCTTCTTGCATGCTGACTGCATTATTGTCCAGTTATCCTTTATAATCAATAGACTTCGCTCTTAAACCACTTTGCCGATAGAGCCGGCAGGCTTGAAAGGGGCGGCTCTTTGCGTTATCGTGGGCTTCTATCGGGGGCTATTCGCTATGATAAAAAAGATGAAAGGTCTGCTGCTTTTTTTTACACTGCCTCTCTGTTTAATCTCCTGCCGTGCTTCATTATATAAAGAAACGCGTCTTTCCATGTCCACCCTGGTTACCGTCCTGGTTTCGGCGGTGGCTGAACCTGATTGGCAGGAGCTGTTTTCCGGCGCTGAAAATGAGGCTGCTCTTTTTGATCACCGCCTGCCGGGAAGCCCCCTTAAAGAGTTGAATGATGGCAGGAGCCCGGAACTGCCGGTAGAGTTGATCAAGGTGCTGCGTTTGGCCATGGAAATAGCTGAGCAGTCAGACGGCGCGTTTGACCCCACTATTCTTCCTTTAATCAGTCTCTGGAATTTCGATTCAGGCGGTGAGCTGCCCCATGAAGAAGAGATCCTGGCGGCTCGGAACATGGTGGATTATCGGCTGGTTAAGATCGATGCACAGGGTGCAGTTGAATTACCGTCCTGTTACGGTTTTGACCTGGGGGGAATTGCCAAAGGTGCGGTTGTTGATCAGATTGCGGCTTATCTGAATGAAGAGGGATATGAGAATTTTCTGATCGATGCGGGGGGCGACATTCTGCTTTCCGGCTTAAAGCGGGGCAAAGAACCCTGGAGTATCGGCATTCGCCACCCGCGCAGCAGGGATAAACTTATCGGGCTTCTCCCCCTGGGGGGGGCGGGAGAGAGCCGGGCGGTGGTTACCTCCGGAGATTATGAGCGCTATTTTGAATATGGGGGTAAGCGATATCATCATATCCTTGATCCACGCAGCGGTTATCCTGCGGAGAGCTCTATCTCGGTTACTGTTATCGCCGCCACTTGTGCCCGGGCCGATGGACTGGCCACAGCTGTTTTTGTTCTGGGCCCGGATCAGGGGCTGGAGCTGCTGGAGGGGCTGCCGGGTGTTGAAGGAATGATAATTGCTGAAGGTATGCCGGGTTCCCGGGAATACCTGATACGTACAACTTCAGCTTTTCCGCTTACGGCCGAAGAGCTTGATCGGGCGGCCGAAGAGATGCACTCCCCGGAGGGCAGGGAGACAAACTGAGCAGCATTACGCTTTCCTGGGCCTGTCCCAGTATTTCCCATAGAAGAGTGAGAGCCTCCGCCTGGCCTGTTCGGGAATCTGGTCCGGACTGGTAATTATAGCATTCCCGGCCGCCTGGCCGCAGAGGCAGCTTCCCTTTTTCGAAAGCTCTGTAATCATTTCAGGAATTACCAGCTGTATGTTCTCGGTGTTCTTTTCCATTACCTTAATTACCATATCTACGGTAACGCTCTCCTCGCTCTCTTTCCAGCAGTCGTAATCCGTAACCATGGCGATCAGCGAGAAACAGATTTCCGCCTCACGGGCGAGCTTGGCCTCGGGAAGCGCGGTCATACCGATAAGCTGGGCGCCCCAGCTTCGATAGAGCATTGATTCAGCGCGGGTGGAGAATAACGGTCCCTCCATGCAGACTAATGTGCCGCGGGTATGCAGGGAGCTGCCGTGTTTCTCAATTACCAGGATAATGGACTCACGCATTGCAGGACAATAGGGCTCGGCAAAGGCCACATGACCCACAACACCCTGGCCGAAAAAACTATTTTCCCTGCCTCTGGTTCGGTCAATCAGTTGATCGCAGACTGCAAAATCACCGGGACGGTAATCTTCATCCAGAGAGCCAACAGCGCTTACGGCAAGAATCTGTTCTACGCCTAGTGATTTTAGAGCCCAGATATTTGCCCTATAAGGTATTTCCGAGGGCAGCAGGTGGTGACCGCGGCCGTGGCGGGGCAGGAAGGCGATTTTCTCGCCGCTTATCTCAACTATCGAAATAAGATCAGAGGGCAGACCAAAGGGCGTTGGAACTTCAACCCGTTCAATGAAGCGGGCATTCTTCATGGCATAGAGCCCGCTGCCGCCGATGATTGCAAAATTGATCTCCATATTATTCTCCTTAAGCGCTAAAGGTTTTCCCATATTTTTATATTGAAATTTCCCTTTTCAATCTATATATTGTAATCCTATGGTAAATCAAAAATACTCAAATGAAAAGGAAGAGGACGTTAAAGAAGGCGAATCTTCTTTGATACACAAAATCCTGAAAACCCGGAACATTCTGCTATCCGGGGAAATCAATAAATCTTTAGCTGAACGTATTATCCGCCAGTTAATATTGCTGGAGGCTGAAAATGACGAACCCATAAAGGTATTTATCGATTCACCGGGCGGAGATGCAGATGCCGGCTATGCAATTTTCGATATGATGCGTTTTGTTAAGCCTCCTATATATACCATCGGCATGGGACTGGTGGCCAGCGCCGGAGCGATTATTCTTCTGGCCGCACCTAAAGAGCGCCGTCTGGGTCTTCCCAATGCCCACTTTCTGATCCACCAGCCGCTTAGCGGCATGCGCGGCGTAGCCACTGAAATAGAGATACATGCCCATGAATTGGATAAGCTGAGCCAGAGGATTAATATTCTAATCGCAACGGAAACAGGGCAGCCGTTGAAAAAAGTGGAAAAGGACACTGACCGGGATTTCTGGATGAATTCCGAAGAAGCCAGGGATTATGGACTCATAGAGCGAATAATTCTCAGGCGTGATGAGCTGGAACAGAACACAGAAATATAAACTCGTGCAGGTGTTTGATGGTGCCTAAACGCTTAATTCTAATAAGCCTGTTATTATTTATCCTCCCCCTCTCTCTATTTCCAGAGTCAAAAATAACCATAATGTCCTATAATGTTCATAATCTCTTTGATGATGTGGACGATGGCAGCGAGTATGCTGAGTTCAAAAGCGATAAGTCCATCTGGGGCGCTGAGCAGTTTGAGAAGAAACTCAAAACTATAGCCCAGGCAATTCGAAAATCCTGCTTTAAGGGTGCGGATGTTATCGCCCTGCAGGAGGTGGAGAACCTTAATGCCCTCCGGCTGCTGCGGGAGCGCTATCTAAAGGGTATGGGCTACAATTATGCGGTTATCGCGCCCCAGGATGGCGTTGCCGTGAGGGTGGCCCTGTTGAGCCGTATTCCTATACGGCAAGTGCGCTGCCACAGCATGGTTGAATGGCGGGGGAGACCCCTGCGTAATATTCTTGAGGCTGAGCTTGAATATAAGGGAAACACTTTTTTCATTTTCAACAACCACTGGAAGTCAAAGTCAGGCGGTGTGCGTCAGACTGAAGAGGCCCGTTTGTATGCGGCCTCAGTAATTCTACGGCGCATCAGATCCATTTTGGAAGAAAAGCCGGATGCGGATATAGTTATTCTTGGTGATTTTAATGAAAATGTGGAGGAATACCTGGAAGTGAAAGATGGAGCGAATCGCGGCGGTTATCAGACAGCCCTTATACCCATATCTGCACCATTTAAGGAAAGCTATGGCGCCTCCAGCATCTTCTTAGCAGACCGGCCTGAGGCTGCCGGTCTATTTAACGGCAAACTTCTTTTCTATGAGCCCTGGTATGAGCTTGATCTGCAGGAACGGGGAAGCTACCTCTTTCAAGGAAGGTGGCAGACACCGGATCACATCCTGCTTTCCTCCGGCCTCTTTGACGGGCAGGGGTTGACATATCAGCCGGGGGATTTCAAAGTAGAAAAATCGGATATTATGCTTAAATGGGTCTATTCAGATCACCTGCCGCTGATTATTAGCTTAAGAATTGCAGGGTCTTAAGAATTGCAGGGAAAGTAGAGGGCTAAATGGAGTATAAGTCAAAAGAAGCCTATTATCAGGATATTAAAAAGAGAGCAGCTCTGCCGGAAGGTTTTCTCTGCTCTACCCTGCCGATTGAGTTTATGCCTGCTGAAAAATCAGGCAAAGCGAAAATGAACCTCTCCCTTATACTTTTAGAAGAGGCAACAAAAGTTTTCGGCGCCTGCTTTACCAGTAACAGCTTCCCCGGCGCTCCGGTGTTGATCGGCAGAAAGCGGCTCTCCGGAGAATCGATCAGGGGGGTGCTGATAAATAATAAGATAGCCAATGTAGGGGTGTCGGGAGGTGTGGATGAGTCCCTGGGGCTGCTCGCTGCGCTGGCCGGCCATATTCCCTGTGCGCCAGAATCGCTTCTCCCTGCCTCAACAGGAATAATCGGCTGGCGCCTGCCGGTAAAAGCCATGGAAGCGGCGCTTCCCGGGCTGGCGGCCGGCCTTAAGCCCGCTTCAATACTGCCGGTGGCCGAAGCTATTATGACCACCGACTCATTTGCCAAGATAAGAAAAATTAATGTCGGTTCAGGAAGTATATTGGGGATCGCCAAAGGCGCCGGTATGATCGAACCCAATCTGGCCACCATGCTGGTTTTTATTATGACCGATCTGCAGGTAAAGCGTGAGGAGCTCAGGTCCATGCTCAGCCGCTGTGTGAGCCGAACCTTCAACCGCATTACTATTGATGGCGACCAGTCTACAAGTGACATGGCTCTTATATTAAGTTCCGGGCTCAAGGGTCCGGTGGGAGCAGAAGTTTTTGAAGAGGCGCTCTTTTCTCTATGCAGTAAGCTGGCTGCCGATATCATACGCAGCGGCGAGGGCGTGGCGCACGTCATACACCTGAAGCTGGTCAGTGAATTACCTGAAAAGCTTGTTATTGGGGCGGGGAAAAACCTGCTCAATTCTCCCCTGGTAAAAACAGCTGTTTACGGCAATGATCCTAATGTTGGCAGGATATTAAGTGCTCTTGGAGACTATTTGGGGAACAGCGGCGTAGCTATAGATACTAAAGAATTATCTGTGCTTCTGGGGGGAATCGAGCTCTATGCCAATGGTGGTTTCCGTCTTGACCGCGATAAAGAGAAAAAATTATCGCATTATTTAAAGGAATGCTCCTTTGATCCTGCGGTCAAGGGTTATCCGCAGCATGAACGTTCAGTTGAGCTGGAAATATTCATGGGAAAGGGAGGCAGGGGTTATGAATTTCTGGGAGCTGACCTTTCTTATGAATATATCAGGGAAAACGCGGAATACCGCAGTTAATCCGGGGTAAGCAGTAATGTCCGGAGAGAAAATTCCGGTTAACGCTCGCGATAGATAATTCTACCACGGGTAAGGTCATAGGGTGAAAGCGCTACTTTAACACGATCACCTGGTACAATTCTGATATAGTGCTTGCGCATTTTTCCGCACAGATGAGCCAGAATGCGGTGACCACTTTTAATCTCAACGCGAAACATGGTATTGGGCAGCGATTCTTTTACCACGCCCTCAACTTCAATCGCCTCTTCTTTTGCCAATATAAACTCCTCGTATTTTAAAGATAGTATGGCAATAGCTATTTTTTGTCAACCAGTTGACAATTTTAGCTATTTAGTACAGATTGTTCTACTTAGAAAAATGAAGGAGAGTTGGGGTCTATAGATGGATAATGATTTTATGATCAAGATAAAAAAATCTCTGCTGGAGATGAAAGAGAGTATCCTGGCGAATCTTGCTTCGGAGAGCAATGAATTCCGGGAAATGCTGGAGGATATGGATCCAAAGGACATGGCGGATATAGCTGCTGACGATTTTGATCGTAAAACCCTGGAGGCTTTAGGAGTCAAGGAAATGAACCGGCTAAGGGCAATTGAAAGTGCCCTGGCCAGACTGGAAAATGGCCATTTCGGGGTGTGCCTGAACTGCAGCAAGAAAATACCCCGGGAAAGGTTTGAAGCCCTACCCTATGCCGTTCTCTGTATAGATTGTAAGTCCTCTGAAGAGAGGCGCAATCGATAAAAAAGGTAATCGTCCCCTGTAGAATTCCGATAATTATAAGCGGATAGGGGGGTAAAAAGTGATAGCAGGTGTAGGCGGAGTAACACCGATTGTATTTCCCAATCTTATACGGGTACAGGGAACTAACAGCAGGATGTCTCTTCCTATACAGCGGGCGCATTTCGTTTATGCCAGATTCAAGCATATAAAAGGAGTGCCGTCAGCCGATGGAGGTGTATCGGTCTTTAAATTGCGGCTACTGGATAATCTGCTGGATAAAATGCTGGCTGTAAAAGGCACATTTGTTATTGATGCTGATAATATTGATCAGATTACACAGCGTCTTCAGTCAGCCTTAAGAGATAGCCTTCTGACGGCAAAGCCCGCTTTCAGCGGCCTGTTTCCTGAAACCGGCCTGCTTATTGATATGGTTGCTTGAGAATGGAAAAGAAAATAATTCTATACCCCCTGAATAAAAAGACAATAGATAATGAAACCCTGGTTGATGATCTGCCTTCGGTTAAATTATTGGGCAAAAGGCTTTCCGATGGCAGGGAGGGGTGGTTTTATTTTTCACCTATACTGGGGAGTTACCACACAATTATTCCTGACTGGGTAAAGAAGGGCGATGAAGTTGAATTCTTCGAAGAAACAGAAAAGGGTGAATTAAGATCACTGCTCTTCCCCGGTATCAAGGTAGCTTCCGGTTCAGTAACCCGGCTTTTGTTGGAGGATGGCAATATTCTGCTCTTTTCAAATATTGCCGGTGTGCATCAGACATTTCATCTGCTCAAACCAAAAGAGCTTGAGGATATCAATGAAATCATTATTGACCAGGTTTATTTAGAGGAGTCCTGTCCCCGCTGTGGTTCGGCGAATGTATTTCATAACACCCAAAGCTCAACGGAAAGGCTCTTCTCCAAGTGTTTGAACTGCAAGTATGACTGGAAAGGTAAAATTCAGAGTGAGCTTATTCTGGTAAAGAAACAGATGGAGCAAAAGGTTTTCAATGAATTGGAGCGCCATTCCAGCCTTAGAGAATTTCTTCTTAACCTGCCGAAGGATGACAGCACGCCGCCATCGACATTCTAAAAAGCTGTTAATATTAGCGTAAAAAGGGATTACCTTTCTGCTCGCGCTCTATGGAGGTGGGAACACCATGGCCCGGGAAGACCCTGGTCTCCGGCGGTAGAGTCATTATTTTATCATGAATACTTTCCATCAGCATGGTTTCGTCTCCTCCGGGCAGGTCCGTCCTGCCTATGCCCTGGAAAAAGAGGGTATCTCCGGAAAAGAGCAGCTTATCCCTTTCGCTATACAGGCAGATACTCCCGCGGGTATGACCGGGTGTTTCTATGACAACCAGGCCGGTATCAAAGATCACATCTTCAGCTTCTAATAGAATCGTTGGCCGTGGCAGGTCAGCAAATAGATTGGTGCCAGCTTCATCCGGATCCAGTCCCAGGTCAATCAGGGTTTCCATGTTTTTCTTAATTCCGCTTTTACCGAGGTAGTTTTTATCCTTTGAATGAATGGCAATTTGCAGATCGATCTCTTTCTCCTGGTATATTTTTTTCAAGGCTCCGCAGGCAGCCGTGTGATCAAAATGGCCGTGGGTTAAAATAATAGCCACCGGGATCATCTTGAGCATGTTTGCCCGGGATACTATTTCATCGCTGTCGTCGCCGGGATCAATAATAATACATTCCTTTTTGCCATTTGAGAAAATATAACAATTTGTATACATCGGGCCTACTAAAATTCTTTCCAGCATAGTATAAACAGCCTATCGTATCTTTAAATAATTTGCAATAATACTGACCATGCGATTGATCCTGATTGTTTCAGGTGTATTATTAATAGCTTTCCTGTTTTACGGTGTTATTCCCGGTATTGGAGCCTTTTCGGCCAGGGCAAGCTGGCGCCGTTTCCGGCGGCGAATCCTGGAGGTTTCGCTCTTTCCCTTTATTCAATACTCAGATCTGGTTGATAAACACAGGCTGATCGGGAATTTCCGTTTTTTCGGCAACCTGGAAGCGATTAAAGGAAAAAATTCCATCTGGCTTAATAACGGCGCTTTTACCGTGGAAGCGGATCTCAAGAATGTTAATATCTACCTTTTACCTTCCTATGCGTATGGCCGGGAGAATCAGCTTTTAGAGCGGCTGGAGGAAACTCTTCCGGACGAAGAACCGAAAAGCGTGCCCTGGCAGAGAATATTCTCTCTGCCCGCAGGGACCAAGGTTTTTGTGGGAGGCGCCCTCTATTCAGAGGTTGGGCGGGGAGTTTTTCGCGATCAATCCAAAGAACCGCTGTTAGTGGTGATTTATGATGGCGCCAAAGAGACCATACTCTTACGCTCAATCTGGGGGGGGCGTAAACGTAATGAATATTGGAATCGCTATACTCTACCCTCTCTTATTACCGGTTCCTTTTCCCTTTTGGTGACCGGCTACCTGCTAATGGGAACACCCCAGCTCCATCTTGCTGTTTTAATTGCTCTGGCATTGAGTTTTTTTCCAATAGCTGCTCTGCTACCGCCGGGAGTTATTCTTTATTTTTTATATAACTATCTCTGGAAACGGGCGCGCCGGCTTCGCTCTGAGAGGGATATGTTCAGGCTGCCTATGCGCTACTTTGTTGAACAGGCGGATTTACAGCCCGGGTCCGCTTCAGAGGTTGAAAGTGTAGTGAAACTTTCCACCGGTGAGGAATATATTATGACCAGTGGCTGTTTTTACAGGATCAAGGGAAATCTTAGAATAAGGGGGAGCAGGGGGAGTGTTGCTTCTTTAACGGGCAATGGTAAATACTTTATATTCGGTGTTCTTGACCGGGAACGTAATCTTATCCTTGAGTCTGCTGATCCTATGGTAGAGCTGGTTCTCCTGTTGGGTGATCCGGAAATCCTTTCACACCGCTGCAGCCGCAGGGCCAGGATCCTGGAAATAACGGCCGCTCTGCTTATTTTTTCCGGTCTATTGATTAATCTCTACCTTATCCTTAATATTCTGCACTATTTAATCCGCTAGTTTACGGCTTGAGATAAAGAAAATCTTTTTGCCGACACTTAAGAATTTCCTGCCAAAAATTGATTTCAGTACCTGCGGCGGCGGCGGGATTTCAGAGAGCCTTAGTTTTCCGGAAATCAGAAAAAGAAGTTTAGCCTGTAGATAATAGTCGTATATGTCTGAACAGAACAGAATCTCCCCTCCCGGTTTTAGACTGCGGCAGAGGTTTTCCAGATTTGTCATTCTTAAGAAGCGCCTTCTTCGATGTTTTGTTTTTGGCCAGGGATCGGGAAAGTAGATATGAAATTTATCAACTGAATTGGCAGGGAGTCGCTCGATGAGTTCCTCCGCTTTACCCTGGATTATTGCCGCATTTGTCAGTTTATATGTCTGAATTTTTTTGAGAGCCTTGAGACAGCGTTTTTTCTTAAACTCTACGCCTATTAGATAGCTTAACTCCTTTTTTTCTGCATACCTGGAGAGGAAATGGCCATTGCCGCAGCCAATTTCAATTTCTAGAAGCATATTAGCTGCAATATTACTTAAAAGCTCCGGTAAGGCGCCAACATTGTTAAGAAGCACTTGAGGAGCTGTCGTTTTTTTTACGGGCATAATTCACTGAAATGCGTCTTCCCTTATAATTGAATCCGGAAAGTGCTGAAATAGCCCTCTCTGCAACACCTGAGGATATTTCCAGGAAAGAATAATTATCCAGCACCTTTACTACACCGATCTGGTTTTTAGTGAGATTTAATTTTGTTGTAAAGAGGTCAATCAGGTCTTTTGGAAATATTCTCCTGGTTTTCCCAATGCTGATAAATAGTCTGGTGAATTTGTTGCCTTTATTGCCAATATTCGCGGCCAGGCTCTGTTTCAGAAGATAGGCGCTGAAGTATGATCGAATGGAAAGCGGTACATTTTTCTTTATTAGCTTACGGTAATGGTTGAGTTCTATAGGGTCTTCCTCTTCCTTTATTCTCTTAACAACTTCACCGATAGATTGAATGGTCATTTCCTGGTTAATGGGAAGGTTTTCTTTTTTGTTCTGCACTTTGTTGCTCTCCTCTGGCTGTTTTTTCAAAGAGCCTGTTCTAAAATAAGATATATTGAGCAGGAAAGTTTGTCAAGAAATGGTCGAAAATGAAATAAGGTGGTTATATGGCTAAAAAAGGATTGATAATTTTAATTGGTTTGGCTCTATTGGTTTTTGCGCCTGCGGTCGAGCAAGCCGCGGCCGAGGAGTTCCGTTTTAAGTATAATTATGGCGAGAAGTATAAACTGGTAACCCGGGTTGACGAAAATGTCTATATTAACGGCAGCTTTTCCCATCAGGCGGAGATTCTCAATAAGATCGCAGTTGAGGTGGTGGAGACAAGGGGTGAATCAGGTCTTCTTTCCTGTTCCTTTCAGACTTCTGAGCGTTCTTATGGCAGAAGGGGTTCTTTTTCTCTGTCAGAAGGCTATAAATCGGTTTTCTGGCGTAACTCCGTGGGTGAATATGACATAGGAGAGGAGTATTTCATGCCGGTGGTGCGTGATGTTCCCCTCTTCCCTCTGGAAGACATTGAACCGGGGGATAGCTGGGTTGCCGTGGGCGAAGAAGTTCATGATCTACGCAAGAGCTTCGGTTTGAATAAACCTTTCCGTTTTCCCATATCTGTTCATTACAATTATATTGGCGATGAGACACTGGATGGCAGGACAGTAGCACTGATCAATATTGAATATAATTTCTTTCAAGCAGCTGGCAGGCAGAGCATGAATCAACCGGCTGATAATTATGACAGGGTGCCGGCCAAGATTGCAGGCAGCTCAGAACAGCTTTACTATTGGGATAAAGAGAATGGCCGCCCCTTATATTATGAAGAAGAGTTTGATTTTATCTTCTACCTGACTTCAGGGGAATATGTTGAGTACGTGGGAAGCGCTAATGGGCATTTTGTTGAATCGTCTGATCTGAACAGAGTGAAGGTGACCGAGGAAATTGAGAGGGCAATTGAAGAGAGCGGCATTGAAGGGACTTCCGTTAAATCTGAAGAGGAGGGCGTTACCATAACTCTGGAAAATATACAGTTTCTTCCCGATTCACCGCTGCTCCTGGACTCGGAGAAAACAAAACTGCTGCTTATAGCGGAAATCCTTAATGAATACTCCGGGCGTGATATTCTTATTACCGGCCATACTGCGCGGGTTGGCACAGAGGAGAGCTCTCAGGTACTCTCCGAAGAGCGGGCTAAGGCAGTGGCTGATTTTCTGCTTTCACTGAATGTGCGTGATGAGACGGGAATTGTTTCCCGCGGCTTCGGGTCCCGTAAGCCCGTAGGGGATAACTCAATTGAAGCGGGCAGGCGGCTGAACCGCAGGGTGGAGATAACCATACTGGAAAATTAATAATACTTGACACTGCTTATATTTCTGACTAAGTTTAGCTAGTTGTGGGGGTGGTTTTCGAACCTTATCAGTTTCTGAAAGCCTGAGATCATACCCGTTGAACCTGCTCTGGGTAATACCAGCGAAGGGATCCTAAAACCCAACCCTCCACTTAAATTTATTTTTCTTTCAAGAGCCCGCAGTCTGACTGCGAATGCAGCCATATTGGGGGACAGGAGGTTTATGATGACAAAAAGAAAATGGATTTTGTTAGCCATTATTGGTGGTTTTCTGCTTGCAAGTCCGGGATTATCTGCCATGGCCCAGGGGGAAGGTGCTGAAAAACCCGGTCTGGTAATCTATGCTTATGACTCTTTTGTTTCTGAATGGGGTCCGGCCGGCAAGGTAATTCCTAAATTCGAAGAACAGCAGGGAGTTAAGGTATCGATTGTTTCGGTTGGTGATGCGGGGCAGGTATTAAGCCGGGCCATACTGGAGAAAGATAATCCCAGGGCGGATATTATTGTGGGCATCGATAATAACCTGCTCAGCTTCGCTTTAAAAGAAGATATCCTGGAAGTGTATAAATCAGCAAATATCGGGCTGATCCCTGAAGAGCTTCTTTTTGATCCTTCTTTCCATGTAACCCCCTTCGACTATGGTTATTTTGCTTTTGTTTATGACAGCCAGGAATTGAAAAGAATTCCGGAGAGTTTGGAGGATCTTACAGCGGTGGATTATCGTAATAAGATAATAGTGGAGGATCCCCGCACCTCAAGCCCGGGGCTGGGATTTCTGCTGTGGACTGTTGCCGTATTCGGCGATGATTATCTTAATTACTGGCAGCAGCTTAAACCAAACCTGTTGACCATTACCGATGGCTGGGACTCGGCCTACGGTATGTTTACCAGTGGTGAGGCGCCTATTGTGCTCAGCTATACAACCAGCCCCGCTTATCATGTGGAATATGAAGAGAGCAGGCGCTACCGGGCAATAATTTTTAAACGGGGCAATTACCTGCAGATCGAAGGAATGGCTATCCTAAAAGGGGCGCCTAACCGGGGAACTGCCAGGGAGTTTATCGACTTCATATTGACAGAGGAGTTTCAGGAAGAGATTCCATTAACCAACTGGATGTACCCGGTAAATCCCAGGGTTAAACTGCCGGAATCCTTTAAGTTTGCACCCCGGCCCCTGACCTCGCTATCTTTAAGCGCGGAAGAGATCGATAAGAACCGGGATCTCTGGCTTAAAGATTGGGCCCGCGTTATGAGCAGGTAGTGGAGCGAATGTTTATAAAGAGCGCTTTCCCGGGCAGGAAAGCCCTGTTATCCCTGCTGTTGTTGAGCGGACCTCTTCTTTTCCTTTTTTTCTTCTTTTACTATCCGTTAAGCTCTATTCTGCAGGGCGGTCTTACAGACAACCAGGGCCGCTTTACCATTAGCAGGATAGGCTCAATTCTAAGAGACCCTTATTATAGGGGAATAATCTATTTTACAGTCAAGCAGGCTTTCTTGAGCACCCTGCTCTCAATCAGCCTGGGTTTGCCCGGGGCTTATCTACTGGCAAAATATGATTTCTGGGGAAAGAATGTTATCCGGGCCTTAACCACAATTCCCTTTGTTCTACCTTCAATTATTGTGGTGTTGGGGTTTGTCCGGTTTTTCGGCAATAACGGTATTCTGAATCGTCTGTTAATGGGGCTGTTCAGAGTTGAAGAACCGCCCCTGCGCATTCTGTACTCCATGAAAGCCATATTACTGGCACATGCTTTTTATAATTTCCCCATCTGTGTCCGTATTGTATCTGCTCTCTGGAGCCGGCTTGACCCCGATTTTGAAGATGCAGCTAGAAGTATGGGCGCCCATGGCTTCAGACTCTTCCGGGAAGTTACACTGCCGAGAATTTTTCCCGCTATCCTGGCCAGCGCTGCTTTGATATTTGTTTTCTGCCTGCTCAGTTTTGCCATTGTCCTGGTTTTGGGGGGAGGTCCCCGCTTTACCACCCTGGAAGTGGAGGTTTACCGGCTTGCCAGGGTAAGCCTGGACCTGAAAATGGGCAGCGCCCTGGCTTTAATAGGTTCTTTCCTCTCCTCAATCTTTTTATATCTCTATATCAGACTCCAGCGAAAAATGAGCTTTGCCGAGGAAATGACTGCGGATTTCGAGAGGAAGCGACTGAGTGCTCTTTTAAAAAAACCGGCGGGAATATTCTTTGTGCTCTATCTGTTTCTAATTGCGGCGCTGATAATTGCGCCCATGGCTGCCGTGGTATATACTTCATTCTTAAAGCGCTCGGGCTGGGGCGGGAGTACCGCTTATAGCCTTGATTGGTATATACGCCTTATCTTTGCTTCCGACCTTTACACCAGGTCAATATTGAACAGTCTTTTTTTCGGCTTTATGACTATTCTTTTGGCCCTGCCCCTGGGCACCCTGATAGCTTATTTGGGAAGCAGAAGGGAGATAAAAAACAGCAGTATACTTGAAAGCCTGATGATGCTGCCCATGGGTGTATCCTCCATTATGCTGGGATTGGGGTATATTAAGGCTTTCCAGGGCTTTCCGGTGGAGATAATCGGGAGCTGGTATGCAATTGTTTTAGCCCATACTGTTATATCCTATCCCTTTGTGATCAGGTCGGTAAGCTCGATGTTCAGAAAGATCAAACCATCCCTGTTAGAGGCGGCGCGAAGTCTTGGCGCTGATTCCTGGCAGCTTTTCTGGCATCTCGAGCTGCCCCTGGTCAAGGGAGCGCTGATAACCGGGGCGGCCTTTGCCTTTGCCATTTCCATAGGCGAAATAAATGCCACCCTGATGCTGGCCGGTCCGCAGGCCATGACCATTCCCGTAGCTATTTACCGTCTGATTTCCTCTTATAATTTTATTGGCGCCTGTGCTATGGGCACCATATTGATGGCGATAAGTTTTCTGACCTTTCTGATAATTGACCGGGTCGGGGAAGGGATTGGTTGAATAATGAGTCTGCGGTTGAAAGATGTTGTAAAGGAATACCCCGATTTTAAACTAAAAATAGATCTTCAGGTAAATAAAGGGGAGCTGGTAACCATACTGGGTCCCAGCGGCTGCGGTAAAACTACCACCTTGCGGGTAATAGCCGGATTTATAACTCCTGATAATGGTAATATATTTGTCTCTGGTAGAGGCATTAATCATTTACCCCCGCACAAGCGGCAGATCGGTATTGTATTTCAGGATTACGCCCTCTTTCCCAATCTGAATGTTCTTGACAATATCGCCTTTGGTCTGAAGATGCATGGAGTCAAGCGGATCTTGAGGGAAGCCAAAGCAAGAAAGCTGCTAAAGCTGGTCCATCTGACAGAATATGGAGGCCGGAAAATATCGCAGTTATCCGGCGGCGAGCAGCAGCGGGTTGCCCTTGCCAGGGCATTAGCTACAGAACCCCGGCTGTTGCTTCTGGATGAACCCTTAAGCGCTCTGGATGCCAAGCTCCGAAAGGGCTTGAGGAATGAGATCAGACGTATCCAGCGCGAATTGGCCATCACGACCCTCTATATAACCCATGACCAGGAAGAGGCTTTAGCCTTATCCGATAGAATAGCGGTTATGCGTAATGGCAAAATTGAACAGGCCGGAAGACCTCAGGAAATATATAATGAGCCGGTTAATCTCTTTGTAGCCGGTTTTGTGGGGCAGGCGAATTTTTTAAAGGGTACTATTCGCAGCATAGAGCAGGGGTACGCACTCTTTAATACGGCTCTGGGAGATATCAGGGCACCGGCTCCCAGGGGCTGCTATCCCGGCAGGGAGATGAACCTTTTCTTCAGGCCGGAGAACTGTACAATTAAAAGCAGTACTGCCGCTGAAAACAAAGGCAATTATATACAGGGTGTGGTTGCCGGTTGTGAATATCTGGGGGAGATTATGCAGCTTGAGGTTGTTTCGCGGGATAGCCGCTTTATACTGCGACTGCGGGGGTGCCCGGCCATTGCTGACGGTAACCGGATTGTCTTTTCTATTAAGGCTGAAAACTGCCGGTTGCTGCCGGCCACCGGGTAAGCATTGACCAGGAGAATATCCATCGCAGATTACATCCGCAACCGAAGTTTTAAGGCAGAAGTCCAACTAAATATATTCGGGCGCTGGACTTTAATATTTCTTGTTAAAATAGCAAGCTTTTGAGCGTTCATAGCATGTCAGACCGTGATCAGCCGAAAAACCGGGATAGCCGGCCGAAAAAATAAAAGTTATTTAAAACGGTTGTAGAGGAGGGATAGATAATAATGACTATACTCGAAAAGACACGGGATAAATTTCTACAGATCCTGCAGGAAAAAAATATATCCGGGTATGAACGCTTGAGCGCCGAACCCCTGGGGGTGAAGGAAGCTTTGGGAGATCCGGCGCCTTACAAGGATTTTGCCCTGCAGAGGGGTGTGGAAAAACTGGTGGAAGTGAGCTACGGGAAAGAGCGGGGCCAGGCTTTCACCACCTTCCCCCTGCGCTGGAAGGGCAGCCTTGGCGAGGTCCTGGAGCTGGATCTGAAAAGCGACAGGAACAGGGCCCTGCTGGTGGCCACAATGAATGCGGTGGGGCGGCGCCTTAATTTGGTTGATAGAACCATTCACTGTAAGAATGATGGTCCAAAAAAGTGCGGCAGGATGATGGCTTTGGAGCTGCAGAAAATTATCAGGCCAAACCAACTGCTCGGTATTGTGGGGTATCAGCCGGCGCTGCTCGAACACATAGCCGCTCTTCTTCACCCGGAGAATATTCGTGTGGTTGATCTGAATCCCGATAACATTGGGCGGATTAGCTATGGTGTGCCCATCTGGGACGGCATAAAGGATATTGACCGGCTGGGCCAGGAGTGCACTTTGTTTCTGGTCACCGGTTCTGCTTTGGTGAATAATACCCTGGATGGTGTTCTGGAAATCATTCACCGTCAAAAAAAGAGGGCAATTCTTTTCGGAACCACCATTGCTTTTGCCGCTTCAGTGCTGGGCCTTGAATGGTTCTGTTTCGAGGCAAAATAGAGGCAAGCTGCCTGGATGTTGCGAGTTAGTAAACTGCCCTCATTGCTTCAGCAATATTAAGGGAGTAATCCCCAATATGTTCAATATGGCGCACTATGTCGAGAAGCAGGAGTTCCTGTTTGACATCTGATCCCTCCTGAAGCCGTTTCTGTACAGCCTTTTTTAAGGAGTTGCGACTGTCATCTATTTTTCTTTCCAGATTCAGAGCCTTTTCCAATTCGCCATCCGGCAGAGGTTTGTTCAGATGGCTTCTGATAAAACCCATAAACTCTGTAACCAGAGCCGTATAGGGTGCGATATTTTTGAGGGCCTCCTCAGGAAGATCCATTTCATTATCATAGCGCCGTTGGGCGAGGATCATCAGGTTGTAGCAGCTGTCGCCGATGGATTCCAACTCATTTACAATCCTTATCAACCCCCCTGCCTGGGCCGCTGAACGGCTGTTGAGGCTCTCCCGGAATATGCCGACAAGGTAACGCGAAAGCTGTTCCTGCATCTGGTCCGTTATCTCTTCCTGGTCGGCAACCTGCTTTACCTCTCCGGCCAATTTCATTTCCGGGTGCTCAAATACGTGCAGGAAGGTGGCAAACATTTTCTCTACCAGGGCGACAAACCTGGAAATTTCCGCCTTTGTCTGAAGTATCTGCAGCTCCGGAGTATCCTGCAGGCTGGTAGAGAGGAAGGGAAGAACATACCCTCTTTTCTCTTCCGCAGGGGGAGCCTTCACTATTTTTTTAACTATTGCGGCCAGTTGGGGCACAAAGCCGATAAAAATGGCGGAGTTTATGAGGTTAAAAAGGGTGTGAAACATAGCCAGATGAGCGGGCATGTGGATTCCCGCTTCAGGGCCGGTTACGCTTCCCGGCACAAGGAAATCGATAAACCGGAGGAAATAAGGAAAGACAAAGGCCATCCAGAGAACACCGATTATATTAAACAGTGTATGCGCCCTTGCAGCCCGCCTGGCACTAACATCAGTGCCAATGGAGGCAAGGGTGGCCGTAATTGTGGTGCCGATATTTTCTCCCAGGACTATGGCCGCTGCTGTGGGAAAATCTATCCATCCTGCGTAGGCCATGGTCAGGGTGATTGCCATGGCTGCTGAAGAGGATTGTACAATAAC
Source organism: Spirochaetales bacterium (assembly GCA_030604195.1). Classification (GTDB taxonomy): domain Bacteria; phylum Spirochaetota; class Spirochaetia; order SZUA-6; family DRHE01; genus DRHE01. Next base: position 30,821 of record JAUVWI010000033.1, read on the forward strand.
AGTCAGCAGGCTTCCTGCGATGACAAAGATAATGAATGAAAGTGGCCCCAGGTCGATGAACCTGGCAAGAAAATGAAGCACTTCAGGATGGCTGCGAATGTCGGGAACTGAATGCCTCAGGAAATTGAGTCCGAGAAAAAGAAGACCGAAGCCAACCAGGGCTTCACCCCAATCTTCTTTGTTGAGCTTTTTGGCGAACATAAGAAGCATGCCTATGCCGATTGCCGGCAGGGCAATTGAGGTGATCTTAAATTTGAAACCGATAATCGCTACAATCCAGCCGGTAACGGTGGTTCCGATATTGGCCCCCATTATCACTCCGATAGCCTGAGTAAGGTTTAGAAGCCCGGCATTGACAAAGCTGACTACCATCACCGTTGTCGCAGAAGAGGATTGGATAAAAGCGGTAATTAGAAAACCGGTAAAAAGAGCAATAAAGCGGTTACCGGTCATAAAATTCAGGGTCTGCTGCAGCCGGTCGCCGGCAGCTTTCTGAATACCATCGCTCATAATCTTCATTCCGAAAAGAAACAATCCGAGGCTTCCAAGAATCTGAAAGAAACCATTTATCATATAAACAACCTCCTGCCCGCTATTATCCGGTATACCATTGTTAGATACGAAGCCCAAGCACTTTATTCCATGATTTTGCTTAGCTCCTTGACTGATAATAGCCTGCTGGAATATAAAGTCGGTTGGACATGGAAATTATAGAAGAAACCGGAAAAAAGAGAGTGGTCTTAGTGTTTATGGTCATTGGCGCCCTGACCTTCGGCTTTGTCGGAGTGTTAACCAGGATCTGCCTCTTTCCGGATACAGTAATAGCTTCTTTCCGCATTCTGTTGGCCGGTCTAATTCTTTCTCCCTTCTGTATTACCGGTGTTTGGAAGCTGCTGAAAAAGCAGGGTATAAAGAAGTATCTCCTCTTACTCATACCGGCTCTTTTTCTTGGCCTCCATTTTCAGCTCTGGGTAATGGGCCTTAAAAGAACCTATATTGCAACCGCCTCCTTTATTGTAACCTTAAGTCCGGTCTTTTTCGCCCTGGCTGAACGTTTAATTTTTCGCGGAAAAATTCACAAGAGAACATATATTGCTTTAGGGCTGGTGGTAGCCGGCGCCTTATGGCTGCTATGGGTCAGGGGCGGAAAGCTTGGCAAAGAGGGTGACCTCTTTTGTTTTGCCTCAATGCTTCTTTTTGTTATCTATTTACTGGTATCGCAGCGGGTATCACGCAATGTGCCCCATTTAGTCTACATTCATACTATCTATCTATGGGGAGGGCTGTTAACATTACCCTTAAGCTTGATTAACGGAGATCTGGCTGCAGTCCGGCTTAACGACCTTGCTTCGCTTTCTGCTTTAATGGCACTGGCCCTTTTCCCTTCGCTGATCGGTCATACTACTCTCAATTACGGTGTCCGTTATTTTCCGCCTCTGACCGTATCCTTCTTTACCCTGCTTGAGCCGGTCTTTGCCACTATTACTGCAGCAATTTTTCTTTCCGAGTTTCCCGGGATCGGGGAGTTCCCATCTTATATCCTCTTTTTATCAGCTACAGTAATCATAATGCTGAAAATGAAGAGTAAACCAGGGTAAATAAGTGGATCGATTAAAATTCAATTGACCTGCCTTTAGTTTTATCTTTATTTTAATATTATATGGATAAAGAAACTATAACACATGATAACTGGTTTAGAGAGAGGCTGCTGAAGCGTTTCACCGATTATATTAAAATCGATACTACCTCCGACCGCCACTCTAAAAGCGAACCCACCACACCCGGGCAGTTGGAACTGGCGGAAAAGCTTTACGGAGAATTAAAGGATCTTAACCTAACTGATATAGAGCTCAGCACAGGGGGCTTTCTCTTTGCCGCTCTGCCGGCAAACCTGCCTGCGGGTAGTAAGGAACCGCCGGTAATCGGTTTTATGGCCCATCTGGATACCAGTGAAGAGGTACCGGGAACAGACATCAAGCCGCAACTGCATGAAGATTACAATGGAGGGGTTATCAAACTCAAAGACGGCGTTGTATTAGATCCTGATGAGTTCCCCGATCTGCTGGATTACCGGGGCGATACGGTTATTACTTCTGACGGCGCTACTCTGCTGGGCGCTGATGATAAAGCGGGGATTGCTGAAATTATGACTGCTGTTGAGTATCTGCAGAGTCACCGGGAAATCAAACATGGCAATATACAGATAATCTTTACCCCGGATGAAGAACCGGGCTTAAGCATGGAGCGTTTCCCCATGGAAAAGGTCAGGGCAAAATACTGCTACACTCTGGATGGCGGCAAAGAGGGTACTATTGAGGATGAGTGTTTTGAAGCCTATAAGGCCGAGCTGCTCTTTAGAGGAATAAGCATCCATCCGGGAGTTGCCAGGGGAAAACTGGTAAATGCAATTGAAATGGTAAACAGCTTTCTGACACTGCTCCCCCGATCGGAGAGCGCCCAGGCTACGGATGAGAGGTATGGTTTTTATTTTCCCCTGGAAATCAAGGGAAGTCCGGAAGAGGCGGAACTGCTCCTCTACCTGAGGGATTTCGAAGAGGATGTTGTTAAGCGGCGCATAGAGGCTGTTAAAACATTTGCTCAAAGTGTTGAAGCTGCCTATCCCGGGGGAAAGGTAACGGTGAATGTTAAAAAGCAATACAGCAATATGCTGCAGTACCTGCGAAAGGCTCCTGAAGTGACCGCCCTGCTTGCAGAGGCAATAAGAGAGAGCGGAATTGAACCGCAAACTGAAATAGTGCGGGGCGGAACCGATGGCGCCAGGTTGAGCGAGCTGGGTGTTCCCACACCCAATGTATTTGCCGGGGGTTTTAATTTTCACAGCCGTAAGGAATGGGTGCCCCTGTCAGCCATGGTGCGGGCAACACAAACCATTATCAACCTCTCCCGTCTATGGGCGGAAAGATCTTAGAAGATTCAAAAGGAATAGTGTAATGAGTAATGAACATCCGTCAAAAAAAGTCCTTGTTCCCTATATTCTAACCGGCTATGGCCATTTCATCATAGCCAAGGCAATTGCTCTCTATCTTAAAAAAAACAAACCCGATTGGGATGTGCGTCTCTTCGAGCTTGCTTCTGAGTTCAAGGATCAAGCCCTGGAGCGTTTCTATAAGCAGGCATGGAGATACATATTGCAGATGCCCAACATAGCGGCACAGGTGGTTTTTGGAGTGGAAGAAGCATTGCCTGCTCTGTCTTCTTTTGTAAACGGCCAGCTGATCCACTCCGCTGTCCTTAAAGCTATGGGTTTTTTAGCCGGCTATAAACCTGACCTGATCATGTCCACCCACTGGGGCTGCACCCATATTTTTAGCCAGGCCCGTACAAAGGTAGAATATGAGGTTCCACTCTGGTATGTGTATACCGAGCTGGCAGGGGGATACCAGTTAATGAACTGCGGAGCTGATAAATACTTTGTCATGTCTGATGAGGCCGGCAAGGCGCTTCAGGGTGAAGGTATTGCAGCGGAGAAGATGGAAAAGATCAACCTGGTCGTTCGGCCTCAATTTGCCGATCAGATTATTTTCCAAGAAAGCGTAAGGCGTGATCTGGGTCTTCCCGTAGATGATTTTATCCTGCTGTTCAGTGCAGGCGGCGAGGGCCTGGGGCCGACCTTTGGTTTTATCAAGGCCTTTATAAAAACAGTGAAGCAGGGCCGGATCCTGGTGGCTACAGGCCGGAATGAGAAGCTTTTCAATGAGCTGCAGACAAAGTTTAAAGATAAAAGGGTAATGCCCCTTGGCTTCAGGGAAGACATTGAGAGGCTTATGGCAGCCTCGGATGTTATGGCGGGAAAGTGCGGAGCCAGTTACTCTATGGAAGCCGCTATTATGAGAAGGCCCTTCATTGTGACCAGAGTTGGAGCTCCCAGTGAACGGCACAACATGAAGTACATAGTAGATAATGGTTTCGGCTGGTACGCTTCCACTCCGGCACAATTCACTAAACTGCTTGAAAGCTTAATGACCGATAAAACTCTCCATCAAGATGCCCTGGATAAGCTGGGTAAGATTTCCAGGATCAATGGCGCCGAAACTGTCGCCGCTGATATTGTGCAGTACTTCAATCGTTGATTTAATAAACTTATCGTCCCTGATTTCTCTTCTGAACACCTATATCGAATATTACCTTTACACCGGGCACGGTGAGGGCGGATTAGTTATAGCCTCACCTCATCCATAGGGCTTTTTACTCCGAGTTTGTTTTTCTTAGCAACGTGAGTGTAGACTGCCATAAGCCGATATTTATCTTCTAAACAGTGAAAGATGTCTGATATTTCTTTCCGGGATAATACAACCGGAAGCCTTTGTTTGATCCCGGAACGTATTGTACCATCCAATCCCTTTATTTCTTTTCCTAACACATTTTTGAAAACAAATAGAAGTCCATTAAATGCTTGGCTCTGAGTGGAAGCCGACACTCTCCTTTCCACAGCCAGGTAACTTAGATAATTGATGAGGTCTTGTTGTGTAACATTACTGGAGTTTTTATGGTTCAGATAACAGGAAAATCTCCTTACCCAGCCAATATATGTTTTTTCCGTCCTAAATGATCTGTGGCGCAGTCGCAATAATCGGATCAGTTCTTCTTTAACCGACTTCCAGTCGGAATGAATTTCAGAGGGAATGCTAATATCTGTATTGAGGTTTGACGGTGAACCAGTAGTTTTGAAATAAGAATACAGAGAAATAGCATTTTTCGCCTGTTGTACCTGCCAACTTTCGTATTTTCGGGATAAAGCATTCAGGTATGAAATTTCAAGGCTATCATATCCAGGTGGGTTATTTTTGCTGAAGGTATTATATTTTGAAACCCATTGAAGGTAAAACGGTACTTTATTCTCAGGAATGCGACATTTACCCAAGAGAAAAGATCTGAAATCGTTCATAAGACCTCTCTTTCTATGTTCACGGGTTTTCCATATAACTATACAAGGGAAATAGTTATAGCGCTTTTAGATGCTGAGAATATTTATTTCATTGCAATTTTATGTCGAAGAATGTAAGATTTACTTGTTCGGCAGAAAACCCGAGAATTCCGATCCGGGTGTATTTCCGGTTAGTCCCTGGAGGGGCTGACAAAACTGGGTTCCTACGTATGATAGAGCTGGGGCACAGGGAAAAGCTCCAGCAGATTGATCAGAGGAGGAACCCGCAATGA
>JAUVWI010000050.1 GCA_030604195.1 Spirochaetales bacterium
ATTCGGGCACACCAGCATTGTGCTTTATACGGGGCTGTCCACGTACAACGTGACACCTCCAATTTCCTTAACCGGTTCCCCTCGCTGAAGCTGAGAAAGCAACATATACTTCGAGGCTCCGATCGCTGTGAACGACCGGACCATCATGCAAAAACAAGCATCCCCAACCTCCTGCGAAGAGAGAATACACGAATAATGATCGACTGCCAAAGATCTCTCCTGTGAGTTATCCACAACCTTTCGTTCCTACTACTACTTGTGGATAACTCCACCTATTTCAAGTATACAATGCTAAAAGGAGGGTATGTTTTATCAATATGGAGCGATTCGCCGAAAGATACCTGGAAAAATGGATTCGCAACAAACGCAGAAAGCCATTAGTGTTGAGGGGAGCCCGTCAGGTCGGGAAATCTACATTAATCAGGCAATTTGCAAAAAAAAACGGGTTGAATCTGCTTGAAATAAACCTTGAGCGGAATCTTTATCTAAATGAAATATTCAAATCTCTGGATACAGAACGTATTATCATGGAGCTTGAGGTACTGGGAGGGAAAAAAATAAAAGAGCCTGATTCCCTTCTCTTTCTTGATGAAATTCAATCAACTCCATATGCACTGCAGGCACTGAGGTATTTTTATGAAGACAAACCCAGGCTTCCTGTTATTGCTGCCGGATCTCTCCTCGAATTCAACCTTTCAGACCACAGCTTTTCAATGCCTGTTGGAAGAATTGAATACTATCATCTTTTTCCGATGTCTTTTAAAGAGTTTCTGTTTGCTGCAGAACCTGGACTTATTGAATACATTTCTGAGTTCTCCCTGAGTACCCCACTACCGGAGACTGCACATATCAAATTGCTGCAAAAACAACGGGAATACCTTTATACGGGTGGTATGCCTGAAGCTCTTCTGGTTTCTATTGAGAGTGGCTCGATGATGGATGTTTTTGAGGTACATCGTTCCATTGTAGATACATATCAGGATGATTTTTCTAAATATGCCAGGCAAAAGGAGCTGGCACTTATGCAAAAAGTATTAAGGTACATTCCACGATCGATTGGTAAAAAAATAAAATACAGCAACATTTCCAGAGAAGAGCGATCAAAAGATTTAAAGGCAGTTATAGAATTGCTTACAAAAGCTCGAATTTGTCACAGAGTATTCAACAGTCACTGTTCAGACGTTCCTCTATTTGCCGACATAGATGAGCATATTTATAAACTTATCTTCATGGATATTGGGCTTGTCAGCCATATCTGCGGTATCGATTGGTTAACAATAAACGCACTGGATGAAAGGGAATTGATAAATGAAGGTGCGCTTGCTGAACAATTCATCGGCCAGCATCTGGTTAACATCAATCAGGGGCTTGGAGAACCTCAATTGAACTACTGGCTCAGGGAATCCAGATCTGCAAACGCGGAAGTAGATTATGTTTTATCGATGAAGGGCCGCATTCTGCCGGTTGAAGTAAAGGCAGGCAAAAGCGGATCTTTAAAGTCCCTTCAGCAGTTTGCACTGCAGAAACATTCGAAACTCTGTATCCGTTTTGATCTTAATATGCCGGGATTGCAAAAAGTAAATCATATAGTGCGGACAAAAGAAGGAAATTGGCCGGTTTCATTTTTGCTGTTATCTCTTCCATTGTATATGGTTGAAGAACTTCCACGGCTGGTTGATGAGATAACAACGGCATAGCTCATATTTGATGTGTGCGTGCCAAGGCTGTTAATTATTCCCCCGCTTACAGCTTACGCTTCAAACTTTTTTCCACCTGCTCTGAAAGCTTAGCCGCCGGGTTCTTCACTTTACTTAAGTAGATCATGGCCGCGATTATATAGGGCTTGTAGCCGGCCTCTATATAGAGCTCCCTGCGGTAGCGGTCAAAGACCGTTGCTGCCACCTCGCCCTTTTTGCAGCTTACACCGCTGATATCCGCGGGCAGGCAGTGCATATAGAGGGCTTTTCCGCCGGCCGTTGTTTTCATTAGCTCTTCAGTACACTCCCAGTCCTGGTGTTGAGCATTCTGAGCTAATAGCTTTTCTTCCAGCGCAGCAATACCTTCACTGTCACCGCGCCCATATAGCTCAGTTCTCTCCTCCATGGCCGCAAAGGGCGCCCAGCTTTTCGGATAGACAATATCAGCATCCTTAAAAGCCGCGGCCAGGCTTTCGCTCCTGCTGAAAAGCCCTCCGGGGCCGGATTCCCGCGCATTCTTCCGGGCCAGCTCTTCCACCTCGGGCATTACCTCATAGCCCGGGGGATGGGCCAGGGCTACTTCCATGCCCAGCCTGGTCATGAGCCCGATAACCCCTTGAGGAACGGAGAGGGGCTTGCCGTAGGACGGAGAATAGGCCCAGGTCATGGCGATTTTCTTTCCCTTGAGCTTATCTATTCCCCCGAAGTAGTTGATCAGATGGAGCGCATCGGCCATGGACTGGGTGGGATGATCGATGTCACACTGAAGATTAACTACCGTGGGGCGTTCTTCCAGCACAACCTCGGCATTACCCTGGCTAACCGCCCGGGCTACCTCCACCATATAGGTATGTCCCTTGCCTATATACATATCATCCCTTATACCGATAACCTCGGCCATAAAGGAGATCATGTTGGCCGTTTCCCGCACGATTTCTCCGTGGGAAATCTGAGACTTTCCCTCATCTAAGTCCTGCACCTGCAGTCCCAGCAGGTTGCAGGCGCCGGCGAAACTGAAACGGGTCCTGGTGGATTTATCCCTGAAAAGAGAAACCCCCAGGCCGCTGTTATAAAGGCGGCTGGAGATATTATTCCGGCGCATGGCCCGGAGAATGTCCGCCGTGATAAATACACCTTTGAGCTGGTCAAGAGATTTGTCCCAGGTCAGTAAAAAATCCTCAAGATACATGGAAGCAGTGTCAAGGCTGCTCAATTCCCCAATCAGCTCTTTAATATTTTCCATAGCTATTCTTCTCCTCCTTGATCCAGCACATAGGGCAGCATGGCATAAAAAGCTGAGCATACCTCCAGATCGTCTATGCTAACCGCTTCATTGGGAGCATGGGTTTTGTTCTCATCTCCTGGGCCGAAGCCAATTGTGGGGATCTTATGGGCGCCGCACACGGCCACCGCGTTGGTGGAAAAGGTCCATTTATCCACCACCGGCTTTTTCTTGTAGAGCAGCAGGTAGGCCTGCTCCCCTGCCTTTACCAGTTCATGATCCGCCGGAATCTTCCAGGTGGGAAAATAAAGCTCCTGGCCATAATCGGCGCCGCGGTAACCCCGTTTTTCATATCTGGGCATGGTGACCGAAGCAACATCATTGCCCATATACTCCTTGACCTGGGCTATGGCCTTTTCCGCTGTCTCGCCCCAGGTAAGACGGCGGTCCAAATAGATCATGGCCTGATCAGGCACGGCACACTGGGAGGGGCCGTGGGCCTCCAGGCGGGAGACCACCACCGTGCCCTTTCCCAGGAAATTGTCACTATCAGGCTTGAGCTCTTCGTTCAATTTTTCCATGGCTAAAGCAGCTCTTGCCGCCTTGTAAGCCGCGTTTTCACCCCGTTCAGGGGCCGAGCCATGCGCGGAAAGCCCCTTGAAGGCACAGAGCATCTCCATACGCCCCCGGTGTCCCCGGTAAAGGCGGCAGCTTGAAGGTTCGGTGCTGACAAAGAGATCGGGAACCAGCTTTTCTTCTTCGATCAGGTACTTCCAGCAGAGGCCGTCGCAATCCTCTTCCATCACTGTAAAGGTAAAGTAGAGGGTACAGCCGCCCAGGTAATCAAGCTCCTTAAGTATCCTTCCGGCCGTAATCATGGCTGCGGCCCCGCCTTCCTGATCTACGGTGCCCCGGCCGTGAACTTTGCCTCCCCTGATCAACCCGGAAAAGGGGTCTAAATCCCACTGCTCAAGATCACCAGGCTCAACCGTGTCTACATGAGCATCGAAAGCCAGCTTTCCGGGTCCCTGCCCTATTCTGGCTATTACACTTCCAAGGCCGTCAATGCGCACCTCATCGAAACCAGCCCGGCTGCACAGCTCCATTATCTTTTTGCATACCTCTTCCTCCCGGCCGCTGAATGAGGGTATCTTAACCATGGCTGAAAGATTTTCCGCAGTATAATCGCGGTAGCCATGTGCCATTTCCAATATCTTTTTTGCTCTATCCATGAAATACCTCACTGTCAATATTGTTCCATAAGCGTTTGGCAGCATTGCGCGCCTTACGGTAAATGGAATCAGTGTCAAAGGGAAACTGCCGGTCACGGTAGACTACTTTTCCATTTATAATAACTGTTTTCACACTGTCGGAACCCATACCGAAAACCATGTGTCCGGCCAGGTTCTCCGCTACTAAAGGCGTCGGCGGCTGATAATCATAGACAACCAGGTCAGCCTGATAACCCTTCTCGATCCTGCCAAAACGCAGGCCGAAGTTTCGTTCCAGCAGATCATTACCATTCTGCAGGAATTTCAAAAAAGTGTCCGGCCAGAGGGGGCCCGCTGAATCCTTATGCTTGAAGTAAGCGAACTTTAGCTCCTCAAACATATTACTGCCTATTCCGTCAGTGCCCAGGGCTACATTCTTAATCCGTGATAGGTGAAGATTATAGCCGATGGAGTTGTTCATGTTGGAGCGGGGATTATGAACCAGGTAGCAGTCATTATCATTTAAAAGCTTTATATCATTCTCTGTAATATAGAGGCCGTGAACCACAATTGCCTTTTCATTAAGCAGCTTGAAGTCATTCAGCCTTTGCACCAGGTCTTTGCCATGGTAAAGATGAGAATGGGAGCCGTCAAAGGTACCCTCCCCCACGTGCAGGTGCAGGCCGCGCCCGCTCTGTGCCACCGCACCGGAGAGGAGTTCCAGCCCTTCATCGGGCAGGGTGAAGGGGGCATGGCCCCCGATCATGGCCTCCACCAGGCAGGCTTGATCCCCGCTTTTACGGGAAGCATCGACCTCTGCGGCAAACCCTATATTCTCTTCCACGCCTTCCCGCATCTGCTCCAGGCCGTTGCGGTCGGTAACCTCGAAACAGGTTATTCCCCTTAACCCGGCTTCGGTAAAAGCTGCTTTTAGGATATTCAGAGACCCTTTGATCAGCGAGGGTGAAGCATGATGGTCAATTACCGCAGTTGTTCCCGCTTTGACCGCCTCCAGGGAGCAGATCAAACCACTGTAGTAGAGGATTTCCTGATCAATAGCACGGTCGAGCCGCCACCAGAGATTCTTTAGAATTGAAACAAAGTCAGGAGATGGCTTAATATCGGCTATAATACCCCGCGCCAATCCGGAATAAAAATGATTGTGGCTGCAGACTATACCCGGCAGCAGATAGTTCCCCTTGAGATCAATAACTTCTACAGCTCCGGACTGATATGCAGCGCCGGCATTGCCGCCCACCTCAATAATTTCACTATCCTTAATTACTACATCCTGCCCGGACTTTACCAGAGGCGGGTCGAATTGGAGTAATGTTGCGTTCTTTAAAATCATCATAATACCCCCTTGATTTTCAATGCTCTACAGCGCCTAAAAGATAATCGTGATCTCTGATAATTATTTCCATTATAGTTTTGAGCTTTTTACGCAGAGCATCCTCCCCGGCCCAGGGGATTAGCTCACCCGGCGTTAGCTCAAAGACTTCACTCCCTACCCTGACAGCCATGGTTTTCTGACCATTGTTGGTTTTTACTATAAAACCGCAGGCCTCGCTATCCTTAAAATCTTCTTCCAGACTGAACAGGGTAAACTTATCCTTATAGGGAAGACCATCCCAGGGGCAGAACCAGCCGCAGTTGCCGCACTCGTTGCAGGCGCTATCCAGATGAACAATCTGAAAAGCATCACGGAAACCCGATTCCCGGCCTACCGGGATAGCAACATTTGCCCGGTTTGGACAGACCTCCACGCACTTGTTGCACAGATAGCTGCACTCCAGGCAACGGGCCGCTTCTACGGCTCCAATCTCTTCATCACCCATACCGGGCCCTGCTGCCGCTCTTATGGCTCTTCTCTCCTGCAAAGCATGGAGCTGCGGGCTGGTCATTATTGTCTCGGCCGTTCCGGTTGCACCGGCTGCACCGTTCACCCCAACCATCCCGACTGCCTCAGCCCGCTGCCGGCCCGGGTATTCCTTCCGGCAGATAACATCCGCCACCCTGCGTCCCTCTGCTATACACTCGACAATGGTGGAAGGACCGGTGCGCGCATCCCCCAGCAGATAGACATTATCAAGATTGGTCTCCAGGGTATCAGGATCCACCCGGGCACCTCCCCTGTCATCCAGTTCAATACCCAGCGCAGTGAGGAGATCAGGATCAACATGTTCTCCGATAGCGGAGATCAGGGTATCAACCCTGATTTCTACAACCTTATCAGTGGGCAGGGGTCTTCTCCTGCCGCTTTCATCCACCTCGCCAGGCTTCATTCGCCGCAGACAGAGCTTTCCCTCTCTGGTAAACTTTTCCGGATTATGCAGAAAGAGAAAATCGATCCCCTCTGCCTTTGCCTGCTCATACTCCTCGCGGTCAGCGGGCATTTCTCTTTCAGTGCGGCGGTAGACAACCGTAACTTTCTCAACACCTCCTGTCTTTAGCGCGGCGCGGGCACTGTCCAAAGCTGTATTGCCGCCGCCTACCACAGCTACACTCTTGCCCGGGGAAGCCGGGGAACCTGCAGAACCTGCAGAACCCGCAAAACCCGGCGAGCGCTCCCTTTCGCCTGAGTGAAAATTTCGTAAAAACGCCAACGACTCGATTACCCGGCTGTTGTCACCGGCCAGGGGCAGTTTGTTGCCTGCCTCGGCCCCTATGGCCAGGCAGATATGGCTGAAACCTTCCTTTTTAAGCTCATCAATAGAGAGATGAGGAGAAATACCATAGCGGAACTCCACACCGCTGGCCTCCACAAAACCTATATCATGGAGAATCGCCTTTTCAGGTATCCTGAAGCGGGGCAGCACGTGGCGCACCACACCCCCGGCTGATTCCTCTTTTTCCAATGCCGTAACGGGGAAACCCTCCCCGGCCAGAAAAAAAGCAGCAGCCAGGCCGGCCGGACCCGCACCCACAATGCATATTTTTACCCGGCTGCGAGTCTCAGGCTGCCGCCACTGCGCCTTGAAATCCTTAAAGCCGTTATCCACGGCTATCCTTTTCATCTCCCTTATCCTTACGCTTCCCTCATAATCCAGCCGGGTGCAGTTGTACTGGCACTGGTGATCGCAGATATGGCCGGTAATTGCGGGCAGGGCATTACGTGTATAGATCAACTTGAGAGCTTCGCCATAACGCTTTTCACCTACCAACCTGATATATTCGGGAATATCCTGGTTAATGGGACAGGCCCTTTTACAGGGCGCCGCATAGCAGTCGATCAGGGGAAGAGCCTCATCTATTGAGATATGCTCTGTACCCCGCCAGGATTTCTGAGTGTAATCGAGGCGCAGGGACTCTTCAGCCAGGGATTGAACCATTTGTACATCGATACGGCGGTCAGGCCAGCTATCCAGCTTTTCCAGCAGCCCCGCCATCTGGCCAAGACGGAGGTAACCCCCCGGTTTGAGCAGATCTGTTGCCACGGTAATCGGCCTTATACCTGTCCCAAAAATGCGTTCTACATTAAGCACTGAAGCTCCCCCGGAATAGGAAATGGGGAGTTTCCCGGCAAAATCAGCGGATATATCAGCAGCCAGATTGATGGTTAACGGGAAGAGGGCCCGGCCGGACATGTACATCTCTTCTCCCGGCAGATCGCCCTTATTGTTTACCACCCCCAGGGTATTGCTCAATTTAACTCCGAAATTCATACCGCAGGCTTCTGCTGTTCCGATCAACCTTTGCAGCATGGAAAGAGCATCACCGTACTTAAGATCCTTATCAAAGCCCTCCCGGCTGAGCTTAATGTAGCCGAAGCCCGTGGCAGCCAGTATAGAGCGAACCCTTTCATACCCCAGCAGGGTGGGGTTCAGCTTGACAAAGGTATTAAGCTTCTTTTCGGTGAGCATGTAGGAACAGATTGCTTCAATCTCATCCGGCGGACAGCCGTGCATGGTGGAGAGGGTCAGGGAACGGCAGATATTGCTTGAGATCCTGGAGCCTAAGCCTTCAGTTCTTTTAAGAGGGCCGGCCAGATCAGTCCCGCCAAAATACTCCCCCTTATTAATAATTCCCGCCAGTTGCTCCAGATAGCTGTTAAAAAGATTATTCTCAGAAGAATCCATTAGATTATCTATAAAGGCCTGCATTCCAGGGGTCTTGATTCCCTCCAGATCGTAGCCAACCGACATATTGAAAATAAAGGAACGCCCGCTGCCCGGGCTTAAAGCCAGCAGCTCTTCCAGCAGATGGAGAATTACCCACGCCTTCAGGTATTCATCGTAGGCCTTTTCCAGGGTATATTCGGTTGACCACTCGGTATTGTAGCCTTCGTCCTCAGCATCGATACAGGGTTTTTCTATTTCCAGACTGTCGAGTTTCTGCACGGTTTTCAGCTCTATAAAGCGGCCGCCGGTTAAATAGGAAGTTATAATATTCTGGGCCAGCTGGGTATGGGGACCGGCCGCAGGCCCCAGGGGAACAGCACACTCTTCCCCAAAAACTTCAATTGCTTTGCCTCTCTCTTTCCTGAAAAACTCATTTTTATGGATCCCGAAGATGGACTCATTTTTTGAATACTCACCGAATATCCTGCGCACCAGTTCCCTGAAAGGAATCGGCCTCATTAGATCACCCATGGTTCTCTCCTCCCTAATTATATTGATACATTCTCCACTACTACTCTTGCAAGTATTTTTTCTAAAACAGGGAGCTCAACAAATCCCGGTTTGATATTCAGGCAATTGGCAGTGCCCATGGCCGCTCCCCATTTCAGGGCGCGGTTTAAAGAAAATGCTTCAGGAAAATTCCGGATCACGGAATCCTTACCCATTCCTTCACCAATTTCATCGAGAATGCTGGAGATAATGCCTGCAGAAAAGGCATCTCCCGAGCCTATCGGGTTTACCGCCTCTACGTCAGGTAAGGAGACCCGCATCAATTTGCTGCCGTCACACCCTTCGGCGCCAAGAGCGCCTTTGGTTATAATGATCCAACGTACCCTGAATCTCTCTATCATTTCTTTATAGACCCTAAACCTCCTTTCCACCTTGATTGCCACACCGGACAGTTTTTTCCCGGCCAGCTCTTCAACCTCCTGCTCGTTGACTTTGAGTATTTCCGGGGCAGCCTCCAGTGCCCGGGCGCCGTGGCGCCGGTAGGAATCAAGAAGTACAGGCACATTATGATTCTTTGCCTGGATCAGGTAATCCTTGTAGCACTCATCCGGTTCAGCGGGTAGTGCGGTTCCGGTAATTGCCAAAAACGAGGCTGCCGGTATTTTTTCCTGAAACTTTTGCTTGAAGGCTGCCCTTGCCTGATCTGAAGCAACGGGTGAGGGCTCGATTAATTCGGTGGTTCTGCCGCTGGATTCTATAATTGTAGTACAGATTCGGGTTTCATGCTCAAGCGGGATAAAGCTGCCCTCAAGCCCATCACTCTTACAGGCGCTTATAAACCTGTCACCGTTAATGCCGCCGGTATACCCCAGCAGATGGGGTTTCTTGGCCAGCAGATTGAGCCCCCTGGCCACGTTTGCCCCTTTGCCCGAGGCTCCGAATATTACCCTGTCAATACGGTTGACCTCGCCACGCTTTAACTGCGGCAGCAGGCAGGTTTTCTGCCAGGTGCTGTTCTGTCCGATTACCAGCACCATAATCTTAAGAACAGCCTGTGGTAGTGCCGCAGGTCGTGCACTTCAAACAGGTTCCGTTTCTTACCAGGGTAAAATGGCCGCATACTGAACAGGGATCGCCCTCATAGCCCTGCATTCGAGCCAGCCCGATCAGGTCCAGCTCACCGCCCCCGCCATTATCGCTCTGCTTTTCATCCCCGTTATTGTGAGTTCCGGTGGCTGTAACAATCAGATCGTCAGGTTTTACCTGTACCAGGTCTGTACGTTCCAGATAGGAGAGGGCCAGATCACGGAAGATAAAATCCAGCACCGAGGTAGTCATCTTGATATTGTCATGACCGCTGACAATTCCATTCGGCGCAAAGCGGGTAAAGGTAAAAGCGTCAACATATTCTTCCAGGGGCACACCATACTGCAGCCCCAGAGAAACAGCTATGGCAAAACTGTTTAGCAGTGATCTGAACGCAGCTCCCTCCTTGTGCATATCGAGAAATATTTCGCCAAGGCTGCCATCGGGATATTCACCGGTGCGCAGGAATAGACTGTGGCCCCCTATTTTTGCTTTCTGGGTATAGCCGCTGCGCCTGCTTGGCAGAGACTCTCTCTGCTTTTTATCACCCCGGCCTGCTTTGCTGCTTACCCTTCCCTTTTTTTCCTCTGAGGCAATAGCCATAATC
The DNA here is from genome assembly GCA_030604195.1 of Spirochaetales bacterium. Classification (GTDB taxonomy): domain Bacteria; phylum Spirochaetota; class Spirochaetia; order SZUA-6; family DRHE01; genus DRHE01. The sequence continues at coordinate 10,395 of JAUVWI010000050.1, forward strand.
CGTGCGGCAGTGTGATCAGCCGCTTGAGCTAAAGAACTGAGGGGCTGACTCAGTTTTGAACCATCACGGTAAATGGCTATGGATTTGAGCATCTTCTGCCAGGATAGAAAATGAGCCCCTTTTATTTCCTCAACAGTCGCCTCATTGGGCATATTGATGGTCTTGGAAATTGCCCCGGAAATAAAGGGCTGCACCGCGGCCATCATCTCTATATGGGCCTGCCAGCGGATAAAACGGCTTCCATGCCTGCCTGCTTTACCGGCAGTATCAAAAACAGGGTAATGCTCAACCCTAAGCCCGGGCGCTCCTTCCAGTGTCATGGAGCCGCACGCGTAACGATCAGCCTCTTCGATCTCTTCGCCGCTGAAACCCAGGTGCTTGAGCAGGCTGAATCCCGGCTTCAAGTAATCGCTTTTTGGTATGTGCAAAGATTTTTCCAGGAACTCCCTGTCAAAGAGGGCCGGCGAGAAAGCCGCACGAATGGAAAAAACTTTGCTGAGATTCTTCTCCACCACTGCCAGAGCCCCCGCTGTAAAACCCCGCTCCATCAGCGCTTTCCCGGAGAGAGCTGCAGCCTTGTTAAGTTTACCATGGCCCACACAGTAGGCTATTATCTTCCCGGCCGCGCTATCCGAGTAACCCAGGGCCTTTAAAGAAGGCTCAATTGAGCTGTTGATAATCTTAAAGTAGCCCCCGCCTGCAAGCTTCTTGTTCTTTACCACGGCAAAATCCGGCTCTACACCGGTAGTATCGCAATCCATTACCAGGCCGATAGTGCCGGTGGGAGCAACAGCCGTAACCTGGGCATTGCGGTAGCCGTATTTTTCGCCATTCTCAAGCGCTTCATCCCACACCCTGCCCGCCGCCTTGAAGAGATAGGCAGGACAGGTTTTTTTGTTGAGTCCTGTAGGAAGAACACTCAAGGATTCATACTCTTCAGCTGCAGCCCCACACGCGGCCCGGCGGTGATTTCTGATTACCCGCAGCATGTGCTCGCGGTTAGCCTGAAAACGGGGGAAGGGGCCTAAAGCTTTGGCCAACTGCGAAGAGGTAATATAAGCCTGGCCTGTTAGCAGGGCTGAAAGCCCGCCGGCAATACCTCTTCCCTCTTCACTGTCGTAGGGAACTCCCATAACCATCAGCAGGCTGCCAAGGTTGGCAAACCCCAGCCCCAGGGTTCTGAAATCATAACTCTTTTGAGCGATGGCTTTACCGGGAAATTGGGCCATGAGCACGCTTATTTCCAGGGCTATTGTCCACAGGTGAATGGCATGGCGCAGCTCTTCGATCCTTATCTTCCGGGTTTCAGCATCATAGAATTTCAGCAGATTCAGGGAAGCCAGGTTGCAGGCCGTATCATCTAAGAACATATATTCCGAACAGGGGTTGGAAGCGCGTATTTCACCATCTTCCGGGCAGGTATGCCATTCATTTATGGTAGAGTGAAATTGAATTCCCGGATCAGCGCAGTTCCAGGCGGCTATAGCAATGCTATCCCATAGCTCCCTGGCTTTAATCCGCTCTTCCTGCGAATCAACACGGCCCTTAAGCAGCCACTCGCCATACTCTTTTACCGCGTTCATAAAGCCGGCGGTCAGCCTGATTGAATTATTGGAAGACTGGCCGCTGACCGTGTTGTAGGCTTCAGCGTCCCATTCAGTTGAGTATTCCATAATTTCCAGATTATCCATTCCCTGTTTCAGCAGTTGCAGCACTTTGTAGATATATGACGGGGGTACCTGCTCAGCTAAAGCTTCCCTGATTGCCTTTTCCAGCTCCGGGTTTTTACCGGGATCGAATTGCTTACCATCTTTTAGAGCCGGTGAAGGCTCGGTACAGGCTTTTTTGATACTTTTAATGTGATAATTTAGTATCTTACTGCCCACTACCATGGAGGCAACCTTCTGCTCCTCCTCCACTTTCCAGCCTATGTAATCCTTTATATCAGGATGATCGGCATCCAGTGTAATCATACGCGCGGCTCGCCGGGTGGTACCGCCGCTCTTTATGGCTGAGGCTGAGCGGTCTCCCACCTTTAGAAAGGAGAGCAGCCCTGAAGAAATACCGCCGCCGCTTAAGGGTTCACTTTTGGCCCTGAGGCGCGAATAATTTGTTCCCGTGCCTGAGCCAAATTTAAAGAGCCTTGCTTCCTTGGTAATCAGATCCATAATACCGTTTTCATTGACCAGATCATCCTGCACAGAGATTATAAAACAGGCATGGGGCTGGGGTCTTTCATAGGCGCTCCCGGCTTTCTCGAGCTTTCCTGAATCCGGGTTCACATAATAGTGTCCCTGGGAGGGGCCCTTTATTCCATAAACGGAAAAAAGGCCGGTATTGAACCACTGGGGCGAATTGGGAGCGCCCATCTGGTTGGCCAGCATATTACACATTTCATCATAAAAAGCAGAGCCATCAAGATTTGAGTCAAAATAACCGTAACGATTGCCCCAGTCCATCCAGGTATGGGCCAAACGGTGGAAAACCTGGCGGGCATCATTCTCGCCGCGCTTGCGGCTGCTCTCTTTTACCGGCACACCGGTCTTGCGAAAATATTTCTGAGCCAGAATATCGGTGGCTATCTGGGACCATGTTGACGGCACTATCACCTCATCCTGGCTGAAAATGACCTTTCCATTGGAATTCCTGATCTCTGAACGGCGGCTTTCGAACTTGAGGCCCTGGTAGGGACTTTTGCCTTCCTGGGTAAACCTGCGCTTGATGGTCATTCCTTCCCCCCCCCTTGAATAGGTAATAGTAATCACTTAAAAGTTTTCCATCAATAAGAAATGAGGAAAAACCAGCTCTTCTTGCTCTTCTTTTCAATTTATTGAAAGTATGGAATTATTCACACACACAGGCTTGAAATGGAAAGAAAAAAAGAAGAGGAGTTGTTTAACCTTATCTTCAATGAGCCTCTGAGTCAGCAAGGATGCTGCCTATAAATAGATTGATAAAAATGGTATGCTTGAATATTGCATGTGTCACCCATGGAAGTTTACAAAGGTTGAAGTAGATGAGTGGGTAAAAAAGGTGGCTCGGCAGATGAACCGTATAAAGATGAGTAGCATATGATTGAATCAAATGATGCAGCAGTAACCATCAATTATGACACCACTATAAATGTGATTGGTGGTCTAAGAGATTGCGGTGTCATTTTTAAAGCAATTGAATCTCATTTCAGCCATGAAGACACCCTAAAAGACCTTATATCAGGTAGAAATGAATTTAATCTGAGGACAGAGAGAAGCCGGACGCGGATCGAAAGAGCAATAAATAGATCATTTCTAATCTTTAAAAATAAAGATCATAGAAACTTGATTCAATCTCTTTTTATGGGCAATATCCTTCTACCAGAAAAGGATTTGATCCTGTTTTGGCAATTTGCACTATCAAATCGTTTGTTTCGTGAGATCTCCTCTAAGGTTTTTATCAAGGTGTATTTTTCCGGAAGATCAATCCTTTCAAAAGACGATATCATTGCATATCTAAAAGAGTTTTTAAGTCAAAACAAGCAACTCAACCTTAAGTGGTCAGAAAATACAATAAATACTCTATCGACGAAATATCTCAATTTGATGACAAAACTTAATTTCCTTGAGGGCGCACGAACAAAATCATTCAGGCACATTAGAACATCAGCAGAGGCCTTAGTGCTTTTTTTATATTTTGCCCGACTTCACGATCCTGAAAACAGCAACATTCTCAAGAATGATATCCTGCCTCTCTCATTTGTAAAACCGGAAGATCTCCGGGAGAAACTTAAAAAGCTTTCACTGAAAGGATATTTTAACATGAATTTCAACGGTCTCACTTTGAACATCGAATTAATCCATAGCTTTAAAGGAATTTGTGATGTCTTATTTAACAGACCATAAGCAAAAATTTGATGATTTGCAATATCACATTGAAAATCAGGATCAGCTTAGAAGGAAAGCCAATGGGGGAAACAGCATTCTGTTCTCCTATCAACCAGATGAAGAACAGATCTATATAGAAAAGGCAACGGAGCTGTATAAGGGAAAAGCTGCCTTTATAGATATCAGCAAGCTGCTAATAAGATTTATCGATTTAGATGGATGGGATTCATTCAAAGAGTATTACCATGACTTTCAAAACACTCCTTATGTGATCTTTAGATCTGATGATCCATCTGAGGATTTATTCGATCTGATTATTAGTGAAATTGGAACTGCCTGTAAAAATGACAGGATTCCATTTCTGGTTAGAACAGGTTGCCTCTTTGGTACAGGGATAGATAATTCCAACATTATGGAGCACAAGACTATTATGAATCTTCAGCAGCCTTTAGTGATCTTCTATCCGTCCAGAATCGATGATGACAATCTCTACTTTTTAAATTTTAAACTCGCATCTAAGTACCGCTGTATACTGGTGAAATAAGGGGCTGCTCATGTCTAAGATAAATGAAATATTAACCCTGGATCTTCAGGAGGACATCAAGAACGTTATCGATCTTGAAGACCATTCAGAACTGGAAATTCAACAGGAACTTGAATCCTATATTGTTACGGAAGGTATCGGTGTCCATCTCTACAACTTCACCAACCAGTTTACATCTAATATCAAAGAAACCGGTGTTTGGATTTCCGGGTTTTATGGATCAGGAAAGTCATACTTTGGGAAAATGTTGGGTTATATCATTGACAACCCTCTAATTAATGGTACTCCAGCCAGAGAACGCTTTATACCCCGCCTTAAAGGTGTTCATGATGAGAGCCTTATTGAAAACACTATACGCCATCTGGACTCCATTAATAGCCGGGTCGTCTTTCTGGATGTAGCGAAACAAAATACAGATCGTGGACTGGCATTCACCCTGTTTACCAACCTGCTGAAAAATCTCGGATTCAGGGATGACATCTATGGATACATGGAATTCGATCTCTATATCGACGGGAAGTATGATGCTTTTAAAAAAAAGACAAAAGAGCTGGAAGGTAAGGAATGGGATGAGTTGAAAAAAAGCAACCGGCTGGTTGCCAGGGTGATGCGCGGTGTTTTTACTTCAATGGGCTACAGTGAAGCAGATTACAGCGATACCTTTAATGTTTACAGTTCCGCTATCAATAATTTTTCTGCCAGTAAGTTTAGGACTGAGTTGGAAAAATACTTAAAATACAGGCCTGAAGAGAAGCTCGTATTTATATTTGATGAAGCAAGTGAGGCGATCAGTCAGAAGAAATATACTCTACTGGATCTCGAGGGTATCAGCGAAGCTCTTTCCAGCATCAGTAGCAAAGTCTGGACCATTGCCATTGCACAGGAAAAATTGGATGACGTTATTAATAATGCCAATATAAATCGTGGCCAGCTCACCAAAGTAACAGACCGGTTCAAAACAAAGATTCATATTGAATCTACCGAGGTTGATATAATTATCCGTAGTCGTTTGCTGCAGAAAAAAGATAAATATTTAGCTCAATTAGTAGACTACTACAAGACGAACGAAGGGCTTGTTACAGATGCTACAAACCTGAAATCGTCTTTCCCGACAAAAACAACCTCAGCTGATGAATTTGCAACCTACTATCCGTTCCATAAGTATCAGTTCGATATTCTGCAGAACTTCCTCTTCAGCTCAAATGCATTGGTGGCAACGCAAATTGCAGCTCGCGGAATGATCATTACAACTTTTGATGTTCTTCGCAAGCAAATGCGGAATCAGGAATTATTTGCTTTTACCACCAGCCATGCCATCTGCACAGAAGCACAGACAGCGCCTCCCGCCCAACTTGTTAATAAATACGATACCGCTCATAAAATCCTCAAGAAGAATAATTCATTACTGGATGGGGAAAAACTTCTCAAAACCATTCACCTGCTTTCTGATTCCGAGGTCGTCTCACCGACTGTTGAGAGTATCACAAAGGGCTACATTACAAATATCAACACCTACTACGATATCAAACCGAAGATCGAGGAGGCGCTTCATATCCTGGTCGAAGCAAAGGTGCTTCTGCTATCCAACAACAACTACAAAATTACATCTGATCTTGAGGGCAAACTCCTGGAGGAGATGAAAGACATTGACGTTGAGTTTTTCATGAAGAAACGCTCGCTGATCAACTATCTTAAAGACTATAAATTCCTCAATTCCGTGGCCACATTCAATGATGGTGCTGATTCATTTAAATTCAGTGTTTTGTCTGATCAGGATGATGAGCTGTGCAGCCCCGGCAGCAAGCATTTGAAGCTAACTGTTTACAGTTTGTTCAATATCAGCGAAAACAGACAGGATTTTATTGAGTCTATCAAGCTGGAAACTCAACATTACAAAGACCTGATTATACTGATTCCTGATAACAAAGAATTTCCCCATATAGACAAGATGATTGGTGATATAAGCCGCTACAGTTACATGGAAGAGAAATATTCCAACGAAACTGACCCCATAAAACGGCAGATCATACGAGATTTTTCCATTATACGTGAAGAGAAGGAAAAGAACTTAAGGATTAAAATAGAGAATGCCTATAAAAATGCTTCGCTGATCTATATGTTCGACGAACACCTTCTCAATGCTAACACCTTCAAAGCAACCATCAGCGAAATCCAGCGAAAGCTCGTTAAAAACATCTACACCAAAAGACTTATGACTCAACTGTTGGAAGGATTGGTACCTAAAATATTCAGCAGCCGGAAAGAAGATCTCAGCAGGCTTTTTTCTGGCAATGACTTCAAGTTTTTTGATGCTAATGGTAATTTCACCGGGGATCACCTGAAGGTTGTCGAGGAGATTACTGCCAAAATAACGTCTCATTTTGTTGATGGCAGGTCACTGGAGTCTGAACTCTCCGGAGACCCTTGGGGTTATTCTTTCGGAACTATTATTTCAACCCTGGCAGCCCTCTTACGAGCTGGCAGACTCTCTGTAAAATACAATGGTGAGACATGGTTTTCTCATGAACAGAAAGCAGTTCATGAGGCTTTTACCAATGCAACAAGGTTCAAATCGGCATCCTTCAAATCTATAATAGCAACTCTTACAGCAGCACAAAAAAACCAGGCAGTGCAGCTGTTAATGGATCTGGAAATCGAAAACCATACGGGTCGAAAAGTTGATTGGAATATCAATGATTTCGATCTGGCTGATACCATCAGATTTATGGCGGATCATTTTCTTGGGGCGCTAACCACTCTTAATGATACTGTCGAGAATTTCGATTCTCTTTTCCCGAATGTGGCTGCTCAAAAAGCTACGCTGCTAGATTATTCCAGTCTGATAACCGAAAACAATTATATTGAAAAAGTGGAATATCTTCTTGCTACAGGAGATACTTTCAAGTCATCCATTCAAACTATTCTCAAGGCGCAAAAATTTATCAAGAAGAACTTCTCCAAGGTAAGAGATTTCAAACGGTTTACCAAAGAAGTAACAGCTGAATTAAAGAAGGCGGGCCGATCTGATGATGGTATTCATAATGCTCATGTAGAATTCTTGCGGCTCTACAAACTGGATATGGTGAAAAACGTTGCACAACTCCAGCAGCAGGCGCAGGTGGTAAAAGACAATTATTTCAAACTGATAAAAAATGCCGCATCTGGAATGACGCACGAATATCAGTTGCTGCAGGGCAAGGTAGATGGCGCTATACAAAATCTGAAGCAGAATTACCCGGACGAATTAAATATTCATAATCAGAAAAAGCTGGATGATCTGAAACAATATTGTTCAGATAGAATGGTTGGAGAACCAAGCCTGGATTTCTCCATTACCTGTAAAAAATGTGGTTATTCTCTGGCGGATATTCTTAATTATACCGCTCTGGCTCCTGCTAAGGATAACGAGCTATTGATCATTCAAAGCAGTTTCATAGCCGAAGCGCCACCGAAATCTGGTAAATCGCCGGCACCTAAATCGCCGCGAAAGATTAAACTGCAGGTACCGGGTAAAGTCATGACGGTGCGGGAATATAAATCCCTATTGACTGCTCAACTGACCGCACTGGCGGCAGCATTACCCGATGAAAAGATCGAACTGGAGATAGAAAGCTCATGGCAGGATGACAGGCAATGAAACTTTCAGAACATGTAGGCGAACTCCGCACATTGATTGAAAGGGCCTTTGACAAGCAGTTTGCCAGGCTGGGAATTGGTTCAACTAAACATATTGCGCTGGAAAAACTACCTTCAGAGCTGCACACAAAGCGTCAGCGCTTTGAAGAGATGCTGGAAAACCATGTTGGTGAGACCGGCTGTTACATAAATGCCCGTGAAAAATTGCTGGATGAACTGACCTTTACACTCTTTAACCGCATTGCGGCGATCAAGGTTATGGAAGCGGCCAGCCTCTTCCCTCCGGTCATTACCAAACAACCCGAACATGGCGACCGCTCCTTCGGGCATAAAGCCTGGCTGGAAATACAACCCGATATGCGCAGTGAGGAACTGGAGGGTATTCGGGAATATATTAAGCATGTGTTTGATGAGTTGGGAGAATCCCTGCCTTTATACAACAGGAGCTATCCCTATGCGCTGCTTCCCGATGTTATCAGCCTCAATGATATTATTGATGCCTTCAATGAAGTGGAAAATGACCCGCAGGTGGGAACAAACATTTGGCATAGTGATGACATTCTAGGTTGGCTCTATGAGAGCTACAACAATGTTAAAAAGAAAGCATTCAAAGAGAGCAATGCTAAAACCGAGTACGACAAGGTATCTCTACAGTCCCAGGTCTATACCCCTCGCTGGGTGGTGCAGTTTCTCGTGGATAATTCACTGGGTAAGCTCTACCTGCAGATGTATCCTGATTCTGAAATCAGGCGCCGCTACAAGATTGCCAATGCACCAAAAACGCAGGAGCGCAAGCCAAAATCCCTGCATGAAATCAGGCTTATCGACCCCGCCTGTGGTTCAGGGAACTTCCTGCTCTATGCCTTTGATCTCTTTTTTAAGATGTATCTCGATCAGATTGAAAACTACGGGGCGGATTATAACGATGATGATATCCCCCGGCTTATCATTGAAAATAATCTGCACGGGATAGATCTGGATGACCGCGCGGTTCAACTGGCGCAGCTTGGCCTCTACATCAAGGCCCGCAAAAAGCGCCGTGCTATTGGCAGTCTTAAATTCAATGTGGTTTCATCGGACTTCTTCCTGCCGGATTATGAGGATGTCCGCCATATCTTTGAAGAGGGGAAAGAGCTCGACGGGAATCAGAAAGAACTGATTGCTAATATTTGGAAGGATCTGAAATACGCCTATAAATTTGGGTCGCTCATTCATATTGATAAAAGATTGCAGGCGAGATTACGGTTGATGGAGTCAAGGCAAGACAAGGAGAATCCCGATCTCTTTATTGATGATGAAATCATCCAGCACAAAGACTTTGTCGCAACCTTCTTCAAAAATCTGACGACTGCGGTGGAACAATATGCCAGCACGGATGGTAATACCTTTCTTGCCGGCAAAACCAGGGATGCCATCACCTTTTTAGAGCTTTTAACCACAGAATACGATGTGGCTACGGCCAATCCGCCCTATACCGACAGTTCAGATTTCGGGCCGAAACTGAAAGCTTTTATTGAAGCCAACTATAAGAAGCCCTGGAAGTTCCACACCAACCTTTACGCCTCTTTTATCAAGCGGTGTTATGAGTTTACCGCTAAAGATGGCAAAATTGGTATGATTCATCCGCGAACATTTATGTTTATCAAAACTTTCGAAGATGTTCGCAAATTTATGCTTGATAAAACACATATAAATGTATTTGTTGACTATAGCCTGAGCAATCTTTTCGGAGCAATTATGGTTGACCCTTCGTTTTATGTTTTGGAGAAAACGGGATCAAAAGAACAGAATGCTTGGTTTATTTCACTTGATCAATATACTCGAACACCAAACGAGAAATATAAAAAAGTTTTTTGTCTTCAGGCTTTGGATGACTATATCGCCTGTGTTGAAAACGAACATAATTACTCCATACCCCAATCCAAGCTGAAAATCATCAAATCCTGGCCCTTTATCTATTGGATTTCCGATGAGTTCCGGGAGAAGTTTGGGGGACTGAGTATAAGTGATATTTCAACTGTTGTTAATGGTGTAAAGACTGGTAATAACGAGAGGTTATTAAGATTTTGGTGGGAAATAGATAGAATCAATATTTCAGATGATTATAACAAAGATAAAAAACATTGGGTAAGATATGCAAAGGGTGGTGTTTTCAATAAATGGTATGGAAATGTATGGTTGTGTGTTAATTTTCGGAATGATTGTAAAGAGATAAAAAAAAGTAAAAATTACAATCTTTTATCAAAAGATAATTCCTTCAGAGTTGGGATAACATATTCAGATGCTACCTCAAAAGGAGTTGCTTTTAGATTATTAGAAAAAAGTTATTTATTTGATATGGCAGGCCCTTCAACTCTCCTTAATAAATCATCAGATTTAAAGTACACCTTAGCCCTTTTAAACACAAAATTAGTTTCTTACATTTCTAATTGTTTGAATTCAACAGTTCATACACAAATTGGCGATATTAAGCGAATTCCATTTGTTAAATCATTAAAAGAAGAGATGAGTATATCCAACTTAGCCTCCCAAAACATCCAAATTAAAAAGCATCTTTGCTGCTATAGCATTATTGAAATTGAGTTTAAGGAAAGTCCAATTATTGCCTATCAAGAAACGGCCTTTCGCATTAGGCTACTGGAATCCCTCAATTACGAAAATCACCTCCTCACCCAGGTCCTCCTCAACGAAGCTATCATCAATGAAAAAATCTTCGAAGTCTATGATCTGACTGAACATGACAAGGCCATGGTGCTGGCAAAAGAGGGTGAAAGCATCGGCGGTCTGCCGGTGAGTTCGGATGCCATGGATGCCTACCTGACAGAAGAAGAGGCAACCAAAGATTTCCCGCTGGATCTCATCCGGGATTTCATCCTGTCCCTACCGGTCAAGGAATTCACCGCCGAAGAGCGGGCAGCCATTGAGCGCGGATTTCCCTGTCTGTATCAGAGTAACAACAATCTGGAAGAGTTCTGTATCCGCCATCAGGTCAACCCGATTAATGTCTGGTACTGGTTTAAGCAGGGCAATGTAATCCCTAAACAGCGGATGCATACGCTGGCCATGGAGTTTCTGGCCGATATGATCCGGGAGATCCTTATGCAAGATGAGGACGGCATTGTCCCGCTGGTAGCAGGTGCCGGAGAAAAGGTATTGATAGACCGCATTGAAATGAAGTTCCGGGAAAAGGGTTTCTCCATGGCGCAATATTCCAGCTTTGATACTGTGCTGGGACGACCGCTGAATGAGTATGTAAATAAATACTTCTTTGCGGAATTATCTGACCACCTCAACCTGTTTATGTATTTGCCTAAAACACCCTTTATATGGCATCTTTCCAGCGGCCAGGAGCAGGGCTTTGACTGCTACATCATTATCTACAAATGGAGCCGCGATAAGATAATGCGGCTACGGTCGGTCTATATTGAACACCGGGAACGGGCATTGATTAACCGCCAGAGCGATTTGGCTGACAACAACAGCGCTGAAGCACAGAATGAGAAAGACAGAATATTCAAACAACTCAAGGAGATTGAATCCTTCAAGGCGAAAATCGATCAACTGCTCGCAGAAGGATACAACCCGGTCCTCGACGACGGCGTTGGTAAAAATATCGCCCCGCTTCAGAAAAAGAAGATGATCCCTTATGAAGTACTCAATGCGGGACAGCTTGAGAAATATTTAAATGCGGATTGGTAAGATGCTATTACCTTTGAAATTTTGCGCCTTCAGCGCAAAAAATAATCAAGTCAGCGACCGCAGGAAGTCCTGTGGACGCCCGAATATATTGTGTTGGGCTTCTGCCTTAAGAGCTTCGGTTGCGGCTGTAATCTGCGCTGGGAGTATATTAACCACGGAATACTCGGAAAGGATTTCTGTATGAATAAAGCCGAATTACTCAAACGCCTTGAAGATATTGAATGGGAGGATTACTTTTCGCCCATGAAATCCAGGGTAAGAATTTTTACAGATAGAATTGAGTTTATGAACCCCGGCTGTTTTCCGAAGCCGGTTGATGAGCTTATAAAATCCGATATCTCAATACCTCGGAATCCTATTATTGCCAAACTCTTCCGACTTGTAAAACTGGCTGAAAATGCAGGTTTCGGCTTTGACAAAATGATAAATGGATGGAAAAGTTATAGCTCCAAAGCTCCTGTATTTCAAAATGAAACCGATTACTCTGTGGTTACATTCTTTGAAGATGAGGTCTCAATAGATAGGTCGGAGAAAAGGTCGGAGAAAAAGGTCGGAGAAAAAGGTCGGAGAAAACCTGACTGCGAATCAAATACAAATACTTTCTCTTCTAAAGACAAAGCCAAACATGTCGGCAAAAGAGCTGGCAGAACATGTAGGAATTTCCAGCCGGAAAATTGAACAGAATATTGCAAAATTGAAAGAATGGGGATTATTAAAACGTATTGGTCCCGCAAAAGGCGGGCACTGGGAGCTTGCCAAATGAATAAAACAACCATGGAAAATTATCGTGGTTAAAATAAGAGTTTTACTATGATTGATAAGTGGTTTAAGAAAGATTTACAGAGTATCTTTGAAAAGCATTCCGTAGCGGTTTTCATTGATGAATCCGGTGAGGCTGAATTTCTTTTGCGTACAGTTGAGACGGAATATACCATTTACCCGGCTCATTCAGAGATTGAGGAGCTGCATGTAAAATATCTCATTGAATGTGAACAGCCATCATCCGGAAAATACCTGATCTATACACACAAGAAAAAAGATGATCTAAAATATATCCGGGAATACTGTGAGACCAACGGATGCCTTGAGATCCGGTATCTGCAAAATTACATCAAGGGCAAGGTCCACCAGACGCTTAATCTGAATATCAATCTTCAAGAAGAGGAGCTCATCGCTGCGGCCAAAGTAAGCGTGGGTAAAGATCGAACCTACTGGATGGACCTGATAAACAAAGGGGCAGCGGAAATATTTGATCTGAAAAAAGAGCTGCTCCCCTTTGTCCATGACCCAGCTGCGTATTCAACTGAAAAAGACGATACCCAGCTGAGAGAAGCCTTCTATCGCAAGGTTAATGACCTGCTGGAACAGGAGTACATTTCAAAACCGGCACAGACCCTGGCGAATGAGGTAGTAAAAGCAATGCTGGACGGGCTTGCCTATGGCGAATGTCATCCGGTCATGGAAGTTGTTTATAATAACTGGCTGGATTCTATAAGCTATCGGAAATCTTTGTTCAGATACCTTGACAATTATACCCTGCCGTCAAATTTAAATATATGGTCAGTCAGTCCATCTCACCCATTCCGAATAATAGACGAGAAGTGGCTTAAAGAAATTGGAAAGAATATTTCCTCAAAAGATATTTCAGCTCATTTTCTGGAGAGAGTAAATATACGAATTCGGAATAAACAAGCGCAGGCATTTGGAATAAGTTTCTGGACAGATGTTAAAATATTGCTTGAATTTGACACTAAGAACATTGCCTACCTCAGCTCATTCCCGGAGTGTGTTGAGTTCTATACAAAGCATTTTTATAAGCTCGATACCGCGATCCGAAACCTTTACACCGAGTTCCTGAATAAAAGAGACCTGCTTGAACCCTTCCAGGAGCACTATAAGCAGATCGTATCCATTTTCCTTGATAAATGGTTTAAACATTTTAATGGTTATCAAGAAAATCAAACAGGAATACTACAGCGCATTATCGATGAGAATAGCGTGAAAACGGCCGTTATTGTTGGTGATGGCGTGACCTATGAAATTGCCTGTAAAGTTGCGGCAAAGGTAAGCAGTCGCGTTAAACTTACCAGGGATACCCTACTTGCGGATATCCCTTCCGAAACTGAAAACAACATGAGCCGGATCTACATGGCCAATGGGGTTACGGAAAAGGTTCATGGAAGCCGCGAAAAATATCTAGGGGAGCAAAACCCCGACATATCCATCGATTTCGTCAAGCTTGAAGAAATGAGCGATGATGTAAGACCGTCGCAGTTCCTGATCTGTACGTACAAAGATATCGATGTTATGGGAGAAAAACTGCAACATAAGGCATTGAAGTATTTCCCTGAAACCATTGATTGTTTTGCTGAAAAGATCGAGCTACTCCTGAACAGCGGGTATGAAAATGTCTATTTGATTACCGACCATGGCTTTGTTCTCACCGGATTGCTGAGTGAGTCAGATAAGATTTCGGTATCACTTGAGGGGATTTGCGAAAAAGCGGAACGTTATATCCGTACTGTAAACCGACAGGCATCCTTATCCGGCGCCTATGTAGAGGCAGAGAAGAGTTATGATAACTTCAATTACCTCTACTTTTCAAAAACGATGAATCCCTTTAAAACTCCCGGTGTTTATGGATTCTCCCATGGTGGCGTTTCGCCACAGGAACTTATAACGCCTTACTTTTTCTGGGAGCGCTCTGTCGGACTTTCGCAAGCTCTTAAGGTCTATATCCAAAACAAAGATGACCTGAAGAGTGTTACCGGTGAATTATTTCAACTGAAAATCAAATCCGACAAAGGGGCCGGCGACCTTTCCCTTTTTTCGATGGAGCGAAAGGTCTTCCTGGTATTCTTCAGCAACAAGGTTCAGATAAACAAGAGCGATGTCTTCACAATCCAGAGGGACCAACTCGTCACAAAGGAATACACGTTTGACGGAAACACTGAAATAGATGTCCAGCTGCTGGATGCTCAAACAAAAGAGCAACTCGACAGGGCAATTATCATACAAAACAAAGACCGGGATTTGGGCGGCTTATTTTAACAGGTAAGGAATTGAATTATGGCAGCATTGAATGACTTGGATATAAAGCTTCTGGAGCACTTCAGGGGCTATGTCGTGAGAAAGGACCTTGTCCTCTCATTAAAGGTGGGCGCCAATGTGCCTGTTTTCGTACTTGAATACCTTATTGCCAATTCCTGTTCCACTGATGATGAAGAGCAGATTCGCAAGGGTATGGAAAATGTAAAAAAGGTACTTTCTGAGCACTATGTTAATCCCGAAGAAAGTTCATTGATCCACTCCAAGATAAGGGAGAAGGGCCGCTACAAGATCATTGATAAAATATCAGTTGAGCTTGATTCAAAGAAGGATATCTATTGGGCAAAGCTCCAGAACAGCAATATTAAAAATGGAAATATCGTCGACAGCCTGGTAAAACAGCATGAAAAAATGCTTATGGGAGGAATTTGGGCTATTATTGATGTCGAATACGATCCCGACATAAAAATTGGACAGAATATTTACCCTTTTGTCATTTCCGACATCAAGCCGATTCAACTTTCGACCTTTGATAATAGCAAGATCATCAACAAACGCAAAGAGTTCACCAGAAGTGAATGGCTGGAAATCATCCTTCGCAGCTGTGGTTATGAGCCAGGTGCCGAAGATGTTTCAGATCGCGTAAAAATGCTCCTGCTCGCACGTTTACTGCCAATGGTTGAATCTAACTTTAACCTTGTTGAGCTTGGGCCGCGCTCTACAGGTAAATCCTTTGTCTTTAAGGAGTTGACGCCATACGCTGTTTTGATATCGGGTGGACAGGGCACTGTTGCCAAACTGTTTGTCCATGGATCGACGGGTAGGGTTGGAGCAGTAGGAAAATGGGATGCCATCTGCTTTGACGAAGCAACCGATAGAATTTTTAAAGATAGAGATGCTGTTCCATTGATGAAAGATTATATGGAGTCCGGATCATTCTCACGGGCCGGGGCCGGTGGTGAAATCACAGGAGTGGCATCCATAATCCTGAACGGAAACATCAACCAGCCGGTTGAAACAGTTCTGCAAACATCCCATCTGTTCAGCCCTCTATCAGAGGAAGTAAATAACGATACGGCTTTTCTTGATCGTATTCACTTCTACCTTCCCGGATGGGAAAT